>NZ_JBPCKQ010000108.1:0-23186 GCF_051004135.1 Ornithinimicrobium sp.
GGGGGGGCCAGCCTTTGCCGGTGCGGTGCTGCAGCCCCCCCCCCCAGACCCTGCCAGCCGGCATACAGCTCGTCCATGTGGACGCACGGCGCGGTGACTCCGCGTCGCGTCAGGTCGACCACGACAGCACTGGCGAGGGTGGTCTTGCCGGTGCCGCTACGGCCGTCGATGCCGAGCAACCGCGGACCGGGGGAGCCGCCCCGCGAGCGCAGCAGTCGCTCCGCGAGGTCGCCGGCAGCCTGCGTCGTGTCAGCATGGCCGGCACCCCCGCCGGTCACTGCCCGCTCACACCGAGCGCTCGGCGCCGGCCAGCGCCGCGACGTCCGCGACATCGCCGTCCAGGCGCACGTCGGCGACCTGGTCGCGGCCGAACGCGTGCAGCGTGAGCTCGAGCGGGTTGCCCGTGAGGACGACGGTGCCCCGGCCGGGCGGCGGTCGCCGCAGCGCCCTCCTGCCGTGCCCGGGTGCGACCGCGACCACGCCGACGGGGCTGGAGCGGTAGAGCAGCCGGCCCATCCTGCACAGGTTGGCCCACAGCGCCTGGGCGCTCTCCTGGTCCGGAGGAACAGTCTCCCAGGACGGCTGTGCGCGGCGCAGGTCCTCGTGGTGCACCACGAACTCGGTCGTGTTGACCATGTCGTCGACCCGGCCCAGCGCGGTCGGTGACCACCGCGGCCCCTGGCGCACGCAGCTGAGCAAGGTGTCGAGGTCGCCGGCCGCGACCTGCTGTTGCACGGCGTCGGTCCGGGTCTGCAGAACCCCGCCGAGGATGCCCGGCCAGGTGTCCGGCCGACGTTCGCGGATGACCAGGTGCGCCAGCAGGTCCCGAACGGTCCAGGGCTCGCACAAGGTGGGGGCGTCGGGGCCGAGGGCCTGAGCGGTATCGCACAGGACGTGCCGGTGCCGACGAGCCAGGTTCATGTCTGCCATCCAACACCACCCGGTCAGGCATGTCTGAGCCGCGTGCGAAAATCTGGGTGCTCCCCCATCATCGACCGAGAGGTGTCCTGTTCACCATGTCCGCGGTTCCGGTATGACGGCTGCTTCCGCGTCCCGACCCGTCCAGCCCCCGCCGGCTACCCGCGCGGTGTTGCGGCAGGGCCTGGCCGTCATCTGGTCGGGGATGCGGCAGCAACGGGGATGGGTCAGCATCGCCGTGCTCGGGGCGGTGCTGTGGGCGGGGGCCACGGTGGCAACCGCCTGGGCAATCGGCTATCTCACCGAGACCTACATCACCCCGGCGGTGCAGGCCCGCGAAGTGGAGTCCGCGGCGCTGTGGGCGATCTTCGGGCTGCTCTCGCTGATCCTGGTCGTCAACGTGATCGGCGTCATCCTGCGGCGGGTGACGGCTACGATCGCGGGGTTCAACCTGCAGGCCGACCACCGGCGCCGGGTCACCCGGCAGTACCTCCGGCTGCCGCTGACCTGGCACCACGCGCATCCCTCCGGCCAGCTGCTGTCCAACGCCCACTCCGACATCGAGGCCACCTGGCAGGTGTTCAACCCGTTGCCGATGGCGATCGGGGTGATCGTGATGCTGGTGATCGCGGGGGTCCAGATGGCCGCGGTCGACGGGTTCCTGGCCCTGATCGGACTGCTCGTCTTCCCCCTGCTGTTCGCGACCAACCTGGTCTTCCAACGGGTGATGTCGCCGAAGGTGACCCGCGCCCAGCAGCTGCGGGCGGAGATCAGCGAGGTCGCCCATGAGTCGTTCGAGGCCGGTCTGGTCGTCAAGGCGATGGGGCGGGAGGCCCAGGAGAGCGACCGCTTCCGGGTGGTCACCCATGAGCTGCGGGACTCGCTCATCGACGTCGGCCGGACTCGGGGCGTGTTCGAGCCCACCATCGACGCCATCCCCACCCTGGGCACCCTGGCCGTGCTGGGCGTCGGCACCGCGCGGGTGGCCTCCGGTGACCTCGTGGCGGCCGACGTGGTGCAGATCGCCTTCCTGTTCTCGATCCTGGCCTTCCCGGTGCGCGCGCTCGGGTGGGTGCTGGCCGAGATCCCCCGCTCCGTCGTGGGCCACCGCCGGGTCGACGCCGTGCTGCGCGCCGGCGGCTCGATGGACTACGGCCCGGCGACCCTCGACTCCAGCGGCCCCGCCCGACCGACACTGCAGGACGTGCACTTCGACTACGTGGTGCACAAGGACCGACAGGTGCTGGGGGAGCAGCACGACCCGGGGCTGGGGCCTACGGCGCAGGAGGTCGAGAGGGTGCCGGCCATCCGCGGGGTCACCCTGGAGGTGCCGGCCGGCTCGACCACCGCCGTGGTCGGACCCACCGGCTCGGGCAAGTCCAGCCTGACCAGTGTCACGCTGCGCCTGGTCGACCCGGACTCCGGCCAGGTGCGGATGGACGGGACCGACCTGCGCGAGGTGCGGCACGGCGCCCTCCCTGCGAGCGCCGCGTTGGTCGCCCAGCAGACGTTCATGTTCGACGACACCGTGCGAGGCAACGTCTCCCTCGGCGGCGACCACAGCGACGATGAGATCACCGAGGCTCTGCGGATCGCCCGCGCCCAGGACTTCGTCGCCCAGCTGCCCGAGGGCATGCACACCCGGGTCGGGGAGGGCGGCGGGTCGCTGTCCGGGGGGCAGCGTCAGCGCATCGCGCTGGCCCGGGCGATCGTGCGACGACCCCGGCTGCTCGTCCTGGACGACGCGACCAGCGCTGTCGACCCCGGGGTGGAGCAGGACATCCTGGCCGGGCTGCGCGAGCTCGGGGAAGGCATGACCGTGCTGGTGGTTGCCTACCGGATGGCCACGATCACCCTGGCCGACCACGTCGTCTACCTCGAGCACGGCAGGGTTGTCGACGAGGGCAGCCACCCAGAGATGGTGGGTCGATGCCGCGGCTACCTCGACCTGGTCAGCGCCTACCGCCGCGAGGCGGAGGAGCGCAGCGCACTGGCCGCGGGGGAGGAATCGTGAGCTCCACCGCCCAGGACCACTCCCACACGGGCAGCCGCATCGACGAGACCTCGCACCTGGGCACCCTGGCGACGCTGCGCCGCGGTCTGCAGCTGTCCCCTGAGCTGCGGGTCGGCCTGCTGCTGACCGTCGCCCTGGCCCTGGCGGCCACGGTGGGCCGGGTGCTGATCCCCTTCGTGGTGCAGCAGACCACCGACCGCGGCATCCTGGCCGCCGGCGGCCCTGACGTGGGCTTCGTCACCGTGGCCATCGGCCTCGCGGCGCTGGTCGTGCTGGTCACCAGCGTCGCGCAGTACCTCGTCAACGTCCGGCTGTTCACCGCGGCAGAGTCGGGTCTGGCGACCCTGCGCACCACGGCATTCCGGCACATTCACGACCTGTCGGTGCTGACCCAGAGCACTGAGCGCCGCGGGTCGCTGGTCTCCCGGGTCACGAGTGACGTCGACACGATCTCGATGTTCGTGCAGTTCGGCGGGCTGATGCTGCTGATCTCCACGGCCCAGATCCTGCTGGCCACGGCGCTGATGCTCGTCTACAGCCCGATCCTGGCCGGTGTCGTCTACGCGTGCTTCCTCCCGCTGGTCCTGCTGATCCGCCGGTTCCAGCCGATGCTCGGACGCGCCTACGGCGAGGTGCGGCAGCGCGTGGGCGACATGCTCGCCGCGATCTCGGAGTCCATCGTGGGCGCGGTGGCCATCCGCTCGCACGGAGTGGAGGAGCGCACCGAGGCGCGGATCGACGCGGCCATCGAGAGGCACCGTCGAGCGGCGGTGCACGCACAGACCCGCTCGGTCCTGGCGTTCGCCTCCGGCCAGGCCTTCGCGGGGCTCACCACCGCCATCGTGCTCGTCGTGGGCACCGTCCTTGCGGTGGACCGGCAGGTGAGCCTGGGGGAGCTGCTGGCCTTCCTCTTCCTGGTCAACCTGTTCACCCAGCCGGTGCTGATGGCCACCGAGATCCTCAACGAGATGCAGAACGCCGTGGCGGGATGGCGGCGGGTCATCGGCGTCATCGACACACCCGCCGACGTCGCCGACCCCGGCGAGGAGGGCGTCGTGCAGGCCCGGGGCCCGTTGACCGTCCAGTTCACCGACGTCGGCTACGCCTACCCCGGTGGCGAGCCGGTGCTGCGCGACGTCGACGTGCGGATCGAGCCCCGCTCCCGGGTGGCCATCGTCGGCGAGACGGGGTCCGGCAAGACCACGATGGCCAAGCTGCTGACCCGCCTGATGGACCCCACGGAGGGCTCCGTGCGGATCGACGGGGACGACCTGCGGGGGATCCGGTTCGACTCGCTGCGCCGCCGGGTCGTGATGGTGCCGCAGGAGGGCTTCCTGTTCGACCAGAGCCTGGCCGACAACATCCGCTTCGGCCGGCCCGGCGCCGACGACGAGGCCATCGCTCTCGCGCTCACCGAGCTCGGCCTCGACCCGTGGGTCGACGGGCTGCCGCATGGTATGCAGTCGCAGGTCGGCCAGCGCGGTGAGTCACTGTCGGCCGGTGAGCGCCAGCTGGTGGCCATCGCTCGTGCCTACCTGGCCAACCCCGACCTGCTCGTGCTCGACGAGGCCACCAGCGCAGTGGACCCTGCGACCGAGGTGCGCATCCAGCGGGCGCTCGAGGGTCTGACCCGTGGCCGCACCTCGGTGGCCATCGCGCACCGGCTCTCCACCGCCGAGGCCGCCGACACGGTGATCGTGGTGGACAAGGGCCGCATCGTCGAGACCGGTCCGCACACCGAGCTGGTCCGAGCGGGCGGGGTCTACTCCCGGATGCACGCCTCGTGGGCCTCCCAGCACCAAGCGGACCGATGAGGGGCCTGGCCGCGCTGCTGGTGTTGGCCGGGTCGCTGACTGCCGTGCTCGGCGCGGGGCGCACCTGGCTGGCCGTGCAGCTGCAGGACCCCGTGCTCGGCAGCACCGAGGCGCTGCTCGCCGGGTCCTCGGTGGCCGGCACCGCCACGGCGGCGGGACTGCTCGGCGCGGCCGCCGGGCTGGTGAGTGTGCTGACCCGCGGCGTCCCGCGCCGGGTGGGTCTGGCGCTGGCTCTGGTCGCGGGAGGATGGCAGGTCTGGATCGGGTCGGCCGTGCTGCTCGACCCGGCTGCTGCGGCCCGAACAGCGGCCCTGCCCGGCCCGGCGGGTTCGTCGTTGACCTCAGGCACGCAGACCGGATCCGCAGCCCTCACCGGCGTCGATCCGACGGTGTGGCCGGCGATCGTGGCGCTGGCCGGTCTGCTCGTGGTGTGCGGGGTGGTGACCGGCGGGTTGTCGGACCTGCGCGCGACGTCGGCGTCGGCCTCCGGCACCCGCACGCCCGGTCCGGCGCGAGGTCCGCGCGACGAGCCCCAGGCGACGCCGCAGGAGCAGGAGCGTCGACGAGCCACCCGGGCCTGGGAGGCGCTCAGCGCCGGTGCCGACCCCACGGACGACGAGGCACCCCCGTCCCGAAACCCGCGCGGTGCTGGCCCGGAGGATTCCTGACACAATCCTCGGCATACCCGACGACCCGAGGAGCGCTCATGGAAGACGAGCACGGACACGGTCACAGCATCGCCGCCTGGAGCGGCGTCCTCATCCTGATCCTGGCGAGCACCCTGCTCTCGATCGGCATCTACTTCGGCCTGGCCTGGGCCAACTGGGTCGGGATCGCGCTGGTCGTCATCGGGATCGGGGCGTGGGTGGGCCTCAGCTCCGCGGGCTACGGCCAGAGCCAGGGCGCCTCGGAGCACTGAGCGGCCCTGCCGGCGGGAGGTGCCTGGTCCGGGGCACCCCGCCGAGCGGTCTACCCTGGATGTCGTGTCCACATCAACCGTGTTGGAGCAGATCGTCGAAGGGGCTCGGGCGGACCTGCAGGAGCGCAGAGCCGTGCTGCCCCTCTCCGCAGTCAAGGAGCGAGCCGAGCAAGCACCGTCGGTGCGCGACGGCCACGCCGCGCTGGCGCACGGCGCAGGGGTGCACCTGATCGCCGAGGTCAAGCGCTCCAGTCCCTCCAAGGGGGCGTTGGCCGCGATCGCCGACCCTGCCTCGCTCGCGGCGGACTACGCCGTCGGTGGGGCCAGCGTGATCAGTGTGCTCACCGAGCAGCGCCGCTTCGGCGGCAGCCTGCAGGACCTGTCGGCGGTGCGCACCCGGGTCGACCTCCCGGTGCTGCGCAAGGACTTCATCGTCGACAGCTATCAGGTGTGGGAGGCGCGGGCCCACGGAGCGGACCTGGTCCTGCTGATCGTGGCCGCGCTGGAGCAGGAGGTGCTCACCGGCCTGCTGGAGCGGATCGAGTCGCTGGGGATGCACGCCCTCGTCGAGGTGCACGACGAGACCGAGGCCGAGCGCGCCGTGCGCGCGGGAGCCCGGATCATCGGAGTCAATGCGCGCGACCTGCGGACCCTGCAGGTCGACCGGGCGACCTTCGCCCGGGTGGCGCCGGTGCTGCCGGACTCGGTGGTCACCGTGGCCGAGTCCGGCGTGCGCGGGCCACTGGATGTGCTGGACTACGCCCGGGCAGGCGCGCATGCCGTGCTGGTCGGCGAGGCGCTGGTGACCGGCGACTCGCCGCGCGAGGCCGTCCGCGAGATGGTGACAGCCGGGGTGCACCCGGCGCTGCACGGGGTGAGTCGGCCATGACCAGCATCACCGAGCAGATCGAGGCCGTCAGCCGGGAGGTGCTGGCGCCGGTGCCCGGCAGGTTCGGGGACTTCGGCGGCCGCTTCGTCCCGGAGGCCCTGGTGGCCGCCCTGGACGAGCTCGACCGCGCCCGCCTCGACGCCACGGACGACCCGGCCTTCCAGGCCGAGCTGTCCGAGTTGCAGCGGACCTACACCGGCCGGCCCAACCCGCTGACCGAGGTGTCACGCTTCGCCGAGCACGCGGGTGGTGCCCGGGTCTTCCTCAAGCGGGAGGACCTCAACCACACGGGCTCGCACAAGATCAACAACGTGCTGGGTCAAGGTCTGCTCACCGTGCGGATGGGCAAGAGCCGCGTGATCGCCGAGACCGGTGCCGGCCAGCACGGGGTGGCGACCGCCACCGTCGCCGCCCTGCTCGGACTGGACTGCCGGGTCTACATGGGCAAGGTCGACACGCAGCGCCAAGCCCTCAACGTCGCCCGGATGCGGTTGCTCGGAGCCGAGGTCATCCCCGTCGAGCACGGCAGCGCGACGCTCAAGGACGCGATCAACGAGGCGATGCGCGACTGGGTGGCCAACGTCGAGCACACCCACTACCTGCTGGGCACGGTCACCGGGCCACACCCGTTCCCGACCATGGTGCGCGATTTCCACGCCGTGATCGGCAACGAGGCGCACGACCAGCTGCGGGAGGCCACCGGGCGGTTGCCCGACGTCGTCTGTGCCTGTGTCGGCGGCGGCTCCAACGCCATGGGCATCTTCCACCGGTTCGTCGACGAGCCCGGCGTCCGGCTGGTAGGCTTGGAGGCCGGCGGCGACGGGGTGGCCACCGGACGGCACGCCGCCCGGTTCGCGGCCGGCTCCCCAGGCGTGCTGCACGGCGCCTCGACGTTCGTGCTGCAGGACGAGGACGGGCAGACCCTGGAGTCGCACTCGGTCTCAGCAGGCCTGGACTACCCCTCGGTCGGCCCGGAGCACGCCTACCTCAACGCCATCGGGCGGGCCGAGTACTACCCGGTCACCGACGCCGAGGCGATGGAGGCGTTCGCGCTGCTGTGCCGCACCGAGGGCATCATCCCGGCCATTGAGAGCGCGCACGCCCTGGCCGGAGCGCTGCGCCTCGGTCAGGAGACCGGGCCCGACACCAACATCCTGGTCAACCTCTCCGGTCGGGGCGACAAGGACGTCGACACCGCGGCACGCTGGTTCGGCCTGTTGGAGGAGCAGGACGAGGATGAGTGAGCTCGCCGGCGTCTTCGAGCGGTGCCGTGCGGAGGGTCGGGCTGCGCTGGTCGGCTACCTGCCGGCCGGCTACCCCGACCGGGACAGTGCCCAGGCCGCCGTGGCCGCCCTGGCCGGGGCCGGCGCCGACATCGTGGAGGTCGGGGTCCCCTACACCGACCCGCTGATGGACGGGCCGGTCATCCAGGACGCCGCCGACGTCGCCCTGCGCAGCGGCTTCCGCTTCGCTGACCTGTTCGGGTGCGTCGAGGCAGCGCGGGAGGCCGGTGCCGTGCCGGGGGTGATGAGCTACTGGAACCCGGTGCTGCGCTACGGGCCGGCCCGGTTCGCCGCAGACCTGGCCTCGGCCGGTGGGTCGGGGATGATCACGCCGGACCTGATCCCCGAGGAGGCCTCGGCCTGGACCGGCGCCTCGCTCGAGCAGGGCGTGGACCCGATCTTCCTGGTCGCCCCGTCGTCCACGGATGCCCGGTTGGCCTCGACGGCCGCAGCGTGCCGCGGGTTCATCTACGCCGCCTCGACGATGGGGGTCACCGGCGCCCGTGCCTCGGTGGGCGACGGCGCCAAGGTGCTGGTGGAGCGGACCCGGCAGGTGAGCGACCTGCCCATCTGCGTCGGGCTGGGGGTCTCCACCGCCGAGCAGGCGGCACAGGTCGCCGGCTTCGCCGACGGTGTCATCGTGGGCTCCGCCCTCGTGGCGGCCCTGCGCGACGACCGCAGCGGGTCCGGGCTGACGACCCTCACCCAAGAGCTGGCCCGCGGAGTCCGCGCGGCGTGAGGCCGTGAGGCCCCGGCTGCTGGACCTGGTCGGTCTGCTCGCCCGGCTCCTGCTGGGGGGTGTGCTGCTCGTCGCGGGCTGGCTCAAGATCACCGACCTGACCGGCTCGGTCCAGTCGGTCGTGGCCTACGACCTGTTCCCGTATGCGGTGTCGCAGCTCATCGGGTCGACCCTGCCGGTGCTGGAGCTCGCGTTGGGGCTGCTGTTGGCGCTGGGTCTGTTCACCCGGGTCAGCGCGGCGCTGGGAGCCGGGCTGATGCTGGTGTTCGTGGCCGGGATCGCCTCGGCGTGGGCGCGCGGACGCTCCATCGACTGCGGCTGCTTCGGCACGGGCGGCTTCGTCCAGCCGGACCAGACGGCATACCTGCCCGAGATCTTGCGCGACCTCGGGCTGGCGGCGGCCGGGGGATGGCTAGCAGCCCGACCGCATACCCTGGCGTCGCTGGACTCCCTGCTGCGACGAGGACGTGCCCCCTGATGCCCAGATCACCCGCTCCCCGGGCGACGACGACGAAGCCCTCGGGACCACCGATCGGGCTGATCGGCGCCGTGGTCGCCTTCGTCGTCGCGGTGATCGCCGTGCTGGTCTACCTCGCCGTGCGCGGCGACGGCCTCGAGGCCACCGGCTCGGCCGACACCCTCCCCTCCGGCGGGGGGCTGGTCGTCAACCCGGACGCCCCTGACGACGCGGTCCAGGTGCATGTCTACGAGGACTTCCAGTGCCCCTTCTGCGGGCTGCTGGAGCGCTCGGCCGGCGAGGGGCTGTTCGCGGCGGCCGACACCGGTGACATCGAGCTGACCTACACCTTCATGTCGTTCCTGGACCCCGTGAGCGATGATCAGTCGTCCTCGCGGGCCGCGAACGCCGCGCTCTGCGCCAACGACGCCGGGGTGTTCGCCGACTGGCACGCCGCCGCGTTCGCTGCCCAGCCCGAGGAGGGGATCGGCTACCCCGACGCGGCCTTGACCGGGTTCGCCGAGCAGGCCGGCCTGGCGGGCGAGGAGCTGGATGCCTTCACCACATGTGTCAGCGAGCAGACCTACGCTGCCTACGTCACCGACATGCAGGAGGCCGCCAACCAGGCCGGGGTCAGCGGCACCCCGACGGTCGAGATCAACGGCGAGCGACTGGACAACGACGAGCTGACCCGGCTGCAGGCCGACCCCTCGTCGCTGACCGAGATCGTGGAGGCGAATCAATGAGCCCACTGCTCCCGGCGGCGCTCCCCAGTCCCGAGCAGGCCGTGTGGTTTCTCGGGCCGGTGCCGATCCGCGCCTACGCCCTGTGCATCCTGCTCGGCATCGTCGCCGCCATCTGGATCACCGGGCGGCGGCTCCAGGCACGCGGCGGGACGGGGGAGGAGATCTACGACATCGCGCCGTGGGCGATCGCGTTCGGCATCGTCGGCGGGCGGCTCTACCACGTCGTCTCCAGCCCGCGCCCCTACTTCGGGGAGAACGGCCACCTGGTCGACGCCCTCAAGGTCTGGGAGGGCGGCCTGGGCATCTGGGGCGCGGTGGCGCTCGGCGCGCTCGGCGCCTGGATCGGCTGCCGCCGGCACGGGCACTCCTTCGCCGACCTGGCCGACGCCCTCGCGCCGGGACTGCTGGTGGCCCAGGCGCTGGGCCGGTGGGGCAACTGGTTCAACAACGAGCTCTACGGCGGTGAGTCGGACGCGCCGTGGGCGCTGACCATCCACGAGTGGGATGCCGGCACCGGCGCAGCCGTGCGTGACTCCTCCGGTGAGGCGGTGGTCCTCGGCACGTTCCAGCCCACCTTCCTCTACGAGTCGCTGTGGGTGATGCTCGTCGCCATCGCCATCCTGGTGCTGGACCGGCGGGTGCGGTTCGCCAGCGGCCAGGTCTTCGGCCTCTATCTGATGGGCTACACCATGGGCCGCGTGGTGATCGAGGTCATGCGCACCGACCCGGCCGAGATCGTCTTCGGGCAGCGGGTCAACGTCTGGGTCTCGCTCCTGGTCTTCGCCGGTGGCGTGCTGCTGTATGTCGTGCGCGGGCGCCGTGGGGACCGCCCGGTGCGCGGTGCCAGACCGCTGCCTCAGCGCGACCGGGAGCACGAACAGAGCGACCGGGACGAGGGGCGGGGCGCGTCGGAGCGCCCGGATGACACGGGCGAGGGGTCCGTGAAAGCGTTCACTCGCTGACCTGGTCAGGCATAGGGTAGGGGTCATGCGCCGCGCCAAGATCGTCTGCACCCTGGGCCCCGCCGTCGACACCTATGACCAGATCAAGGCCCTGGTGGCGGCGGGTATGGACGTCGCGCGGCTCAACCTGTCACACGGCTCGCACGCCGACCACGACGAGAGCTACCGGCTGGTCCGCCGGGCCGGCGACGACGTGGGACGCGCGGTGGCCGTGCTGGCCGACCTGCAGGGTCCCAAGATCCGCACCGGCACGTTTGCCGACGGTCCGGTGACCCTGTCCACCGGGTCGGCGTTCACCATCACGACGCGCGACGTGCCCGGCGACGCTCACGAGGTCGGCACGACATACTCCGGGCTGCCCGGTGACGTCGAGGCCGGCGACGACCTGCTCATCGACGACGGCAAGGTGCACCTGCGGGCGACAGAGGTCACCGAGACCGACGTGCGCACCGAGGTGCTGATCGGCGGGGAGGTGTCCAACAACAAGGGGATCAACCTGCCCGGCACCGCGGTGAGTGTGCCGGCGCTCAGCGACAAGGACGCCGATGACCTGCGCTGGGCCCTGCGCACCCAGGTCGATATGGTCGCGCTGTCCTTCGTCAGGTCCGCCGCGGACATCGAGGACGTCTACGCGATCATGGACGAGGAGGGAGTGCGCCGCCCGGTGATCGCCAAGATCGAGAAGCCGCAGGCGGTGGCGAACCTCAAGGAGATCATCGACGCGTTCGACGGCATCATGGTGGCCCGGGGTGACCTCGGGGTCGAGCTGCCGCTGGAGCAGGTTCCGCTGGTGCAGAAGGAGGCCATCGAGCTCGCTCGGCGCAACGCCAAGCCGGTCATCGTGGCCACCCAGGTCCTGGAGTCGATGATCTCGAACCCCCGACCGACCCGCGCAGAAGCCAGCGACTGCGCCAACGCCGTGCTCGACGGCGCCGACGCGATCATGCTCTCCGGCGAGACCAGCGTCGGTGACTGGCCGGTCAAGGCCGTCGAGACGATGTCGACCATCATCGCCAGCACCGAGGAGCACGCCCTGGAGCGGATCCGGCCGTTGGGCACCAAGCCCCGGACCACCGGCGGCGCGGTCACCCGGGCCGCCGCGGAGATCGCCGACCTGCTCGAGGTGGCGTTCATGGTGACCTTCACCAAGACCGGTGACTCGGCCCGCAGGATGGCGCGACTGCGCTCGCCCGTCCCGATGCTGGCCTTCACCCCCGAGGGGGCGACGCGTTCCGAGCTGGCCCTCGTCTGGGGGGTCGAGACCTTCTTGACGGCCTACGTCGAGCACACCGACGACATGGTGATGCAGGTCGACGAGGCCCTGCTGCGCGAGAAGCGGTGCGTGCAAGGTGACCTCATCGTCATCGTCGCCGGCTCCCCGCCCGGGGTGCCGGGCTCCACCAACGCGCTGCGGCTGCACCGGGTCGGCGACGCCGTCTACGGGCGGGTCCCGGCCTATGCCCGGCTGCGCGACGGGATGTAGGTTGGCTATGCTCGCAGCGGCCGCGACGCCCGCCGGGGTGGTGGAATGGCAGACACGGAGCACTCAAAATGCTCTGCTCGAAAGGGCGTGCGGGTTCGAGTCCCGCTCCCGGCACCCGATGACACCAGCACAGTTCGGCAGATGAATAGGTGCAAGACATGAGCGACGACGCGATCCCCACTGCTGCGGCACCGGAGGCCGGTGCGGCTCCGCAGACCGGTTCGGTCACGGTCCCCGAGCAGGGTGCGAGCCAGCAGACGGGCCTGCGGGTGGTCGTGGCCGAGGACGAGGCGCTGATCCGGATGGACCTCGCCGAGATGTTGGCCGAGGAGGGTCATGTGGTCGTGGGCCAGGCCTCCGACGGGGAGCAGGCGGTGGCCCTGGCCCGCGAGACCCGGCCCGACGTGGTCGTCATGGACGTCAAGATGCCGGGGATGGACGGCATCACCGCCGCTGAGGTGCTCGGTGCCGAAGGCATCGCGCCGGTGGTGATGCTGACCGCCTTCAGCGACCGGGAGCTCGTCGAGCGGGCCCGGGACGCCGGAGTGATGTCCTACGTCGTCAAGCCGTTCGCGACTCATGACGTCATGCCAGCCCTGGCCATCGCCCGGGCCCGCTGGCAGGAGCGCACGGCCCTGGAGGCCGAGGTCGCCGACCTGGGGGAGCGGTTCGAGACCCGCAAGCGGCTGGACCGGGCCAAGGGCCTGCTGATGAAGCAGCTGGGCCTTGGAGAGGCCGAGGCGTTCCGTTGGATCCAGAAGGCCGCAATGGACCGGCGGTTGTCCATGCGCGAGGTCGCGGACGCCGTGATCTCGGGTATGCCGGCCAAGAAGTAGGGCTCTTCCCGCGCGGGGCCCCGCACCCGTCCCCGGGGGCCGTCCTCCGCCCTCGCCGTCCGGGTAAGCACCCTCACCGCACCCCCTGGATGTGCTTGATGGCGGACGCCACGCCCTCCCGCTGGTCAGTTGACCGGCAGTAGAGCGCGCCGGACGTATCGGCGCGCATCCCGTGCACCGAGAAATGCGACCCGATCCCGCGCGGCGATGGCTCCCGCGCATGGATAAAGTTCGACCGCTGACGTCGCGGCGAGCCGAGCTCCCGCTACCCCACCCGGTCAGCTGAGCAGCGCGACGAGGACAGGGGCCACGAGCAGAGCGGGGAGCAGGTCGGCAACCGGGAGGTCGCGCAGCCGCAGCAGCCGGAGCGCGATGCCGATCAGGAGCAGCCCGCCCACGGCAGTGAGGGCGGCCACCTGAGCCTCGGGGACCACCGCCCCCAGCAGCACCCCCAGCAGCGTCAGGCAGCCCTGGACCACTGCGACCGAGACCGCGGAGAACAGCACGCCGATGCCGAACGAGGCGGCGAAGGCGGTGGCCGCGAACAGGTCCAGCGTGGATTTCAGGACCAGCTGGTCGATGCCGCGGCCCAGGCCGTCGCTGAGCGAGCCAAGGATGGTGAGCGGCCCGACGCAGAACAGCAGCGAGGTGGTCAGCCACCCCTGCACGAAGCGCTCCCGGGGGGAGAGCGCTGACGGGTCGTCGGAAGCACCGTGGTCGGCGGCTTCGGTGCCCGTCGTCGCCGGGGCGGACCGCGCGGCATACGCCTGCACCCGGCCGGCGAGCGCGGTCAGGCGGTCCTCGATGTGCAGCAGCGAGCCGGTGATCCCACCGATGACCAGGCTGCCGAGCACGATCAGGACGGGCACGCCGGTGCCCACGGCCTCCTGCAGCTCCGGCGCCGTCACCTGGACCGCGGACAGGGCGGCGACCAGCAGCGTCACCAGGCCGAGCGCGTCGGTCACGACCGAGCGGACGTGGTCGCCGAGCCGGTGGCCCAGCGCCATGCCGCTCAGGGCGCCCACGACGACGGCGGCGACGTTGATGAGCGTCCCCAGCCCGGGAAAGGCGGCCTCCACGCGGGTGAGCGTATGCGGTGGCAGCGGCGCCGGCTGCAGGGGCTGTCCGACGCCGCCCCGGTCTCAGCCCCCGGGAGCCCGATCGCGCAGCGCACAGGTCAGCCGCGCGGTGCACACCCGCCGGCCCTCGTCGTCGGCAATGGCGATCTCGTAGCAGGCCACCGAGCGGCCGCGGCTGATCGGGGTCGCGACGCCGTGAACCCGGCCACTGCGGGCGGCCCGGTGATGGGTCGCGTTGACGTCGACGCCGACGGCGACCCGGTCCGGACCCGCATGCAGGGCGGCGGCCATCGAGCCCAGCGTCTCGGCCAGCACCACGCTGGCGCCGCCGTGCAGCAGGCCGTAGGGCTGGGTGTTGCCGCGGACCGGCATGTGTCCCTCGGTGCGCTCGGCCGTGGCGGTCGTGATCTCGATCTGCATCCGCTCGACCAGGCCGGCCGCCCCGTCGGGGCCGCCGGAACTCTCGGGCGCGGACGAGGCGGGTGGGGTGTTGTGGGTCATCCGGCATAGGGTGCCATGCGTGAGTCGATTGCTGCTGCTGGACGGACACTCGCTGGCCTACCGGGCGTTCTTCGCGCTGCCGGTCGACAACTTCTCCACGACCACCGGGCAGCACACCAACGCGGTCTACGGCTTCACCTCGATGCTGATCAACGTGCTGCGTGACGAGGCACCCACGCACCTGGTGGTGGCGTTCGACAAGTCGCGCACCACGTTCCGCACCCAGGAGTATGCCGAGTACAAAGCGGGCCGGGCCAGCACCCCGACCGAGTTCAGCGGGCAGATCCCGCTGATCCGGGAGGTGCTGGACGCCCTGCGCATCGCGCACCTGGAGCTCGACGGCTACGAAGCCGACGACATCATCGCCTCACTGACCGCCCGGGCCCGGGAGGAGGAAATGGAGGTGCTCATCTGCTCCGGCGACCGCGACGCCATCCAGCTGGTCGACAAGGCCACGACCCTGCTCTATCCGCGCAAGGGGGTCTCCGATTTGGCCCGGATGACCCCGGAGGCGGTGCAGGACAAGTACGGCGTGCCGCCCGAGCGCTACAGCGACCTGGCAGCCATGGTGGGGGAGACCTCGGACAACCTGCCCGGAGTGCCCGGTGTTGGTCCCAAGACGGCCGCCAAGTGGCTGGGGCAGCACGGTGACCTGGCCGGGATCGTGGAGCACGCCGACCAGCTGCCGGGCAAGGCCGGGCAGTCGCTGCGCGACCACCTGTCCGACGTGCTGCGCAACCGCCATCTCAACCAGCTGCTCGGCGACCTGGAGCTGCCCCTGGCCGTCCCCGACCTGGAGCGGCACACCTGGGACCGCGAGGAGGTGCACCGGGTCTTCGACGGTCTGGAGTTCCGGGTCCTGCGCGACCGGCTGTTCGCCACCCTCGACGCCGTGGACGACGAGGCCGAGGCCCAGGAGGGCATCGAGGTGGACGGCGTCGTGCTGGAGCCCGGGGCGGTCCCCTCGTGGCTCGCGGAGCACGCCGCCGCCGGTGTGCGGGTGGGGCTGTCGATGGTGGGGCACTGGGCCCAGGGAGCCGGTGAGGCCACCGGGCTTGCCCTGGCCAGTGGCGACGCCGCGGCATACCTGGATCTGAGCACGCTGAGCCCGGACGACGACCAGGCGCTGGGCTCGTGGCTGGGTGAGACCGGGTGCCCCAAGGCGGTGCACGACGGCAAGGACCTGCAGCACGCGCTCGGCGCCCGCGGGCTGCCGCTGCGTGGGGTGGTGCAGGACACCGAGCTGGCCGCCTACCTGGTCCGGCCCGACCAGCGCTCCTACGACCTGGCCGACCTGGTGCTGCGCTACCTGCACCGCGAGCTGCGGCTCGACGGCGAGAGCGACGACGGTGGGCAGCTGTCCCTGGACCTCGGCGAGCCCGAGGACGGCGCGGCGCGGTCTGCCGTGGTGCACGCCCGTGCGGTGCACGACCTGTCCGTCGTGCTGGACGACGAGCTGGCCGACGGCGAGGGCGAGCAGCTGCTGCGCGACCTCGAGCTGCCGCTGGTCCAGGTGTTGGCGCAGATGGAGCAGATCGGCATCGCTGCTGACGTCGATGCCCTGCAGCAGTTGGAGGATGCCTTCGCCGCCGCGGTGAGCACCGCGCAGCAGGACGCCTGGGCGGCGATCGGCGACGAGACCGTCAACCTCGGCTCGCCCAAGCAGCTGCAGACCGTGCTGTTCGAGCGGCTCGACCTGCCCAAGACCCGACGCACTAAGACCGGGTGGACCACCGACGCCGAGGCCCTGGCCACGCTCTACGCCCAGACCGAGCACCCGTTCCTCGAAGCGTTGCTGCGACACCGGGACGCCGCACGGCTGCGGATCACGGCCGAGGGGTTGCTGAAGTCTGTCGCCGACGACGGGCGGATCCACACCACATACCAGCAGACCATCGCCGCGACCGGACGACTGAGCTCCACCGACCCCAACCTGCAGAACATCCCGATCCGCACGCAGGAGGGCCGGCGGATCCGCCGGGTCTTCGTCGTCGGCGAGGGTTATTACGTGCTGCTGTCCGCGGACTACAGCCAGATCGAGATGCGCATCATGGCGCACCTGTCCGGTGACGAGGGGCTGATCACGGCCTTCCGCAGCGGGGAGGACCTGCACCGGTTCGTGGGCTCCCGGGTCTTCTCCGTCGAGCCCGACGAGGTCACCGGTGAGATGCGCGCCAAGGTCAAGGCGATGAGCTACGGCTTGGCCTACGGGCTGTCCGCCTTCGGCCTGTCCAAGCAGCTGGCCGTCTCCACCGAGGAGGCCCGGGCCCTGATGGATGAGTACTTCGAGCGCTTCGGGGGTGTGCGCGACTACCTCGCCGACGTCGTGGCGCAGGCCCGGGGCACCGGCTTCACCGAGACCCTGATGGGCCGGCGGCGCTACCTGCCCGACCTGACGTCAGACAACAGACCGCTGCGGGAGATGGCGGAGCGGATGGCGCTCAACGCCCCGATCCAGGGCTCGGCGGCCGACCTGATCAAGGTCGCGATGCTGCGGGTCGACCGGGTGCTGCGCGAGCAGGATGCGGCCTCCCGGATGTTGCTGCAGGTGCACGACGAGCTGGTGTTGGAGATCGCCCCCGGCGAGCAGGCCGACGTGGAGTCGATGCTGCGCGAGCAGATGGGCACAGCCGGTGACCTCACGGTACCGCTGGACGTCAGCATCGGGGCCGGGCTGACCTGGCACGACGCAGCGCACTGAGCCGCCGTCCCGCTCGGTGAGCGGAGGCCGGCGCTGCTCTGGTCCCCGTCGACCCGCCTGTGGTTAACTCCGGTCAGTCGTCCCGAAGGAGTCTCCCGTGACCCGGCGCGTGTTGGCGGTGCTCGCCCTGCTGTGCTGCGCCCTGCTCACCTCCGCGCCCGGTGCGGTCGCCGCGTCCTCGGCACCGGCGGCCGGTGGCCAGCACCCCGCCTCGGAGACCGCCGATGAGTCCCTGCGCGGGACGCTGCGCGGACCCGACCGCCAACCCATCGAGGGCGTGGACGTCGTGATCACGCAGGACGGTGCCGAGGTCGGCACCGCGACGACCGATGCCGGCGGCCAGTGGGAGGTGCCGCTGCCCGGGCCGGGCACCTACACCGCGACGTTGACCGTGGACCAGCTCCCCAAGGGTGTCGCGCCCCGCGTGGCGGGGGGCGAGGTGATCGAGGACGTCACCGTGCGGCCGGGCGCCGGGCAGGGTGCCATCTTCCAGCTGGGCAGCGGCGAGCCGGCGCAGGACGGGGACGACGACGGCGGGTCCTCGATCTCCGCGTCACGAGTCGCCCAGCTGCTGGTGGAGGGCGTCAAGTTCGGCGCCATCATCGCGATCACCGCAGTGGGACTGTCCCTGGTCTTCGGGACCACGCGCCTGATCAACTTCGCGCACGGTGAGTTCGTCGCGATCGGCGCCGCCTCCGCCTTCTTCTTCTCGACCAGCCCGGGCGGGCTCCCCCTCGTGCTGGCCGCGGTCTTGGCCATGGTGGTCACGGCCCTCGTCGCCGGCGGCTTCGAGGTGGCGATGTGGCGTCCGATGCGTCGCCGGGGGACCGGCTTGATCCAGATGTTCATCGTGGCGATCGGGCTCTCGCTGCTGCTGCGGCATGTCCTGCTGATTGTCTTCGGCTCGCGCCGGCGGCAGTACGACGAGTATGCGCTGCAACGGTCCTGGGACCTCGGCCTGATCCGGATCACCCCGCGCGACCTGATCATCACCGTCCTTGCCTTCGCCATCATGCTCGCGGTCGCGTGGATGCTGCAGCGCACCCGGATCGGCAAGGCCATGCGCGCCGTCAGCGACAACGCCGATCTGGCTCAGGCCTCCGGCATCGACACGGAGCGGGTCATCCTGGTGGTGTGGCTGGTGGGCGGGGGCCTGGCGGGGCTCGGCGGGGTGTTCTTCGGGCTGACCCAGGCGGTCTACTCGGACATGGGCTTCGCGCTGCTGCTGCTGATGTTCGCCGGGGTCATCCTCGGCGGTCTGGCCAGTGCCTATGGCGCGATGCTGGGCTCGCTGGTCATCGGCCTCGTCTCGCAGCTGTCCACCCTGTGGTTCCCCGCCTCGCTGCAGTACATGTGGGCCCTGCTCGTCATGATCGTGGTCCTGCTGGTCCGGCCAGAGGGCATCCTCGGGCGCCGCGAGCGGGTCGGCTGAGGGGGCAGGCACCGCATGGACTTCGCAGCGATCCTGACCAACGCCTTGCGCGGGGCGCTGGGCCCCGAGGCGGCGATCTACGCGCTGGCCGCCGTCGGGCTCAACCTGCACTTCGGCTACACGGGGCTGCTCAACTTCGGCCAGGTCGGCTTCATGCTGGTCGGCGCCTACGGCACCGCCATCTCGGTGCTGTCGTGGGGCTTGCCGCTCGGGGTGGGGGTGCTCTTGGGGGTGGTGTGCGCGGTGGTTCTCGCGCTGATCCTGGGGTTGCCGACGCTGCGGCTGCGCGGCGACTATCTCGCGATCGCGACGATCGCCGCGGCCGAGGTGCTGCGCTACCTCTACCGCTCGGGGTGGGCCGAGCCGCTGACCGGCGGCGTCTTCGGGCTCAAGCAGTTCGCCGATGAGTTCTACGCGCTCAACCCGTTCTCCGGCGGACTCGACGCTGGTCCGCTCGACTTCAGTGCACGCAGTCTGTGGCTGATGCTGGTGGGCTGGACCGCTGCGGTCCTGGCCGCCGGGTTGGTGGGCCTGCTGGTGCACAGTCCGTGGGGACGGGTGCTGCGCTCGGTGCGCGAGGACGAGCAGGCCGCCCGGAGCCTGGGCAAGAACGTGTTCGCCTACAAGATGCAGGCCTTGATCCTCGGGGGAGTGCTGGGCGCACTGGCCGGGGCGCTCATCGGGATCAGCAGCCAGTCCCTCAACCCGGACAGCTTCATGCCCATCATCACCTTCTACCTGTGGACGATCATGATCCTGGGTGGCGCGAGCCGGGTTCTCGGGCCGCTGCTGGGTTCGGTGGTCTTCTGGTTCCTGCTGACCTTCCTGGACTCTCTGCTGCGGCAGGCCATCGGTGCCGGTGTCGTCCCCGGAGGCCTGTTGGCCACCAGTGACGTGGGCGCCGTGCGCTTCGCCGCGGTAGGACTCGGCCTCATGCTGTTGATGATGTTCCGGCCGGCCGGCCTGATCGGCAACCAGAAGGAGCTGCGTCTCGATGTCCGCTGACGGGAGCCACGAAGCCACGACGACGCACGCCGCTGCGGCAGACGCGGCCACCCACTCCTCCGGAGCGCGCCGGGCCGCCGAGGCCCTGGCCGGTGTCGCCGCCGAGCCCGGAGCGCCCAAGCCCGACCCGATCCTGGTGGCCGATGACATCAGCAGGCACTTCGGTGGGGTGCACGCGGTCCAGGTCGAGCACCTGGAGGTGCAGCGCGGCACGATCACCGCCCTGATCGGTCCCAACGGCGCCGGCAAGTCCACCTTCTTCAACCTGGTCACCGGCTTCGACCGCGCGGACTCCGGGAGGTGGTCCTTCGACGGCACCGACATCACCGGGCAGGCGGCCCACCGCATCGCCCGGCGGGGGATGGTCCGGACCTTCCAGCTGACCAAGGCGCTGATGCGACTGACCACGCTGGAGAACGTCATGCTGGGCGCCACCGGGCAACGTGGCGAGCGGATGTATGCCGCACCGCTGCGCTTCTGGTGGAGCCGGGAGGAAGGCCGGGTCCGCGCGCGCGCCGAAGGGCTCCTCGAGCGATTCCAGCTGTCCCACATGAGCGATGAGTTCGCGGGCACCATGTCGGGCGGACAGCGCAAGCTGCTGGAGATGGCGCGTGCCCTGATGGTGCGACCCGAGCTGATCATGCTGGACGAGCCGATGGCGGGGGTCAACCCCGCGCTCACCCAGTCGCTGCTGGGTCACGTGCAGTCGTTGCGGGACGACGGCATGACGATCGTGCTGGTGGAGCACGACATGGACGTCATCATGTCCATCAGCGACTGGATCGTCTGCTTCGCCGAGGGCCGGGTGATCGCGGAGGGCCGTCCGGACGACATCCGCACCAACGACGCGGTGATCGACGCCTACCTGGGCTCACGCCGCTCGCTGTCGAAGGAGGCTCGCGATGAGCGGGACTGACCCGGCCCCGCAGCGCAGCGGTCCCGAGGGCGAGGAGTCCGTGGGCGAGGAGTCCCAGGTGCTGCGCTGCGTGGACCTGGTCGCCGGCTACCTGCCGGACGTCGACATCCTCACCGGCTGCACCGTGCACGTCGGGCAGGGAGAGCGCGTGGGCATCATCGGCCCCAACGGTGCCGGCAAGTCGACGCTGATCAAGGCGATGTTCGGACTGGTCCCCGTGCGTCGCGGGCGGGTCCTCCTGCGAGGAGAGGACATCACCTCCCGGCCCGCGCATCGGCTGGTCGCGGCCGGCCTGGGCTACGTCCCTCAGAACAACAACATCTTCCCCTCGCTCACGGTGCGGGAGAACCTGGAGATGGGCCTCTACCTGCGCCCCAAGGACTTCTCCGACCGGCAGGCCGCGGTCTCGGAGATCTTCCCGCTGCTGGCGCAGCGGGGGGCGCAACGTGCCTCCTCGTTGTCCGGCGGAGAGCGACAGGTCGTCGCCATGGGCCGAGCCCTGATGACCGATCCATCGGTGATCTTCCTCGACGAGCCCTCGGCCGGGCTGTCGCCGATGATGCAGGACACGGTCTTCGAGGCCGTGACCCGGATCAACCGGGCCGGGGTCTCCATCCTGATGGTCGAGCAGAACGCACGGCAGTGCTTGGACATCTCCGACCGGGCCTACGTGCTGGACCAGGGCCGCAACGCCTACACCGGCACCGGTGCCGAGCTGGCCCGGGACCCCAAGGTCATCGAGCTCTACCTCGGGACCCTGGCTCGCACCGACGGCTGAGGGATCAGCCGCGACCCGGCCGGTGCCGCGAAGGCCCGGCCGGATCGCGGCGAAGTAGGGTCACTCGGACGACGGGTTCGACTCCACGGTCTCCACGGTCTGCAGTGCACCCTCGGCATCGAACTCGTAGACCTCGATGGTGGCGCGGCCCGGCTCGCCCACGTCGGTGAAGTCCAGCGGACCGCTGGCCCCGTCGTAGTCGATGTCCGCACCGTCGGCAAGCAGGTCGCGGCAGTCGGCGAAGGTCGAGCACTTCTCGCCGTCCTTCGTGACGTTGACCACCTCTGCCTTGAAGTCCTGGGCGTTGGCCGACTGTGCCGCCTCGGCCGCCAGAGCCATGGTCACCACACAGTCGTAGACCTGGGGCGCGAACTGGGTCTCCTCCAGGTCCGGCGCGAACTCCGTCAGCCGGTCCAGGAACTCCTGGTTGTCCGCAGAGGCCGGCGCCGTGCCCTTCATCCCGGCGATCACCGAAGGATCGGACTCGTTGACGATGCTGCCCAGGTCCTCCGAGCGCAGACCGTCGGCGCCGTACAGGCCAACCTGGTCGGGGGTGAGCCCGGCTTCGAGGAGACCCTGGATGATCTGTCCACCCTCCTCGAAGGCGATGACCACCACCGCGTCGGGCTGCGCGGAGACGACCGACTCGACGGCGGCGTTGAACTCCGTCGCGTTGGGGTCGTAGGTCTCGTTGAGCGCCACCGTGGCGCCGGCGTTCTCCAGACTCTGCGCCGTCGCGTCGGCCAGCCCGCGTCCGTAGTCGTCCGCCCGGGCGATGATCGCCACGTTGGACCATCCGTCGTTGACGATCGTGTTGGCCAGCACCGGACCCTGCAGCGCGTCGCTCGGGGCGGTGCGCACGTAGAGGCCGCTGTCGTCGTAGTCGGTGAACGTGGGCGCGGTGTTGGAGCCCGAGCACTGCATCACCCCGGCGCCGGTGACCTTGTCGATGATCGCCAACGACATGCCGGAGGCGGCCGCCCCCACGATCCCGCTCACGTCGTTGGTCAGGATGCGGTCGACCGAAGCCTGGGCCACGGTGTCCTGACCGGCCTCGTCACCGGCATACGGCTCCGGCACCTCGGTGCCCAGCACGCCGCCGGCCTCGTTGAGATCCTGGATCGCCAACCCGAGGGCCTCGATCTGTGGGGGACCGAGGAAGGCGAGCTGACCGGTCTCCGGCAGTACGTAGCCGAGGGAGAACGTGCCGCTGGCGTTGCCGCCGCCCCCGCCCCCGGCCGCGGGGGCCTGGCTGGTGGCGCCGTCGTCCGCCGAGTCCTCCGCCGGTTCCGCGGCGCTCTGTTCGCCATCGCCGGCCGGCTCGTCCTCGGTGCCGCCACAGGCGGCGATCAGCGCGACGGCGGACAGCGCCGCCACCGCCTTGAGATGTGTGGTCCTGCGCATGTCGTCCCTCTCCATTGAGGTCGGGACCCGATGGCCCCGCACGGGCCCCCAGAATAGTGCCGCGGGCCGGACGGACAGTGGATCTTCACCGAACTGTGACCTGGACGTGACGGCGCGACCAGAGCGTGCGCCCGGCGATCCGAGCGCCCCGACGTCGGCAGGCACGATCCGGTCGATCGGCAGACGAGGTGCCTCACATAAGAGTGAGCGCGTAGGTTGTGCTGGTGCCTCACACGCTTTGAGCGCGTGAAGGCTTGCGTCATTTCGTCTGGGTCAACCGGTTGATTGACGGGTTCAATGATGTCATGTC
>NZ_JBPCKQ010000109.1:0-3977 GCF_051004135.1 Ornithinimicrobium sp.
TCCTTCTTGTTTTTTTTTTGATCTGGTGTGTCTTTTTTTTCTTGGTCGTACGGTTTCCCCGGGCCCCCCCCTCGGACCCCCGCGGCGTCGCTGCCCTCGGCGGCCGTGACGGCCCGGTGCAGCCGGGTGGTGAACTGCTCATGGCTGGCCCGGACCGCCTCGCCGTCCCCGTCCGGGACGGGCCCCAGCGTCTGCTCGGCGACGAGGCCAGCCTGCTCGACGGGCAGGTTGCGCGCCCGGCGCCAGAAGTCGGTCACCGCGCGCAGGTCGTTCCATCCTTCGGCCAGGGCCCACTCGGCGCGGGCGGAGACCTCGCTCGGGGCCAGGGCGAGCCCGACCCGGTCATGGCAGGCCTGGATGCCTGAACCCGTCAGGGCTTGCAGCTCGGTCGCAACGGCGGACTTGGTGCGCGCACGCCACTTGTCCCGGCGGGTCATCGACAGCTCCTCGACCGAAGCGACGTCGTCGCGAGCCAGCAGCCGCTCACCGGCGACGACGGCCAGGTCACGGATCATCCGCATCATGGCCGCGTCGGTGAACCGCGAGAGCAGCACGGTGGCCTCGACGCCGTCCAGCAGACGCTGATCGCGCACCGACTCATCTGCAGCGGCCGCTACGGGTCCGGTGCTCAGCCCGGCGGCAACGGTCAGCACCTGCTCCGCGGCGTGATCGGGCAGGCCCAGGCCGGTCAGGCCGGCCAACGCTGCCCGCACCGCGCCTGGATCGAGATCGCCGCGGACCGGTGACACGGAAGCAGGCATCGAGGCTGCGCCGTCATCAGGCATCGCCGTGGCGTCGCCGTCCGGGCCAGTGCCCGGTGTGGCCAGGTCGATCGGCCATCCCATCGCGGCGCGGGCGCCGGCCATCTCGACATCGCCACACCCGCCCATGCCGGAGTCGTCGGCCACGATCAGCCGGCTGATCTCGGCGTCCAGGTCTGCGCTCCGCAGATGCTCTTGTAAGGCCATCTCCAGGGGGCTGTCGGGCTGGGGGGCCTGCCGCAGCTGATCAAGCATCACGACCCATCCCTTCCCTTCGTGTCCGATCCCGGGCCTCCAGGCACTGTCCGCCTGGAGCTGCCCCGGTGATCTCAGTATAGAACATACGTACGACGTATCCCTGCGGCGACACGCGCTTCCTCGGTCTCCTATGCGAGCATCTGGTGCAGCAGTGAGGGTGCCAGATCATCGCCCAGGAACCGGGTGAGCGACCCCGCGCCGCCGACCAGCAGGAACGTGTCGCAGACACTCCTCCCACCCAGGCCGGCTACCTCGTGCAGCCCGTCTCGCTCGTGTTGCGCCGTTCGCGCAGCACCCGCCGTTCGCGTAGCGCCCTCCGTCGAATGGGGCGGTCCGAGCTGCAGGAGGCTGTCCATCACCCGGGCCCCACCCAGCATTCCGGGAGCGCTCCGGTGCTCCGGATCGAGCAGATCGAGATCCTCGCGGTAGACGGTCGCGCCATTCACAAGGGCCTCCGACCTGTTCGCCAGCCTGCCCCCGATCTCGCCGGAGCGACCGAGCACCAGCGTCTCGCGGATCGACACCTGCGCGCTCCCGGACGCCTCTACTCGAAGGCTCCGCGACACGAGCGCACCGTCGGCGACCACGAACGGCTCACCGCCCCACCGCAGCGCACCACCTGCTCCGACCGTCACCTCGACGTCCCACCGACTCGGCACTCCCCGCCCGTCGTGGGCGACGGTGCCGGCGATGTCCCGCAGATCCAGCCGGGCACCGGGGCCGACGTCGACCCGGATCCGCACGTCGTCCCCACCGAGCAGCAACGCACCGGTGGCCACGAGCCCGACGGTGCAACCGTGGACGTCCGCGGACATCAGCAGCGGCCGCAGGTGGCCGGGGCGCAGCCGGGCACGGTGCCGACCGTCCACGAGCTCGACGACGATCGAGGTCTCAACCATCAGGCGGGGGTATGCGGATGCGCATGTGCGGCCATCGGCCCCGGGTCGTGCGGCACCAGCTCACCGGCCCGGAACGCCCGCAGCTGCCCCAGCACCCAGCCCGCGAGCGCGTCGACGGACTGCCGATCGGTGCGGGACAGCGCCAGCACCGGGCCACCGGACCGGACCGCTTCCGCGTCGGCGACCATCTGAGCCAGGTCGACATCGACATGCCGGGCCAAATCGGTCTTGTTAAGCACCAGCAGGTCGGCGCCGGTGATGCCGGGACCGCCTTTGCGGGCGACGTCGCCACCCCCGGCGACGTCCAGCACGAACAGCTGGGTGTCGACCAGCGCCGGGGAGAAGGTCGCGGTCAGGTTGTCGCCGCCGGACTCGACCAGCACGACGTCCAGGGGTGCGAAGTCGTACTCCAGATCTTCCACGGCCAGCAGGTTCTGGCTGATGTCGTCGCGGATCGCCGTATGCGGGCACGCGCCGGTCTCGACTGCCCGAATCCGCTCCGGAGCCAGCACTCCGGCGGAGCGCAACAGCCGCGCGTCCTCGTCGGTGTAGATGTCGTTGGTCACCACGCCCAGGGCCAGGCGGTCGCCCAGTCGGGTGCACAGCTGGCCGATGATGGAGCTCTTGCCGGTGCCGACCGGCCCGGCGACCCCTATCCGCAGGGAGCGATGCTCACGCACGGAAAAGCCTCCGCTCCTCGTGCTGGTGGGCCTGTGCCCAGTGCTCGATCATGGGCGCGCTCGGCGCAGGCAGGTCCTCGAGGCTACGGATGCCGCAGACCGCAGTGACCAGCCGCTCCACGTCGGCGCCGACGCCCACCGCGAGCCGCACGCCCTCGACGGGGTCGAACGGGTCGAGCTTCAACGCCGCGGACACGACGGTCTGCACGTCGTCGAACGCGACGATCCTCGCCAGCTGCTCGGCACCCACACCGGCCACCGCCGCCACGACGCCGACCACCACCGGTCGGGCGAACCGGTGGTCGCCCAGGTCGACCGGCCAGACCCTGCCGGCCATCCGCAGATAGCTGCGGCCCAGCAGGTCTGAGGCCTCGCGCAGCGCTTCCGAGACGGTCCGGGCGCGCCACGCCGCATCGACCGACGCCAACGCCTCGAGCGGCTCTGTCGAGTCGTCCTTGAGACAGTTCCAGGCGAGCACGGCCGTGGCCGCCTCCACCAGGGTGACCGTGCGCAGCCGGACCGCGATGTATGCCGGGAGGTCCGCGCGCCGCATCCCGTGCCGGAACCCCGGCTCCACCCCCGCGGACTGCGTGTGCGCCCCCACCGGCAGCCGGCCGTCGGCGAGCAGCAGGCTCAGGTATGCCGCGGCGTCGTGCGTCTGCGCGGCGGGCTCGGTCGGCTCAGAAGAGCGCATACAGCTGACCCAGCGGCACCCGGTCGACCGGCGCCGGCACGATCTCGACGCCGTCGACCTCGATCCGGAACGTCTCCGGGTCGATCGCGATGTCGGGCAGCGTGTCGTTGTTGACCATGTCGGCCTTGGTCACCCCGCGGGTGGGCCGCACCGCCACCAGCTCCCGCTGCAGCCCCAGCGCCTGACCGAGCCCGTCCTCGAGGGCGACCGGAGCGACATACGTCTGGGACAGCCCGGCACCCGCCGGGTGGTAGAGCGAGGGCCGCATCAGCACCGGCTGCGGGGTCGGGATCGAGGCGTTGGGGTCGCCCAGCGCGCCGCAGACGATGCCGCCGCCTTTGATCACGACCTCGGGTCGCACGCCGAAGAACCTCGGGTCCCACAGCACCAGGTCGGCGAGCTTGCCGACCTCGACCGAGCCGATCTGGTGGTTGACGCCGTGTGCGATCGCGGGGTTGATCGTGTATTTCGCGACGTAGCGCCGGGCCCGGAAGTTGTCGACCGGCAGCCCCCCGGCCAGCTCCCCGCGGACCGCCTTCATCACGTGCGCCACCTGCCAGGTGCGCATCACCACCTCGCCGATCCGGCCCATCGCCTGCGCGTCGGAGGAGGTCATCGAGATCGCGCCCAGGTCGTGCAGGTGGTCCTCGGCCGCGATCGTGGTGGCCCGGATCCGGGACTCGGC
>NZ_JBPCKQ010000110.1:0-32130 GCF_051004135.1 Ornithinimicrobium sp.
AGGAGCTGGCTGGGTCGTTTGTGCGCGGGGGGCGGGGGGTGTTGGGTTGGGTGTCTGCTCGCTGGCGCTCCCCCCCACACCGGTGGCCCGTCCTGGCTCTGCCATGCCCCAAGTGAACCACAGCCGAGAGCGGCGCACCTAAATGTGATCAGTGCTCTTGATTTCCGCGGCCCCAGGTGTTCACTGTCCTCGTCAGCGAGCAATGCTCACACTTTGGAGGTCGTCATGAGCAGCATGCACGTCGTCGTCGGAGCCGGACCCATCGGGTCCCGCGTCGCCACCACCCTCGCCGACGCGGGCCATCGGGTGCAGGTCGTCACCCGGTCCGGAGGTGGGCCTGACCACCCGCTGGGACACCGACTGGCCACCGATCGCGGCCGCACTGCTGCAGGCCGCGCAGGAGTCGGGGGCCGTGCTGGCGACGGTCAGCAACCTCTACGGTTACGGCCGGGTGGACGGCCCGATGTCGCACCGGACGCCCCTTCACCCCAGTGATCACAAGGGCGAGATCCGGGCGCAGATGTGGCGCAACGCGCTGGCCGCTCACGAGGCCGGGACGGCCCGGGTGGTCGAGGCCCGGGCCAGCGACTACGCGGACGCCGGCGACAGCTCGCACCTCGCCCGCAACGCACCAGCGGTGCTCGCCGGCAAGAGCGTGTGGGTCCTGGGAACGGCCGACCAGCCGCACACCTGGACGGGCAGGGGTGACGTCGCCCGTCTGATCATCGCCGCGGCGGCCGACCCCACCGCCTACGGGCAGGCGTGGCTGGTCCCCAGCGCGCCACCCCGCACCCAGCGTCAGGCCCTCACCGACGTGGCCCACCATGCGGGCATTCCGGCGCCGACCGTGCGCACCCTCGGACCGCGTGCCCTGCGGGCGACCGGCGTCGTCTCGGCGATGATGCGCGAGCTGGCAGGCACGGCATACCAGTTCACCGCGCCGTTCGTCGTGGACGACTCGGCCACGCGCACACACTTCGGTATGCAGCCACAGGACTGGGAGCGCACCCTCGACGGCATCGTCATGGCGGCACGGGGTGGCGCAGACACCTCGAGAGCCGCCTAGTTGCGCGGGCTGTCCGCCCGCGGCACCCCGCTGTCAGCGGTGAGCGGGCGGTTCGCCGGACGGCACCGGCTAGAGCGTGAGCCGGACCAGCATGGGTTCGTTGACCAGGGACACCCCGAAGGCGTCGTCGACGCTTTCGCGCAGCTGCCGAGCCAACGCCACCACATCGCTCGCCGTGGCCGACCCCCGATTGGTCACGGCGAGACTGTGCTTGGTCGACAGCGCCGCCGGACCGGGTAGACCGTGGCCCTTGGTGAAGCCCGCCTTGTCGATCAGCCACGCGGCCGAGGTCTTGACCGTGCCGTCGTGGGCGGAGAACTCCGGTGCGCTCGGTCCGTCCGGTCCCAGCCGGTGCGCAACGCGCTCCTGCACCAGCGCCATGTCGTCGGATGCCAGGATCGGGTTGGTGAAGAACGACCCGCACGACCAGGTGTCGTTGTCGCCGGCCTGGAGCACCATGCCTCGGCGTCCGCGCTGCTCCAGCACCGCCTGCCGAGCGTCGGCCAAGGGCACCCGGGAGCCGGGCTCGACGTCGAGGTCGCGGGCCAGATCGGCATACCCGATCGGCTGGGAGAGCTCGGTGGGGCGCAGCTGGAAGGTGACCTCCAACACGACGTAGCGGGGGGTGACCTGCCGGCCGTCCGGCTCGTGCAGCCGCATCGACTCCTTGAGCAGACTGTGCCGGTAGGAGAAGTCGCAGTCCGCGTTGGCCAGCGTGCGCACGGCTCGAGTGACCCGGTCGTAGGCGCGCACCGACCAGATGGTCTGGGCGACCTCCTGGCCATAGGCGCCGACGTTCTGCACCGGCGTCGCACCCGTGCTGCCGGGTATGCCGGACAGCGCCTCGATCCCGGACCATGACTCGGTCACGGCCCGGGTGACCAGGTCGTCCCACGGCTCGCCCGCGGCGACGCGGATCACGACACCACCGCAGGCGTCGGCGGACTCGACGGTGACACCACGGCTGCGCACCAGCACCACGGTGCCGGGGAACCCGTCGTCGGCCACGACCAGGTTGGAGCCGCCGCCGACCACGAGCAGCGGCTCGCCCTGGTCGTCTGCGCTGCGGACTGCCTCGATCAGCGCGTCGGCGGAGTCGACCTCGACGAACCCCCGGGGCGCACCACCGACCCGCATCGTGGTCAGCTCGGCCAGCGATCGCGTGGTCGTCGGCATCATGGGCTGCGCGTCATGGGGCGGTGACCGCGGCCAGCACGACCGCTTGAGCGCGGCCGAGCACCTTGGCCCCGGCGCAGGTGACGGTGAGCTCGACGGTGACCCGGCCGGTCTCCTCCTCGACCCGCTTGACGACCCCGGACACCTCGATCTCGGCGCCACCGTTGGCCGGCACCACGACGGGGCTCGTGAACTTGGTGCCGTAGGCCATGATCGCGGCCGGGTCGCCGGCCCACTCGCTGACCACCTCCACGGCTGCGCCCATCGTCCACATGCCGTGCGCGATGACGTCGGGCAGGCCCACCGAGCGGGCGAACTCCTCGTCCTGGTGGATCGGGTTGTCGTCGCCACTGGCCCGGGCGTAGGCCACCAGGCGGTCGCGGTCGACGTGGACGGTGCGCCCGGGCAGCTCCTGGCCGACGCGCACGTGCATCAGGTCGAGCACCATCAGCCCTCCCCCCTGATCACGAGCGTGGAGGTCGCGGTGCACACCGGCTCTCCGTCGGTGGTGGACAGCTCGCTGCGGGTCGTGACCATGGCGTGCCCGCCGGCCTCGCGCACCCGATCCACGTGCAGCACCCCGACGATCTGGTCACCGGCCACGATCGGGCGGTGGTGGGTGAAGCCCTGCTCGCCGTGCACGACCCTGGTGAAGTCGATCCCGGCCTCGGGGTCGGCGATCAGCTGGGCATCACACTGCTGGGCGATGACGACGGCGAAGGTCGGTGGGGCCACCACGTCGGCATGCCCGGCGGCTTGCGCGCGCTGCTCGTCGTGGTGCACCGGGTCGGCGGCACCGACGGCCTCGGCGAAGGCCGAGATCCGTGCGGCGGGGACGACGAATGGCTCGGTGGGCGGATAGCTCCGCCCGGCGAAGTCAGCGTTCACGGCCATGCCGGTCACCCTATCCGCGTGCTCCGGCATACCGCGGCGGTACCTGAGCGGCCGGCCTGGGTCAGCGGGTCTCGCGGTGCGGCGTGTGCCGCCGGCAGCGCCAGCAGAACTTCGCCATCTCCAACCGGTCGGGGTTGTTGCGGCGGTTCTTCTTGGTGATGTAGTTGCGTTCCTTGCACTCCGTGCACGCCAGAGTGATCTTGGGACGGACGTCGGCGCTCTTGGCCACGGGGCAACCTGCTCTCGAATGGTGTCTGACGGTGGTGCGGTATGCGGTCGTGCGGTCCTGTCGGGTAGCGGGAGCGGGGCTCGATCCCGCGACCTCACGATTATGAGTCGTGCGCTCTAACCAGCTGAGCTATCCCGCCTCGCGGTCGACGCGCCGGGTGGGTCCGGGCGGCAACCTGAGCCCCCAAACGGAATCGAACCGTTGACCTTCTCCTTACCATGGAGACGCTCTACCGACTGAGCTATGGGGGCGGGCTCGCGACCCGGGTCGGGACCCACAGGTGCGCAGCGCTGTGCAAGGCTACACAACCCGGCCCAGGTGCGTGAAATCGTCGTGGGCCATGCTTATGCCGCCGGCTCGGGGGCGGTGACCGCCCCGGTCAGATGCTCTCGCTCCCCGCCATTGCCGGTGACCGCGAAGCGCCATCCGTCGCCATCGTGGACGGCGGCGAAGTCGACGGTGGAGGGCAGCAGCACCGGCTTGCGGAAGTCGACCGACACGGTATGCCGATCCGCCAGCCGTCCCTCCAGCGCACCGAGCACCCGGGCGTGGGTCCACATACCGTGCGCGATGGCCCGTGGGAAGCCGAACGCCCTGGCGGCGAGCGGGTTGAGGTGGATGGGGTTGACGTCGCCGGAGACCGCAGCGTATCGCCGGCCCAGGTCGGCGGGCAGCCGCCACTGCGCCCAGGGGGGCAGCGCGCGTGGGCCGGCGGGCCCTTCCTCGGTCTCGGGGTCGGCGTCCGGGGCCCCCGGATTCGTTGCCGCCGGCGGCGCGGGAGCCTGCGCGCCGCGCACCAGGTAGGTGCTCACTGCCTCCCACACGGTCTCCGCGCCGACCTCGGCCCGGCCGAGCAGGTCGACCGTGATCCCGCGGCGGTGCGGCCGCACATTCACTGCCGCACTGGACAGCGTCAACGACTCGCCGATCTCGACCGGCCGGTGCAGCGTCATGGTGTTGGCGACATGCACCATGCCGGCCATCGCATACGGGAAGTCGCGAGCCGCCATCAGGTGCAGCTGCAGCGGGAAGGTCAGCACGTGCAGGTAGGTCGCGGGGACCTGGTCGCGCAGGGTCATCCCGCACAGGTGGCTGTAGTCGGCCAGCCGGGCCAGATCAACCTGCACTCCGGCGAGCATCACCCGGCGACCGGGCAGCTCCGCATGGCGTGAACGACCCACCGAGGTCAGCGCAGCGCGGGCGATCAGCGGCCCGACGGCGGGCGGCTCCTGCAGCAGCTCCACGTCAGCGTCGACGTCCTCCCGTGCCGGCTCGGCGCGGTGGTCGGTCATCGCTCAGGCCCCGATCTGGGACTGCCCGCAGACCCGCAGCACCTGAGCGGTGACGGCGGCACTGGCCGGGTCGGCGAGGTAGCCGATCGCCTCGCCGACATCGACCGGCTTGCCGCCCTGCTGCACGCTGTTGAAGCGCCGGGCGAACTCGCGCGTGGCCAGCGGGATCTTGCCGGTCATCTCGGTCTCGATGAAGCCGGGGGCCACGGCGTTGACGGTGATCCCCCGGTCGGCCAGCCGCGGCGCCAGCGTGCGCACCGCGCCGATGACACCGGCCTTGCTGGCGGCGTAGTTGGTCTGACCACGGTTACCGGCGATGCCGCTGGTCGACGCGACGCCGACGATGCGGCCCCCGTCGGCCAGGCCACCGGCGCGCTCCGGCTCCAGCAGGACCTCGTTGATCCGCAGCTGGGCGGCCAGGTTGACCTCGAGCACGCTGCCCCAGCGCTCCTCATCGGTGTTGGCCAGCAGCTTGTCGCAGGTGATGCCGGCGTTGTGCACGACGGCGTGGATCCGGGCATGCTCGCCGTAACGGGACGCGACGTGCGCGGCAAGCCGCTCCCCCGCGTCGGGAGTGGTGATGTCCAGCTGCAGCGCGGTGCCGCCGACCTCGTTGGCGATGCCGGACAGAGCCTGGCCGGCGGCACGGACGTCGATCGCCACGATCGTGGCGCCGTCCCGAGCGAAGACCCGGGCGATGTCGGCACCGATGCCGCGCGCGGCGCCGGTGACCACGACGATCTCGCCCTCGAACGGCCGCTGCGTCACCGGCGGCACCTGATCCGGGCCCCGTCCGGGTGCGGCCACCCGCAGTGGCTGACCGGACACGTAGGCCGATCGGCCCTCCAGCAAAAAGGACAGCGTCGAGGCCAGCGCCTGTGGCGCCGTGCCGTCGGCCACGTGCACCAGGTTTGCGGTGCCGCCGGCCCGCAGCTCCTTGCCGACGCTGCGGGTGATGCCCTCCAGCGCCTGCGCGGCGGCGCCGGCCTCGACGGCGTCGACCTGGTCCGGGTCGGGGCCGAGCACGACGACCCGCCCGGATCGGCCCAGTCCCTTCAGCGCCGGCCGCAGCAGGGCCCGCACGGTCTCCAGATCCGCCACGGTCTTGGCTCCGGTCGCGTCGAGCACCAGGGCGCCGATCCGCTCGGGGTATGCCGGGGGTTGAGCGCGGCCCTCGTCATCGACCGTGCGCGTCTCAGGGGCGTCGAGCAGCGCCGGGATCGAGGTGATCCCGAGCAGCTCCAGCGTCGCGCCGCCGAGGCCCGCGGCGTTCGGCGGGCTGTCGGTGGCCTCGCCGTCCGAGACGACGCCGAGGGCGATGGCACCCTCGGGCAGCGTCCGGCCGCGCCGCAGCGTGGTGGGTTGCGGCAGCCCGAGGCTGCGGGTCACCGACTTGCCGATCGGGTGGGCGCTCAGGGTGCTGTAGAGGTCGGCCATCACACCGCCTCCAGAATCGCGACGACACCCTGGCCGCCGGCAGCACAGATCGAGATCAGCCCCCGGGAGCCCGAGCCTCGCTCGGCGAGCGTCTTGGCCAGCGTGGCGACGATCCGGCCTCCCGTCGCGGCGAACGGGTGACCCGTCGCCAGCGACGAGCCGTGGACGTTGAGCCGGTCCCGGTCGATCGACCCGAGCGCCTCGTCGAGGCCGAGCCGGTCCCGGCAGAAGTCGGCCGACTCCCAGGCCGCCAGGGTGGCCAGCACCGTGGAGGCGAACGCCTCGTGGATCTCGTAGACGTCGAAGTCCTGCAGGGCGAGCCCCTGCCGGGCGAGCAGCCGCGGCACGGCATACGAGGGGGCCATCAGCAGCCCCTCGTCGCCCCCGACGTAGTCGACGGCGGCGACCTCGGCGTCGACGAACCGGGCCAGCACCGGCAGCCGGTGCTCCCGCGCCCACTCCTGCTCGGCCAGCAGCACCAGCGCGGCGCCGTCGGACAGCGGGGTGGAGTTGCCGGCCGTCATGGTGGCGCCCTCGCCCTTGCCGAAGGCCGGGCTGAGCTTGGCCAGCTTGTCGACCGAGGTGTCCGGGCGCAGCCCCTCATCGCTGTTCAGCCGCAGGTATGCCGTGGCCAGGTCGTCGAAGAAGCCCGACTCCCACGCCTGCGCGAGGTGGTGGTGACTCGCGGCGGCCAGCTCATCCTGGGCCTCCCGGGAGATCCCCCACTCCTTGGCCGTGCGGGCCTGGTGCTCCCCCATCGACAGACCGGTGCGCGGCTCGGCGTTGCGCGGGGTCTCCGGGGCCAGGTCGCCAGGGCGGATGCCGGCCAGCGCCTTGACCCGCTGCACCGGGGTCTTGGCCCGGCTCGCCTTCAGCAGTGCCTTGCGCAGGCCCTCGCCGACGGCGATCGGGGCGTCGCTGGCACTGTCGACGCCTCCGGCAACGCCGGAGTCGATCTGACCCAGCACGATCTTGTTGGCGACCTGGATCACCGTCTCCAAGCCGGTGCCGCAGGCCTGCCCCACGTCGTATGCGGGGGTGGCCGGGTGCAGCGCCGAGCCGAGCACGGTCTCGCGGGTCAGGTTGAAGTCACGGGCGTGCTTGAGCACGGCGCCGGCGGCCACCTCACCGAGCCGCTCACCGGCCAGGCCGAACCGGGCAACGAGGCCGTCGAGCGCGGCGGTGAGCATGTCCTGGTTGGAGGCGACGGCATACGCGCCGCCGGCCTTGCCGAAGGGGATCCGGTTGCCGCCGCAGACGACGGCGGTGCGCGGACCCGCGAGGGCGGGCGTGGGATCAGTGGTCATGGACGACGCGGCTCCTGGGTGGACGGCCCGCCGAGATGGCGGGTATGACGTGACGCTGATGAGTTAACCGGTACCGACCGTAGCAGGTACGCCGGGTACTAGGTACTCTGGTGGCATGCCCCCCACCTCGGCACCCGCCGACGACCACCCGCCCGCCGCTGCGCAGGAGCCGCGGGACGGTCGCGACGTGCGCTGGGAGGAGCACCGGCTGCGCCGTCGCCGCGAGCTCGTCGAGGACACGCTGCGGGCGATCCGCAAGCACGGGCCCGCGGTCGGGATGGACGAGATCGCGGCCGAGGCGGGGACCAGCAAAACGGTGCTCTACCGGCACTTCGGGGACCGCACCGGCATCTATCTCGCGGTCGTCGAGGCGGTCGACCAGGTGGTGCTGGGCGACCTGGGTGCCGTGGCCGATGGCTCCGGGCGCTCCCCCGACGGGTCGCCCGCCGACGTGACGGGCGTCGTCGCGGCGATGGTGCAGGCCTACCTGCGGCTCGTCGAGCGCGACCCCGGCATCTACCGCTTCGTCGTGACCCGGCCACTGCTGGATGCCGCTGCCGCGGTCGAGCGCAGCGACCTGCCCGACCCGCTGCTGACCCTGACCGGACGCATCGGCGACCAGCTCGCCGGCATCCTGACCGCCCACCTACGCCGCGCCGGCCGCGACCCCGCCCCTGCGCTCGTCTGGGGCCACGGCATCGTCGGTTTCGTCCGAGCCGCCGCCGACTACTGGGTGACGCACTCGCCGCCCGACACCACCGCCGACGACGTCACCGCGGCCGTCGTGGCGCTGCTGGGTCCGGCCCTGACCGACCCGGCCCACCGCATACCCGCTCCCACCGATGACCCCATGGAGGACGCATGACCAGCACGACCACCCCGGACCAGACCCACCCGCTGCCCGAGGCCGGCGGTCCCAGGCCGGTGGAGGGGCACGGCGACCCGGCCACTGACCGGATCTCCCCGCTGGGCCAGGCGCTGCGGGAGGCGACCGGAGGCCGGTGGCAGCACGTGCGCGAGGCCGCCCGTGCCGAGCTCCCGGTCGACCTGATGCTGCGCGACCCTGCGCTGTCGATCGAGGCGGCCCGGGACTGGACCCTGGAGACCCTGCAGGTGATCAACGCGCTCGGCTACTCGGCCAGCGGCTACCCGAAGGAGTACGGCGGGCTGGACGACGAGGGCCGCTCGACCGTCGACTTCGAGCTGGCGGCGCACGGCGACCTGTCCGTGGCCATCAAGTCCGGGGTGCAGTTCGGGTTGTTCGGCGGGGCGGTGTCCGCGCTGGGCACGCAGTGGCACCACGACCGTTACCTGCGCGACCTGATCGAGATGCGGCTGCTCGGCTGCTACGCGATGACCGAGATCGGGCACGGCAGCGACGTCGCGTCGCTGGAGACCACCCTGACCTTCGACCCCGGCGGCGACGAGATCGTGGTCCACTCCCCGGGCCCCTCGGCCCGCAAGGCCTACATCGGCGGGGCGGCGCGGGACGCGCGGATCGCGGTGGTCTACGGCCAGCTGTGGGTCGGCGAGGACTGCCACGGCGTGCACGCGGTGCTGGTGCCGATCCGGGACGAGTCAGGGGTGGCCCTGCCGGGGGTCACCACCGGCGACCACGGCGCCAAGGGCGGCCTGGCCGGGGTCGACAACGGCACGCTCATGTTCGACCGGGTCCGGGTGCCGCGGGAGATGCTGCTCAACCGCTACGGCGGCGTGCGCGACGACGGTGTCTACGAGAGCCCCATCGACAACCCCAACCGGCGCTTTTTCACCATGCTCGGCACACTCGTGCGCGGCCGGATCAGCATCGCCTCCGGTGGTGCCGTGGTGGCGCGCAAGGCGCTGTCGATCGCCACCCGGTATGCCGTCGCGCGGCGCCAGTTCTCCGCACCCGGGCACGACGGCGAGGTGCTGCTGATCGACTACCTGGCCCACCAGCGCAAGCTGCTGCCGGCGATCGCCACGTCATACGCCCTGATGTTCGCCCAGAACGAGCTCACCGAGCGGCTGCAGGATCTGCACGAGGCTCCGGAGAAGGACCAGGAGGCGCAGCGCGAGCTGGAGACCCGGGCCGCGGGGATGAAGGCGATGGCCACCCGGCACGGCAACGACACGGCCCAGATGTGCCGGGAGGCGTGCGGCGGGGCGGGCTACCTGGCGGAGAACGGGCTGACCGTGCTGCGCCAGGACGCCGACGTGTTCGCGACCTTCGAGGGCGACAACACGGTGCTGCTGCAGCTGGTCGCCAAGGGGCTGCTGACCAACTACAAGGAGATGTTCGGCGACCTGGACATGCTCGGGATGGTGCAGTTCGCCGCGCGCTCCTTCGGGGGCGCGGTGATCGAGCGCACCGCCGCCCGCCCGTTGATCAACCGGTTGGTCGCCGCAGCGGCGCGGCGGTCCGAGGACGAGGAGCTGCTGGACCGCGGCTGGCACCTGGCGATGTTCGAGGACCGTGAGCGGCACGTGCTGGAGACTCTGGCCGGGCGGCTGCGCAAGGCCAGCAAGGGTGAAGACTCGTTCGAGGCGTTCAACTCCGCCCAGGACCACGTGCTGCTGGCTGCCCGCACGCACATGGACCGGGTCATCCTGGAGGCCTTCGTGGCGGGCATCGAGGCGTGCTCGGACCCGGTGGCCCAGGACCGGCTGGAGCGACTGTGCGACCTCTACGTGCTGTGCAGCCTGGAGGCCGACTCAGGGTGGTTCCAGCAGCACAACCGCATGTCGGCCACCCGCGCCAAGGCGATCACCGCGCAGGTCAACGAGCTGTGTCGAGCGTTGCGGCCCGACGCCATCGCATTGGTGGAGGGGATGGGCATCCCCGAGGAGTGGCTGGGCAGCACCATGCTCGTCGAGCCCTCCTGGACGGCCTGACTCCGATGGGAAGCACAGCATGCGCAAGCTGATCGGCATCGCGATCCGGACCGTCGTCGTGTCGGCGATCCTGCCTGCGCCCTTCCTGCTCGACGAGCTGACCGGCACCGCGGACGACGCCAACATCGGCCTCGGCATACTCCTGCTCGCGCTGCTCTTGTTCGTCCCGATGATCTGGGCGGCGCTCGATGGACGCCGGATGAAGCCCATGCCGCTGGTGGTGGTGTGGACCGCCACAGTCGTCCTCGCGACCGGCGTCCTCATCGTGATCCGTGCGGCCTGGTCCGGGACCGCTGAAGCGATGGAGCCCGATGTCGCGGTGATGACCTTGGGGCTGATGGCTGTCGGGGCATTCATCGGCGGGCTCGTGGGTCTGACCATGCGCCGCTCGTCGGCGACCAGCCCGCCTGGGCAGGATTGAGCGCTCGGGTCAGGACAGATCGGCTACACCGACCGCGCGCAACCGTGTCCAGAAAGGCCAAAGACCGGGGATCCTGATCCACGTCGTGGTGCGGAGCATGGTGGTGGTGGCCATTCTGCCGGTGCTCTCGGCGCTCGACAGCCTGAGCAACCCCGAGGGCGGCGCCAACATCGGCCTCGGCTTCTTGGGGTTCGCGCTGCTCTGCTTCGTCCCCATGATCTGGGCGCCCCTCGATGCACGCCGGATGACGAGGAGAACCTTGGTGGCGGTGTGGGCGGTCTGCACCGTCGTCGTGGTGGCCACCCTGACGTTTGCTCGTCCCGTCGATCGTGGTGGCGTCATGGGCTGGGAGCTGGACCTGTCCCTGGTCCTCCTGCAGGCGGTGGGACTCGGCGCCGTCGTCGGCGGGGTTGAGCGCTCACATCGAGGGGAGCCACCGACTCGCCCCGCGCACAACCTTGCCCAGGCGCGTGTATGGGTCAGGCCGAGGGCTGCCAAGCGGTGAGGTAGTCGGTGTCCGGCCAGCCCTCGAGGCCCGCGACGAGCTCGTACTGCGTAGCCCCGTCGATGCCCTCCCGGACGATGTCGGCGTGCCCGGCATGCCGGGCGAGCTCCTGGATCAGGTGGAAGAACACCCAGCGCACCGACCAACCGTCGATCCCCGCGAACCACGGAGCCCCGGGGGCCGGAACGAAGGCGTCCAGGTCGAGCCGCCCGATCAGCTCCTGCGCCCGGGCGGCCGTCGCGTCGAAGTCGGCCAGCAGCTCCTGCAGGGTGCGGTCCGAGGCGTCCCAGTCGGAGCCGACCGTGTCGCGGCTCGCCGGCGCCTCGGGGGCCGCCTCTGCTGAGTTGAGCCAGTTGTCCTGCACCACGGTGACGTGCTGCACGAGGTTGGCCAGCACGATCTGACTGCACGTGCTGCGGGCATGAGACTGCGCCGCGGTCAGTCCGTAGACCGCAGCGCGGAAGGCGAGGTGCTGCTGGTCCAGGAACTCGGCGAGCGCGGCGCGCTCGTCGGCGACGGGTGCTGCGGGGACGGGCATGAGGGGTCCTCTCGGTCGGTATGTCGTGGTGCGGGCGAGTTGGGTAGGAGCGGAGTTGGGTAGGCGCGGGTGGCGCCTTCCAGCGACCGTTGTCGGTCAGGAGCGGTGGGGGCGGTCAGGAGCGGCGCGCGTAGAGGTCACGCAACAGCGCGATCTCGGCCCCGTGGTGGATGACCTCGCGATGGATGTGCAGGACGAGCTCGGCCATCGGGCACTGCGCATACGGCCCCTCGGCCGGTCCGCACTCTCGCGCCAACCCGTCCAGGCCGAGCGCCTGCACTCCGCGGACCCACTCGGCATACCCCGCGTCGAGCTGTTCGAGCCCGCCCGTGGCGGTGGCCGGGTAGTCCCAGCTCATGTAGTCGGCCGGTGGCCCGGCGAAGTGGCCGTGGTTGCGCTCTCCGAAGACGCCGACCACCAGATGGCCGATCCGCCAGGCGATCGTCGTCACCGGCGGTGGCTCGGGCTCCGGCATCGCGAAGTCAATCGTCATCTCCCCGCTGCCGGCTTGGAGCGGCGCCGAACCGGTGCCGCGGGGCCGCACGTTCCAGGACTCGGGGACCGGCTCCCAGCGGTACTCGTCATCGGTGAGCCCCGCTAACCGGGGGCGCAGCTGAGACTCCCAGTGGTGGGTGAGCTGCTCCAGCAGCAACCGTGACCAGTCGAGAGAGGCGGTGGGTGTCGTCGCATCGGTGTGTCTCGTCATACTGACGACGGTGTCACTCCTAGCGGACTGTTTCGTTCCGCTATCTCTGGCAGGCTGGCGCTGTGAGCGACACGACGAGCCGGGTGCTGCAGCTGCTCGGTCTGCTGCAGGCCCGGACGCTGTGGACGGGCCCCGAGCTGGCCGTCCGGCTTGGGGTGACCGCCCGCTGCGTGCGTCGCGACGTCGAGCGGTTGCGCGAGCTCGGCTACCCGGTCAAGGCCAGTCGCGGTGTGGGCGGCGGATACCAGCTCGGGGCGGGGCGGGCGCTGCCGCCGCTGCTGCTGGACTCCGAGGAGGCGGTCGCCGTCGCCGTGAGTCTGCGGCTGGCCGCCGGCGCTGGTGTCGCCGGAGTCGACGAGGCCGCGGTGCGCGCCCTCACCAAGCTCGATCAGGTGCTACCGGCCAGGCTGCGCGCGCAGGTGCTGGCGGTCCAGGAGTCGACGGTGGCGGTGCCACGGCGCTCACCCGGTGTCGACCCGCAGGTGCTGATGACCCTGGCCCGCGGATGCCGCGACACCGAGCAGGTGCGCTTCGCCTACACCAGGCGCGACGGCACCGTGACGATGCGGCGGGTCGAGCCCTACCGGATGGTGGTGCTCGGTCCGCGCTGGTATTTGCTGGCCTACGACCCCGACCGCAGTGACTGGCGCTCGTTCCGGCTGGACCGTATGCAGCACGTCGCGTCGACCACGTGGCGCTTCGCCGCGCGCGAGGCCCCCGACGCGGCGGCATACGTCATGAAGTCGGTGACGCGCTCCCCCTACCGGCATGTGGCGCGTGTGCGCGTCGACCTGCCCGCCGCCGAGCTGGCCGTGCGCGTCCCCGCCACCGCCGGCGAGGTCGTGCCGATCGACGAGCACAGGTGCGAGCTGGTTACGGGGGCCGAGGATCTGCGCTGGCTCGCACTGCACCTGGTGCTGCTCGACGCGCCGCTGCAGGTGCTGGAGCCTCCCGAGCTGTCCGCCCAGATGCGCGAGCTGGGTCATGCCCTGCTCGATGCGGGTGGGCCCTGTGCCCCGTGAGGGTCGACCGAAGGCACGGGTACGGTCGAGAAGCACGAACGCGCGCCAGCCCCTCCGGCGCCGGGGAGCATCGCGCGCACTGGTGCGACTGGCGCGCATAGATGCAGCTCGCGCGCTGCTCGTCGCCGCCGAATGCTAAGCGTCTTCCCCGGTGCGGGGATGCGGACCAGAGCCCGGGAGGTGGAGGGGTCAGGCGGCGCCGGCGAGGACCTCGGCGAGGGTGTCGGTGATGATCGACAGCTCCTCGGCGGTAATCGTCAACGGCGGCGCGAGCCGGATCGTCGAGCCGTGGGTGTCCTTGGCCAGCACGCCCTTCTTGGCCAGCGCCTTGCAGGCCGCCTTGCCGGTCATCAGCTCGGGGTCGATGTCGACGCCGGCCCACAGTCCGCGGACCCGGACGGTGACGACGCCCTTGCCGATCAGCGCTTCCAGCTGCTCGCGGAACACCGGCTCCAGCTCGGCCGCGTGGCCCTGGTGCTCCCCGGTCTCCAGCAGCTTGACGACGGCGTGCCCGACGGCCGCGGCGAGGGGGTTGCCGCCGAAGGTCGAGCCGTGCGTGCCCGGCTGGATCACGTCCATCACCTCGACGTCACCCGCGACCGCCGACACCGGCACGATGCCGCCGCCGAGGGCCTTGCCCAGGGTGTAGAGGTCGGCCTCGACCCCTTCGTAGCCACAGGCCAGGGTGGTGCCGGTGCGGCCGAGACCCGACTGGATCTCGTCGGCGATCATCAGCAAATTGCGCTCGGTGCACAGCTCGCGCAGCCCGGGCAGGAAGCCCTCCTTGGGGATCTGCACCCCCTGCTCGCCCTGGATCGGCTCGACCAGCACGGCCACGGTGTGCTCAGTGATGGCGCCCTCGATGGCGGCCAGGTCGCCGTAGGGCACGGCCCCGAAGCCGGGCGTGTAGGGGCCGTACTCGTCGTGCGCCTCGGGGTCGTCAGAGAAGCTGACGATCGTGGTGGTGCGGCCATGGAAGTTGCCGTCCATCACGATGATGTGGGCCTGCCCGTCGGCGACGCCCTTCTTCTGGTAGCCCCACTTGCGGGCGATCTTGATGGCGGTCTCGACCGCCTCGGCGCCGGTGTTCATCGGCAGGATCATGTCCTTGCCGACCAGCGCGGCCAGGTCACGGCAGAACGGCCCGAGCTGGTCGTTGTGGAATGCACGGCTGGTCAGCGTCGAGCGGTCCAGCTGGGCCTTCGCGGCCGCCACGAGGTCGGGGTGGCGGTGCCCGAAGTTGAGCGCGGAGTAGCCGGACAGCGCGTCGAGGTAGCGGTTGCCCTCGACATCGGTCACCCATATCCCCTCCGCCTCGCTGACCACCACGGGCAGCGGGCTGTAGTTGTGGGCGGCGACCTGGTCCTCCAGGTCGATGAAGGTCTGGTTGCTCAGGGTCGCGGTCGCAGTCATGGACCCAGCGTAGAGCCCATCGGGGGTGGTGGTCGTGGTCGTCATGCGGGAGAGCCCTTCATCGCCGGATGTCAGTGGCCAGATATACAGCATACGACATGAGTATGCGGCGGGATCAGTCGCCCGGCCAGTCGGTCACCGCCCGGCACGTGAGCACCGCCACGAGCTCCAGGAAGTCCTCGTCCCGCCGATTGGGCGTCGCTCACCTGGTCGGGGGTCGCTCGAGGTGCAGAACATCGCGCTGTAGAGCGATGTTCTGTCGCTAGGACGGTCCTTTGGACAGTGGGCGATGGTTGAGAGTGCATTTGTGGCGACCTGGGCCGCTCCGAGCACCGGCTGGCCCGAACGCTAAAAGGCTGCGAGCCGAGATCAGCTCTCGAGCGCGGCGCCGCGCTGCTCGGGCAGGGCGAAGACCGCCGCCGCACCGACGGCAAATGCGACGGCGAAGACGACGAACAGCCCCGCGCTGCCGACCAACCCCAGGAACACGGGCACCGACAACGGCGCCACGATCGAGGCGATCCGCCCGAAGCCCGCGGCCGACCCGGCGCCGCTCGCCCGCATCGCCGTGGGATAGATCTCGGGGGTCACGGCATACAGGGCTCCCCACGCGCCGAGGTTGCAGAACGACATCGCCATCCCCGCGGCCAGGATCTGCGGCACCGAGTCGGCCATCCCGAACGCCGCTGCGGCCACCGCCGACCCGACGAGCATGGCAGCCAGGGTGGGACGCCGCCCCCACGTCTCGATCAGGAACGCCGCGACGGCATACCCGGGCAGCTGGGCCAGGGTGATGATCAGGACGTAGCCGAACGAGGTGACCAGATCGAAGCCGCGGTCCACCAACAGGGTCGGCAACCAGATGAAGGCGCCGTAGTAGGAGAAGTTGACGCAGAACCACACCGTCCAGATCGCCGCGGTCCGGACCCGGTATGTCGTGCCCCACAGCCGGTCGGGCGCAGCATCCGATGCCGCGGGCAGGTCGCGGGAGGGCACCGGCTCGACCCCGGCGGAGGCCTCGAAGTCGCGCACGACCTGCTCGGCCTCCTCGACCCGTCCGCGTCGCTCCAGGAACAGGGCCGACTCCGGCAGCCCCAGACGCACCACCACGGCGTACGCCGCGGGCACCAGGCCGGCAAGGAAAGCCCAGCGCCAGCCGTCGTCGTAGGCCTGGACCACGAAGTAGCCCAGCAGCGCAGCGAGGACCCAGCCGACCGCCCAGAACGCCTCGAGCAACACCACCATCCGTCCCCGGATCTTGGTCGGCGACAACTCGCTGACCAGCGTCGAGGCCACCGGCAGCTCCGCGCCCAGGCCCAGCCCGACGACGAAACGCAGCAACAACAGCACGCTGAGCCCGGTGACCAGCGCGGAGGCGCCGGTGGCGACGCCGTAGAGCACCATGGTCGCGGCGAAGACCGTGCGGCGGCCGTAGCGGTCGGCCAGCCGGCCACCGACGGTCGCGCCGATCGCCATCCCGACGAAGCCGATCGACAGCAGCCAGGACTGCTCGGTCCGGCTCAGCGACCACTCGGCTGCCAGCGCGGCCCCGACGAAGGAGATCAGTCCGACGTCCATGGCATCCAGCGCCCACCCGGTGCCGGAGCCGACGAGCAGCCGGCCGTGCTTGCGGGTGTAGGGCAGCCGGCCGAGCCGTTCGGGCCGGGTGGGCAGGGTCTGGACCTCGTCGGAGGCCGTGTGCGACATGGGGCAAGGATAGGAGGCGTCCCGGACATCGGCCCGACTGCCCGCCCCCGCAGGGTCTCGGGGTTTACTGGACCTCATGCCGCAGGCGGAGGAGCAGGGGCCCGACAGGTCCGGGGCACAGCTGCGCGAGATGTGGCCCTACCTGCGCGAGCACCGGGTCGCTCTGGTGCTGGTCGCGGTGGTCTCCCTGTTCGCCACGGCCTTCGCCGTCGTGCAGCCGTTGATGTTGCAGCAGCTGGTCAACACCGTCGGCGAGGGCGGATCCGCAACCGGCTTCCTGCTCCTGCTGATCGGGGTGACCCTGGCCCAGGCGGTCTTCGGCGGGCTGCAGCAGTACCTCCTGCAGCGCACCGCAGAGAGCGTCGTGCTCGGTGTGCGCCGCACCATCGTGCGGCGGCTGCTGTCGCTGCCCGTACCCGTCTTCGACGCCCGCCGGGTCGGTGACCTGATGTCGCGGGTCGGCGCAGACACCACACTCCTGCGCACGGTGGTGACCTCGGGCCTGTTCGACGTCATCTCCTCGGTGCTGATGTTCGTCGCCGCGGTGGTGCTGATGACCCTGATCGACCCGCTGCTGTTTGCGCTCACCCTGGGCACGGTGCTGCTCGGGATGACCGTGGTGCTGGTGCTGAGCCGCAAGGTGCGCCGAGCCAGCAAGGACGCCCAGGACGCGGTCGGCTCGATGTCCTCCTCGGTGGAGCGGGCCCTGTCCGGCATCCGCACCATCAAGGCCAGCGTCGCCGAGGACCGCGAGGCCGAGCTGATCGACCGGGACGCGACGACGGCATACCGGGCAGGGGTGCGGCTGGCCACCCTCGCCGCGGTGATCCAGCCGCTGATGGGGATCTGCCTGCAAGCCGCGTTCCTGGTGGTGCTCGCGGTGGGAGGCGTCCGGGTGGCCAACGGGAGTATGCAGCTGGGCGACCTGATGGCCTTCATCCTCTACCTGTTCCTGCGGATCATGCCGATCGCCTCCGCGGTCGGTGCCTTCGTGCAGATCCAGGCCGGGCTGGCGGCGCTGGACCGGATCCAGGAGGTGGTGCGGCTCGACCCGGAGTCGGCCGACGAGGAGGGGCTCGCCGACGCGCCGCGAGCGGTGGCAGGCATGGACTCCGGCGGGGGGCGGCGTCCCGCAGCCGTGGAGTTCCACGACGTGGTCTTCCGCTACGCCGCGCCGCAGACCGGCGAGCCGTCGCAGCGACCGGAAGCCGAGGTGCTGCACGGCGTCTCCTTCCGCGTTGCGGAGGGCAGCCGGACGGCCCTGGTGGGGCCCTCCGGCTCGGGGAAGTCGACCGCGCTGGCCTTGATCGAGCGGTTCTACGAGCCGACGTCGGGCCGGATCGAGGTATGCGGTGTGCCGCTGACCGCGCTGACCCGCAGTGACCTGCGTGGCCGGCTGGGCCTGATCGAGCAGGACGCCCCGGTGCTCAGCGGCACCCTGGCCGACAACCTGCGCCTGTCGGCCCCGGAGGTGAGCGACGAGGCGCTGCTGCAGGCTCTGACCGACGTCGGTCTCGACGAACTGGCGCAGCGCGACGACACCGGGCTGGCCCTGGACCTGGGCGAGCACGGCACCAAGCTCTCCGGCGGCCAGCGGCAGCGGCTGGCCTGGGCCCGGATGATGCTGGCGCAGCGGGACATCCTGCTGATGGACGAGCCCACGTCCTCGGTCGACTCCCGCACCGAGCATCAGCTGCAGCAGACCCTGGATGCCCTCGCCCGCCGGCGCACGTTGATCGTGGTGGCGCACCGGCTGTCCACGGTGCGCGACTTCGACCAGATCGTGGTGCTGGAGCACGGCCGGGTCGTGGCCGTCGGCACCCACGAGTCGCTGATCGAGCAGGACGGCGTCTACCGCGACATGGCGGGGCGTCAAGGCCTCGTGCACGCCATACCGGGTCGGACCGGCGAGGAGATCAGGACTTGAGCCCCACGGTCACCGCAGGGCCTCCCGCAGACGCCAGCAACCCCAGGCCACGAACGTCAGTCCCGCAACTGCCAGGAGAAGGCCGTCGGTCTCGGTGTGCCGGCCGGTCGCGATCGCCCAGACGAACCATCCACCGCACCACACGTTCATCCCGACGGTCACCAGGACTCTCTCCCGGCGCACCGGAGCAGACGCAGCGGGCTGCGCCTCGCCGCGCCCAGGGCGACGTAGGTCATCGACACCGCGATCTTGTTCGTCGGCGTGACTGCGGGAGCGCTCGTCTGCTCGGTCATCGTCCGTCCTATGGGCCTGCACCCAGCAGAGCGAGCGTGCCCTAGCCCGGGCCAGCACAGCACAGAAATCTGTCAAGCCCCACGCACTCAGGCCCCGGCCGGTGACCGGGGCCTGAGCAGACGGTGGCAGGTGCAGGATTCGAACCTGCGTAGGCATACGCCGACGGATTTACAGTCCGTTTCCATTGGCCACTCGGACAACCTGCCGCGATGTGCGGGTGAAAGGATAACAGCCACCCACCCAGGGCACGCCAATCCAGATCGGAGGATCGCCATGGCCGACTCGTCGTTCGACGTGGTCAGCAAGGTCGACAAGCAGGAGGTCGCCAACGCCGTCAACCAGGCATCCAAGGAGATCAGCCAGCGCTACGACTTCAAGGGGGTGGGGGCTACGGTCGAGCTGTCCGGCGAGTCGATCACCATGCGCGCCAGCACGACCGAGCGCTGTCTCGCCGTGCTCGACGTCCTGCAGACCAAGCTGGTCAAGCGCGGCGTCTCGCTCAAGGTGCTCGACCTGGCGCACGACGGCGAGCCGCAGGCCTCCGGCAAGGAGTACCGCCTGGTCGCCGGGCTCCAGGAGGGCATCTCCTCCGAGAACGCCAAGAAGGTCGCCAAGATGATCCGCGACGAGGGGCCCAAGTCGGTCAAGACCCAGATCCAGGGCGACGAGCTGCGGGTGACCTCCAAGTCGCGGGACGACCTGCAGGTGGTGCAGCGGATGGTCAAGGAGGCCGACCTGGACTTCGCGGTGCAGTTCACCAACTACCGGTAGCCGAACTGGACGTAGTAGATTGCTACACCGCATGTGAGCACGATGCCGACGCGGGTTGATGGCAACCTGTTCGAGGCTGCCAGTCCCCGGGTGCGGTGCACAGCCGCAGCGCCGCCCAGCAGATCAACCACTGGGCGCGCATCGGTCGTGAGCTCGAGGCGTCCGGCAAGGTCAGCCAGCGGGACATCGAGGCCGTCCTGGCAGGCGACGGCTCCTACGACGTAACCATTCAGGTGTTGCTGCTGTGACTGGTGTGACGTGCGGCGGCGTGTCGGCGTGATCGGTGTCGCCGGTGCGGTGATCATGCTGGTGTGACGGGGATGGAGCAGCTTTCGCGCGAGCAGTTGCTCGTGGTGGTCGCCGAGCAGGCCGCCCAGATCGAGGCGCTCACGGCGCAGGTCGCGGAGCTGAACCGGCGGCTGGGTCAGAACTCGGGGAACTCCTCGCTGCCGCCCTCGAGTGACCGGTTCGCCAAGCCGAAGCGGGATCGCCGTTCCTCGGCCACACGCAAGCCCGGTAAGCAGCCCGGGGCGCCGGGCGCGGGCCTGGAGCTGGTCGAGGACCCGGACGAGGTGATCGAGCACGAGCCGGTCTGCTGCGGCGGTTGCGGGGCCGGGCTCGCCGGCGCCGAGCCGGCCGGGGTGTGCGTGCGCCAGGTCCGTGACGTGCCGCTGGTGAAGGTCCGCGTCGTGGAGCACCGGCTGCACAAGCGGGCCTGCGGCTGCGGCACGGTCACGTCCGCGCCCGCGCCGCCCGGTGTCGAGGCCCCGGTGTGTTACGGGCCGAACCTGCGCGAGGTCGCGGTGTACCTGGTGGTGTTCCAGCACGTCCCGGTCGAGCGGGCCGCACAGTTGATCGCTGACCTGACCGGGGCGACTCCCTCGACCGGCTGGGTCAGCGCCCAGGTCGCCCGCACCGCCGACGCGCTGGGCGAGGTCGAGGCACTGATCAAGGCGCTGGTTACGGCCGCCGCGGTGATCGGGGTGGACGAGACCACCGTCAACGTCGCCGGCGCCAAGAAGTGGCTGCACGTGGCGCGCACCGACCTGCTCACCGCCTACTTCCTGCACGAGAACCGGGGGCGTAACGCGGTCGACGCGTTCGGGGTGCTCCCCGGCTACCCCGGCACCGCCGTGCACGACGCGCTCAGTGTCTACGACGGCCCCGACTACGCCACCGCGCTGTGCGGGGCGCACCTGCTGCGCGAGCTCACCTCCGTCGCCGAGGCTCATCCCGACCAGATCTGGCCCGGCCAGGCCCGCGACGCCCTCACCGAGCTCAACCGGGCCGCCCGCGCCGCCCGCGACCAAGACCGCGCCCACATCCCGCCCGAGCTGCTCGCCGAGCCACGACGACTGTTCCGCCACGCCGTGCTCGTCGGGCTCGCCGCACACCCCCGAGCCGCCGTCCGCAAGCAGACGAAGGCCCGCAACTTGCTCGAACGACTCCGCGACCGCGAGACCGAGATCCTGCGCTTCACCGTCGACCTCGCCGTGCCGTTCACCAACAACGGCAGCGAACGCGACTTGCGCCCGGTCAAGACCCAGCTCAAGATCTCCGGCTGCCACCGCGCGACCACCGGAGCCGAAGCCTGGCTCCGCATCCGCGGGTACATCTCCACCGTCCGCAAACACGGCGACGACATCCTCACCGCCCTACACGACGCCATCACCGGACAACCCTGGACACCAGCGCCAGCCACCTGAATGGTTACCCTACGACGCCCTGGCAGGGCGCGAGCAGGCCGTCGTCCGGGCCACCTGGGATGAGCAGGCTGCCCGGGGCATCGCGGCGCTGGACGTCGCAGCCGAGTTCGCCGCTGCCGGTGAGTCCTGGTCCGAGGCTGATGATGACGGGCAGGTCGTCGTGCGTGGTGGCACGTCCGCACGGTTGCCCGACGGAGCGTGAGCACACCCACCCTGCACGTGCTTGCCGGGCCGGACGCGCAGCTCGAGCATGCCTACGACGCGTCCGCAGCAGCCGAGGCACAGCGACAACGGTTGATGCGGGACGGCGCCTGGTTCATCACCGAGACCGTCTTCAGCCACCCCAGCAAGGTCGCCCTCGTGCGCCAGGCCGTCGCCCTGGGCTACCTGGTCCACCTGCACGTCGTCCTGGTCCCCGTCGACCTGAGTGTGCACCGCGTCGCCGAACGGGTTCGTCGCGGCGGGTACGACGTCCCCGAGGTGAAGACCAGGCAGCGATACGACCGGCTGTGGCCGCTCATCACCACGGCCAGGGACACCGCGGACCGGGCCGACTTCTACGACAACAGTCGCGCGGCGTCACCCTTCCGGCTGGTCGCCGCCTACGACCGCGGCCGACCGGTCGAGGACACGTCGTGGCCGGCCCGGACAGAAGCGCCCCTCATCGATTGACTCTCACCGGATAGAGACGTCCATGTCGTTTCGCGGCATGGTCAAGGTCGACCGCTCGAGCGTGAAGCAAACGAGCCTGCTGCGACACTACTGAGGTAAGAGCCTCCGCCCGGAGGCGCCGGAGGCGGGAGGACGCCATGGCCTGGTCGTCCCCGAACCCTGCCTCCGGCAGCCCCTCGAAGGCACGGGACAGCGCCTGGTTCGACACGCTCTTCACCGACCACGCCACCGCGGTCCACCGCTACTTCGTGCGGCGTGCCCCCGCCCAGGACTGCGCCGACCTGAGCGCCGAGGTGTTCGCGGTCGCGTGGCGCAGGCGCGCCCAGGTGCCGGCCGGCCTCGATCTGCCGTGGCTCTACAAGACCGCGTCCTTCGTGCTGGCCAACCACCGCCGCAAGCCGGTGCTCACCCTGCTTCCCGACGACGATCGCGACGCCGCCCTCGCGCGGCAGGCAGCATCGGCCGACCCGGCGGACCTCGTGATCGAGGACAACGAGCTGCGCACCGCCTTGATGTCCCTGCGCCCGCGGGAACGGCAGGTGCTGATGATGCATGCCTGGGAGGGACTGGACGGCACCGAGCTCGCCGCCGCCCTGGGTATGTCGAGGGGCGGGGCCGCAGCTGCCCTGTCCCGAGCGCGCCGACGCTTCCGCAACGCCTGTGGCGACTGAGCCGACCGGCCACGCGACTGAACACAGAAGGAGCAGACCATGAGCACCGATGACGACGACGCGCTGCGCCGCCTGCGCGACGCCGACCCGGCCCGTGGGTCGCGCGTCGATCCTTGGCAGCTCCGATCGTCCGTGGACCGCGCCATCGCCGATGAGAGCGGAGCGGACGAGGTGAGCTGGGAGGGCCGGACGGTCGGACGACTCGGCCGGGGCACCGCATACCTCGCGGTCGCCTGCGTCGCCGCCCTGGTGGTGGGGGTTGGTGGCTACGCCCTCGGCCAGAGCCGTGCCGATGAGCGTGTGACTGCCGCAGCAAGCTCAGCGGACGGCGATGAGGCCGGCACGGACTCCGCCGGCAACGGCCAGGACGTCGAGAACGCGCCGGGGCCGGAGGGTGCAGAGTCGTTCGGATGGTTCGGCGGGATGCCCGGCGAGGCTTTTGAGGACTCGCTCACTCTGAAAGGCGACACGGGCATGGGCGGCGCACCGCTGCGGTTGGTGCCTGGTGACACGTTGTCGACCGACACCGGGGGCGAGGCCGAGGTGCTGTCCCAGCGTCCCGCTAACCTCGACATCGAGGCCGAGCTCAAGGAGATCGCCGAGCGAATGGGCATCTCCGGCTCGGTGACCGGTGAGCAGGACTGGCGCTCGATCCAGCAGGACGGTCGCTCCGTGAACTCCTACCGCGACGCATCGGGCCTGAACCTGTCCTACGACAACATGTATCTCAGCCCGGGGTGCGCTGCCATGGCCGAGGAGATGGCCGCTTGGTCCGGGCCGGAGCCGGACCCGTTCGGGGATCTGGACCCCGACCACTGCCTGCCCAACCCGAGGGACACGGTCAGCACCGCGGACGCGGAGAAGATGGCACGGCAGGTGGCCGCGGATCTGGGACTGGACCCGGCCGGGCTGCAGTTCGAGACCCACGAACAGGGGATGCCCGAGGGTTGGGTCTCGGCCACGAGCAAGAATCAGGACGGCGAGCGGATCACCCTGGACGTGGGCCTGCGCGCCGAGGGCGTGATCTCCGCCAATGTCCTGCTCCGGCGCGAGGTCTCGCTCGGGCTGTATCCGGTGATCTCGCCGGTCGAGGCGGTCGAGCGAGCCAACGACCCCATCCTCGGTCGCTTGCCCATTCGCCCCGACGGAGTCTCGGGGGGCGAGTGGTCCACGCAGACTTGGACGGAGACCACGCCCATAGAGCCGGGCGACCCCATCCCGGTCCCGGGGCGGATCGCCACGGCGACGTCGGCGACGCTCTCCACAGGCCAGCTGGTGGACGGCTCCGGAGGTGTCTACACCGTGCCGATCTACCTGATCACCCTGGACAAGGGCCACAAGGTCGCCGTTGTCGCCCTGGCCGAGGAGGCCCTGAGCCTCCCGGAGTGAGACTCGGGCGCCCCTGGTGGATCCCCTGGCGAACAAGGGGCACTGGTGCACGATCTGGATCACTGATGCACTGCGCGCGCAATGCATGAGTGTGCGGCATCGTGCACCAGTGGAGGTCCGGCTGGGACGTCCGCCGAGATGAGCCTCCTCGTCGAGCCACTCAGTAGCGGCGGGGGCCGCCGGCCATGGTCTCCAGGCGGCTGATCCGCTCATCCATCGCCGGGTGGGTGGCGAACAGGCTCTTGACGTCGCCGGAGCGGAACGGGTTGGCGATCATCATGTGCGCGGCGTTCTGCAGCGCGGGCTCGGGCTTCAGCGGAGCAGCCCGGGTGCCCTGCTCCAGCTTGCGCAGCGCCGAGGCCAGGGCGAGTGGGTCACCGGTCAGCGCAGCACCGTCCTCGTCGGCGTCGAACTCCCGGGTCCGGCTGATCGCGAGCTGGATCACGGTCGCGGCGAACGGGGCCAACAGGGCCATCGCCAGCATGGCGAAGGGGTTGCCGCCGCCCCCGCGGTTGCCGCCCAGGAAGCTGAACCACAGCATCATCTGGGCCACCGACGTGATCACACCCGCGATCGCCGCGGCCACCGAGGAGGTAAGGATGTCGCGGTTGTAGACATGCATCAGCTCGTGCCCGAGCACCCCGCGCAGCTCCCGCTCGTCGAGCAGGTGCAGGATGCCCTCGGTGCAGCAGACGGCCGAGTTCTGCGGGTTGCGCCCGGTGGCGAACGCGTTGGGCGCCGCCGTCGGGCTGACGAACAGCTTCGGCATCGGCTGGTCGGCCCGCTGGGACAGCTCGCGCACGATGCGGTGCATCTGCGGCTGCTGCGCCTCGGTCACCGGGTAGGCCCGCATCGCCTTGATGGCCAGCTTGTCGGAGTTCCAGTAGCCGTAGAAGGTGGTGCCGACGCCGATCAGCGCGAACAGCCAGATGAAGCGGCCGCCCCCGACCAAGGCGCCCATCCCGAGCAGAACCGCCCAGATGCCACCGAAGAGCAGGGCCGTCTTGAGGCCGTTGTAGTGCTTGTGCATGTCTGGTCAAACGCCCTGCGCAGATCGGGTGTTCCGGAGGCCGGCTGTGCAGTGGCTGGGAGTCACCGGGGCAGACCCGGACGCCTCAGAAGACGCCGACCGGAGAGATGCTGCCCAGCACCAGCAGACCGGTGAGCAGCCCCACCAGGGCGGCGTGCGGCCAGGGCACCCGGGGGTATGCCGTCTCACCGGCATCGCTTGCCGGCTCGCTGAGCGCGTCGACCGCCTCGGGCCGGGCGGCCAGCACCCCGAGCCAGCGCAGATAGACCGCGATGCCCAGCGCGACGTTGAGGGCGGCGATGACCGCGAGCCACCACAAGCCCTCCCCGGCCACGGGCCGGATCACCACGATCTTGGCCACCAGGCCGATGATGGCCGGCGGCAGCCCGGCCAGGCTCAGCAGCGCGAACGCCAGCGGCAGCCCCAGCCAGGGCCGGTCGCGCAGCAGCCCGCGGTGGTCCTCCAGCCGCACACCGGTGCGGGCCGCGACCAGGATGACCACGACGAACGCGAGCAGAGTCGCCACCGCATACACCGCGAGGTAACCCCCGGCCGCCCGGGTGGCCCGGGAGGACAGGCTGACCAGCGGGAGCAACACCCACCCCGCCTGGGCCACCGTCGACCAGGCGAGCAGGGTCACCGTGTTGGTCTGCACGAGGGCGACCGCGTTGCCGACCGTCATGCTCAGCGCCGCCAACACGGCCACGGCAAGCAGACTCGTGCCGCTGGCCCCGCCGAGGGCGGTCACGACGACCACGACCCCGCCGAGGGCGGCGACCTTGGACACGGTGGCCAGGTAGGTCGTCACCGGGAGCGCGGCACCGGCGTAGGTCAGCGGGGTCCAGGCGTGGAACGGCACGGCGGAGAGCTTGAACCCCATCCCAGCCAGGGCCAGCACCGCAGCCACGGTCAACAGCGTCAACCGGGCAGGGTCGGCAGCGGCCTGCGCTACCGCGTCACCGGACAGCACCGCGGTGCCGGTCGCAGACACCCACAGCGCCACCCCGAGGGCCAACAGGGCGAACGAGACCAGCGAGGTGGTCAGCAGGGCCACCGCCCCGTCGATGGCCAACGGTTGTCGGGAGGCCCGGCGCTCCAGCGCCACCAGGGCCACGGTCGGCAGGGTGGCCAGCTCCAGCGCCACCAGCAGCGAGGCCAGGTCGGCGGCGGCCGGGACGGCCAGCACGCCGGCCGTGGCGCCGAGCACCAGCGCGGCGATCACCGCGCTGCGCCCGCCCTCGCCGTGCGACCAGTCGGCCCAGGCCAGCACCAGCACCACGAGTCCGGCCAACAGGGCCAGGGCCTGCAGCCCGGAGGCCAGCGACCCGGCGGCGTAGAGACAGGGACCGTCCGGCAGGCAGAGCGCGGTCCGCGCCTCCCCCGGCCCCTGCAGCATTCCGGGCACCGTTGCCGCGGCACCGCCGATCAGGCCAAGGGCCACGAGCACCAGGTGGGCGGTGCGCGCCCGCGGCCAGGCGATGTCGAGGATCAGCACGGCCACGGCGGCCAGGGCGGGTGCCAGCACCGGCCCGAGCACGGAGAGCTGCAGGTCGATCATCAGCGCGCTCCCGCACCGGCGGCGAGCAGCGTGTCGACGACGGGTGCGGTCAGCTCCAGCACCGGGCCGGGGTAGAGGCCCAGCGCGAGGACGGCCAGCGCGAGGACCCCGACCAGCACGGTCTCCAGGCGGTCGGCGTCGCTGACGACCGGCGTGGTGCGCTCGCCCATCCAGACCTCGCGCAGCACGCGCACCACATACGCGGCGGCGATCGCGGCACCCACGGCGGCGATCACCGCATACAGCTGGAACCATCCGGTCGGGCGGTCTGCCGCCGGCGACCACGCGGAGTAGACGGCGGCGAACTCGCCCCAGAACCCGGCCAGCCCGGGCAGCCCCATCGACGCGGCCATGCCGACGACCAGGGCGAAGCCCAACCGCGGGGAGACCTCGCGCAGCGCGGCCCGGGCCACGGTGAGGTCGGCCGAGCCCCACCGCTCTTTCAGCCCGCCGACCACGACGAACAGCAGCGCCGAGATCACCCCGTGCGCGATGTTGCCGAACAGCGCGGCCTGCAACCCGGTGGCGGTCCCGGTGGCGAGGCCGAGCACGACGAAGCCGAGGTGGGCGATCGAGGACCAGGCGATGAGCCGTTTGAGGTCACGCTCGACCAGGCAGGCCAACCCCGCCCAGACGATGCCGGTGACCGCGCACGCGGCCAGCACCGGGGACAGGGTGGCGAAGCCGTCGGGGACGGCGGGCACGACCAGCCGGACGATGCCGTAGGTGCCCATCTTGAGCAGCACCGCCGCCAGCAGCACCGAGCCCGCGGTGGGCGCGGTCGAGTGCACCCACGGCAGCCAGGTGTGCAGCGGCCAGATCGGCACCTTCAGGCCAAGGCCGAGCAGCATCAGCCCGGCGATCACGGCCTGTTGGCCGCTGCCCATCGAGCTGCCCGCGAGCTGCGCCCACCGGTCCAGGTCGGTGCTGCCGGTGGCCGTGCCGATGGCCAGGATGCCGACCAGCATCAGCGTCGACCCGGTGGCGGTGACCAGCAGGAAGCGCAGCGCCGCCCCGTCGCGGGCCGCTGCCCGACCCGGGTCGCCGTGCCGCGAGACCAGCACCCACATCGGCACCAGGACCAGCTCGAAGCCGACGAAGAACACGACCGCGTCGCGGGTCAGGAAGGTCAGCAGGGCGCCGAGCAGCACCAGCTGCAGACACCCGTGGTAGGTCGCCAGCCCGGGCACCCCGGTGCGGGCCAGTGGTGCCGTGCGGTCCGGCTCCTCCGGCGCCCCCGATGACACGGTATGCCGCAGGGCCGTGGCGACCAGCCCCGCCCCGGCGGTGAGCAGCAGCAACGGTGCGCTGATCCCGTCGACGGCCAGGTCCAGGCGCACCCCCAGCGCGGGGATCCACGACACGTCGAGGGTCGGCCGCGCCCAGACCGTGCCGACGACTCCGGCCGCTGCGGCGACGGCTCCGAGCAGGGACAGTCCCTGGACGACCTCGGGAGCCGGCACGGCGGACGCGCGGTCGGCGACCACCAGGGTGGTGCCGATCAGCAGCAGTGGCAGCAGGGCCAGCAGCAGCCAGCTCATGTCACCACCCATCCGAGACCGGCGAGCACCAGGACTCCGGTGAGCACCAGGGCCAGCGCCCCGGTGGGCCGCACCGGGCTCCACCGGTCACCGCCCCGGCCGAGCAGCCCCGCGGCATACCCGCCGCCGCGGACGTAGCCGTCGAGGATCTCCCGGTCCAGCCAGGTGATCCCCCGGGCGAGCGCCAGAGTGGGCCGGGCCACGAGCATCAGGTATGCCGTGTCGGCCCCCATGCCGCGCTCGGCGGACAGGCTCAGCGCGGCGGGCAGCCGGGCTGCGGCGTCACGGGTGCGCACCCCTCGGGCCGCCACGACGACAGCGAGCGCCGCGGCGAGCATGAGCAGCAGCGAGGTCACCAGCAGCGGGAGGTTGACCTCGAGCACCGACTCGATGTCGAAGAGTCCAGTGAAGGGCAGCACACCGCCGAGCAGGGTCAGCAGGGCCAGGGTGGTGACGCCGACGCGGGCCGAGGTCGAGATCGCGGCCTCGGCCTCCTCGGTCCCGGCGGCCTCCTGCACCACCGCGGGCTCGGAGAAGAAGTCGTCGAGCCGCTCGTCGCCGCGGCGCGGCGGGTGCCCGATGCTCAGCGGCCGGTTGAGGATCAGCCAGGCGCGCATGCAGTAGGCCGCGGTCAGCGGGGTGCCGGCGCCCACGGCGGCCAGCACGACCAGCGCCGGGCCACCGGTCGCGGTCTGCACGCCCTGCTCGGCGGCGGCCAGGATCAGCTCCTTGGAGACGAAGCCGACCAGCGGCGGGACCCCGGCCAGCGCGAGCAGGCCCATCCCGAGCGGACGGCGCACCGCGCCGTAGCGCCGCACCCCGGAGACGGCATACGCGACCAGGGTGCCGCCGGTGAGCACCGAGAGCCAGCCCAGAGTCAGGAAGAGCAGCGCCTTGAAGACCGCGTGCGAGATCAGGTGCAGCACCGCGGTGTCCGGACCCTGGCCGAGCGGGATCGCGGTCAGCGCGGCCAGCATCAGCGCGACCTGGCTGACCGTCGACCAGGCGAGCAGCCGCTTGAGGTCGGGCTGGGCGAAGGCCAGCAGCGCGGCCACCAGCGTGGTCACCGAGGCCAGCAGTGCGAGGGTGATCCGGGCGGTGTCACTGGCCTGCAGCAGCGCGAACAGCTGGGCCAGCACGACCGTGCCGGCGGCGACCATGGTGGCGGCGTGGATCAGCGCCGAGGCGGGGGTCGGGCCCTCCATCGCGTCGGGCAGCCAGTCCTGGAAGGGGATCAGCGCCGACTTGCCCGCGATCCCGGTGATCAGCAGCAGCATGGCGACCGTGAGCCCCGCACCGGGCCGGGTTTCCCAGTGCGCGACGACCGTCTCGATCGAGGTGCTGCCCGCTCCCGCGGCCAGCGCGATCACCCCGAGCACGAAGCCGATGTCGGCGACCCGGGTCACCAGCAGCGCCTTGCCGGCGGCGCGGCGGGCGCCGGCCTTGGCCGACAGGTGCCCGATCAGCAGGTAGGAGCACCAGCCCATCACCTCCCACCCGATCAGCGTGAGGATCAGGTCACCGGAGTGCACCACCAGCATCATCGCGGACGTGAACAGCGCGACTGTGGCGGCGAACTGGCGGTAGCGGGGGTCGTACCAGAGATACCACCGGGCGAAGACCTGGATGATCAGCGCGACCAGGGCCACCGTGATCGCGATCACCGCGGTCAGCTCGGTGGCGACCAGGCCGAGCGGCACCTCGAGCTCGCCGAGCGGCAGGGCGTCGATGGTGCTGGAGGTGCGCCGTCCGTCGACCTGGTCGTTGCTCACGCCGTAGAGCTGCCACCCGGTGGCCGCGAGGGTGAGCAGCGAGGAGGTGACGACCAGCCACGCAGCGGCCCGGGCGGAGAGCCGGCCGAGGGCGAAGGCGAGCAGCGCAGCCAGCAGGGGCAGCGCCACGGCATACTGCGCGGGGGTGCCGGGCATGTCCTGAATCCGGGGCAGCAGGTCCAGGAAGGGAATCTCCGGCAGGTCGGGCAGGGGTAGGTCGCTCACCCCGCTCACCCTCGGGCCCGCGGTGGTGGCGGGGCTCACGAGGCGCTCCGGTCGGCCTGCAGGTCGACGTGGCCCCGGGCGCGGTAGAGCGCGATGATCACGGCGAGTGCGAGCACGACCTCGGCGGCGGCGATGGTGATGACGAAGATGGTCAGGACCGGGCCGGTGGCCAGCGGGTCGGGGGCAGTCTGTCCGGCGGTGACCAGGACGAGTCCGGCCGCGGCGAGGATCAGCTCGACACCGATCAGCATCAGCACGGCGTGGCGCCGGGCCAGCACGCCGTAGAAGCCGGCGCCGGCGAGCACCGCGGCCAGCAGCATGGGCAGGGCGGGGTTGATCACGGGCCGGCATCCAGGTCGGCCGTGGCGGCGGTTGCCGGGTCGGCATCAGCGCCGGTGGTCTCGGCGGCCATCGCGGCGTCCTCGGTGGCACCGGCGCCGCGGGCCACCGCGATCACGCCGACCAGGGCCAGCAGGAGCAGCAGGGAGAGCAGCTCGAAGGGCCACACCCAGGTGCCGAAGATCTGCGCGCCGATGTCGGCGCTGCTCGGGCCGCGCAGGTCGACGGCGGACCAGCCGACGACGGCGGTCAGGCTGACTCCGAGCAGCACGGCGACCCCGGCGCCGACGAGGCCGGCCAGCAGCCGATGACCGCGCGAGGTGCTGACCGACACGCTGCCCTGTCGGGTGAGCATCAGCGCCACGAGCACCAGGACCACGACCGCGCCGACGTAGATCAACAGCTGCACCAGAGCCACCAGCTCAGCGCCGAGCACGAGATAGCAGCCGGCCAGACCGCCGAGGGCGACCACCAGCCACAGTGCGGCGTGCAGGACCACCCGGGAGGTGACCGCGAGCAGGGCCGAACCTGCGGTGAGCAGACCGACGCCCAAGAACAGGACGTCCAGTCCGCTCACTCGTCGCCCCCCTTCACTCCTCGTCCCCCTTGCCTGCGGCTGTGCTGCCCTCGGATTCTGCCTCAGGAGTGCTCCCGGTCGTGGCAGTGGCGCCGTTCGGGGTCGGCGTGTCGGTGCGCTCGGTCGCGCCGAGCCGGCCGCTCGTGCCGGGCTGGATGCCGTCGGGCACGACTGAAGCCGGGACCGTCGGCATCCAGTCGCCCAGCCGGTCCTTGTCGTGGAGCAGGTTGCGGATGTCTCCCTCGGCATACGCGAAGTCGGGGGCCCAGAACAGCGCGTCGAAGGGGCAGACCTCGATGCAGATGCCGCAGTACATGCACAGCGAGAAGTCGATGTCGAAGCGGTCGAGCACATTGTGCTGGCGGGCCCGGCCCCCTTCGACGTCGGGCTCGAGGGTCTCCTTGTGGCTGTCGATGTAGATGCACCAGTCGGGGCACTCGCGAGCGCAGAGCATGCACGAGGTGCAGTTGTCGGCGAGCAGCGCGATCACGCCGCGGGACCGGTCAGGCAGGTCGGGCTCGGTATGCGGGTACACCTGCGTGTGCGCCCGTCCGGTCAGCGTGCGGGCGGTGGTGCCCATACCCTTGAGCAGGTTCTTCATCCCCAGACCACCACCCCGACGCCGGTCAGCGCGAGCTGGCCGAGCGCGACCGGCAGCAACAGGGTCCAGGCGAACCGCTGCAGCTGGTCCTCCCGCACCCGGGGCCAGGCCACCCGCAGCCAGATGATCAGCACCGCCACGGCGAATCCCTTCAGCAGGGTCCAGACCGGCCCGAGCACGTCGGACCACGGGCCCTGCCAGCCGCCGAGGAAGAGCACGGCGAACAGCAACGACATGACCACGATCCCGGCATACTCGGCGAGCAGGAAGAAGGCGAACCGCAGCCCGGAGTACTCGGTGAACGGGCCGAAGACGATCTCGGCGTCGGCGATCGGCGCATCAAACGGGGTGCGTTGCAGCTCGGCCACCGCGGCGGCCAGGAAGACCAGGGCTCCGGGCAGCTGCCACACCAGCCACAACGGGCTCCACGCCGCGGCGATCCCGGTCAGCGACAGCGACCCGGCGGCCAT
>NZ_JBPCKQ010000111.1:0-49071 GCF_051004135.1 Ornithinimicrobium sp.
GCGCGGTGGCCAGCACGTGCAGGGTGTAGAACCAGCCGCGGGTCTGCCCGATGTACTCCACGATGAAGTCGGCCGGGAAGTGGTGCTCGAACCAGTCGGCGTTCTCGAACGGGTAGTGCACCTGGGCAAAGCTCATCGAGCCGGAGTCGAACCACACGTCGAGGACGTCCTCGACCCGCCGCATCGTCGACGCCCCGGTGGGGTCGTCCGGGTTGGGCCGGGTGAGCCGGTCGACGTACGGCCGGTGCAGGTCCGGCTCCCCCGCCGCGTTGCGCGGCAGCTCGCCGAAGTCGGCCTCCAGCTCAGCGAACGAGCCGTAGACGTCGAGCCGGGGGTATGAAGGGTCGTCCGAGCGCCAGACCGGGATCGGGCTGCCCCAGTAGCGGTTGCGCGAGATCGACCAGTCGCGGGCATTCTCCAGCCACTTGCCGAACTGCCCGTCCTTGACGTTCTCGGGCACCCAGGTGATCTCCTGGTTGAGCTCGACCATCCGGTCCTTGAACTCGGTGACCGCGACGAACCAGCTGGACACCGCCTTGTAGATCAGCGGCTGCCGGCAGCGCCAGCAGTGCGGGTAGGAGTGGTCGTAGGTCCCCCGGCGCAGCAGCACGGTGCCGGGGCTGACCGACCCGGTGTCGAGTCCGGCGTCCGCGTCGCCGGCCTGGGCATCGCCACCGAGACCGGCCCGGGTGGCGGTCTTGAGGTGGTCCAGGATGTGCGCGTTGGCGTCGAAGACCAGCATCCCGGCGTACTCATCGACCGGCGCGGTGAAGGCGCCGTCGGGGCCCACCGGCATCACCGGCTCGATGCCCTCCCGGTCGGTGACCTCCTTGTCCTCCTCACCGAAGGCGCCTGCGCTGTGCACCAGCCCGGTGCCGTCGGTGGTGGTGACGAAGTCGGCCTCGACGACGCGGTGCGAGCGGGCGTGCCCGGCGTAGTAGCTGAACGGCGGCGTGTAATGGTGCCCGATCAGGTCGGTCCCCGTCAGTCGCTGCAGCACCGTCGGGTCCTCCCCCAGCTCGCGGGCGTATGCCGTGAGCCGCGCCTCGGCGATCACGTAGCGCTCGCCCACCTCTGGGACACCGGGCCGCGGCGCCTCGACGACGACGTAGTCGATAGCCGGGTCCACCATCACCGCCAGGTTGGCCGGAAGCGTCCACGGGGTGGTCGTCCAGACCAGCAGCAGCGCGCCCTCGAGGTTGTCGTCGTTGCGCTCGGCATCGTCCGCACCGCCGCCGACGATCCGCAGCCCCAGGGTCACCGCGGGGTCCTGGCGCACCTGATAGACGTCCTCGTCCATCCGCAGCTCGTGGGTGGACAACGGCGTCTGGTCGTTCCAGCAGTAGGGCAGCACCCGGTAGCCCTCGTAGACCAGGCCCTGGTCGTGCAGCCGCTTGAACGCCCACAGCACCGACTCCATGTAGTCGGCGTTGAGCGTCTTGTAGTCGTGGTCGAAGTCGACCCACCGAGCCTGCCGGGTGACGTAGTCGCGCCAGTCGTCGGTGTACTTCAGCACCGACTCGCGGCACTTGGCGTTGAACGCCTCGACGCCGAGCTCGTCGATCTCGTCCTTGGTCTTGATGCCGAGCTGGCTCATCGCCTCGAGCTCGGCGGGCAGGCCATGGGTGTCCCAGCCGAAGCGGCGCTCCACCCGCTCCCCCCGCATGGTGCGGTAGCGCGGCACGAGGTCCTTGACGTAGCCGGTCAGCAGGTGGCCGTAGTGCGGCAGACCGTTGGCGAACGGCGGGCCGTCGTAGAAGACGTACTCCCCCGACCCGTCGGTGCCGGCGTCGCGCCGCTCGACGCTCTTGACGAAGGTGTCGTGCTGGGCCCAGTAGTCCAGCACGCCCCGCTCGATCTGCGGGAGGCGCGGGGAGGGGGTCAGCCCGAGAGCCTGGCTGTCGGCGGTGCTCACTCGGGGGTAGGTCATCGAGCTCTCCTGCGGGTGGTTGCGGCCTCGTCACTGCACTGCCACGAGGACGACGCCAGAAGCGCCGCGGTACCACCTCGCTTGCTGCCCACTCGCCCGTGACTTCAGGCCGAGCGCGCAACCGCTCAACTCGCGGGCTGTGTCGGGCCCACCCGTCCGGTTCTAGTGAGGCGAACCGCATACCGAGGACCTGCCTTGGTATGCCGTGCTCGCCCGTTCTTCCGGATGCTCGCCGGTGATGGCCGGGTCAGCGCACCACCCATGCTAACGGGTGTGCCGCGGCAGCCCTGACCATCGGTCCTGCAGCCGGACGAAGTGCCTGCCATGAGACAACATGCCTTGAGACAACACGACGCCGGCGGGGTAGGTGCGCCTCCGCGCACCCACCCCGCCGGGCATGTCATGCCCCGTGAGGTCGATCAGATCTGGTCGGCGGGGATGTCCTTGTCCTTGTCCTCGACGCCCAGCTGGTAGAGCTTGCCGCTCTTGCGGTCGGCGATGTACTCGTTCATCTCCCGCTTGATGGTGGGGAGCAGGAAGTAGACACCGAGGAGGTTGACGAAGCCGCAGACGAACAGGAATGCGTCGGCGAAGCCGAGCACCTCACCGAAGCCGAGCACTGTGCCGGCGACCGTGAAGAACAGGAACACGATCCGGTAGAGCGTCGTGACCGTCTTGGACTCACCGAACAGGTAGTTCACGGCCTTGTTGCCGTAGTAGGACCAGGTGATCAGCGTGGAGACGGCGAACAGGGCGACCGCGACCGCGAGCACGATCGGGAACCACGAGATGACACTCTCGAACGCATCCGACGTCACCGCGACGCCGCCGCCGTAGTCGTAGCTCGAGTCGGCCGCCAGCTCCTCGCGGGTGGTGTTCCAGAACTCGGTGTCCGCGATGACGATGGTCAGAGCGGTGAACGTGCAGATGATCACGGTGTCGATGAACGGCTCGAAGAGCGCGACGAAGCCCTCCGAGACCGGTCGTCGGGTCTTGACCGCGGAGTGGGCGATCGGGGCCGAGCCCAGACCGGCCTCGTTGGAGAAGGCCGCCCGCTGCAGACCCACGATGACCACGCCGACGAAGCCACCAGTGAGCGCGTCAGGATTGAAGGCGCCACTCACGATGGTACCGATCGCGGCGGGGACCTGGGTGACGTTGCCCAGGATGACGATGAAGCAGGCCAGCACGTAGACGCCGCCCATGAAGGGCACGAGGGTGGAGGTCACCTTGCCGATCGACTTGATGCCACCGATGATCACCAGACCGATGATCGTGGCGAGCACGAGGCCGAAGATGATGCTGGCGGCCGAGTTGTCCAGGAAGCTCTCACCGGGCCCACCGGTGACCTCCACGGCCTGGGAGTAGGTCTGGTTGGCCTGGAACATGTTGCCGCCGGCGACGCCGAAGAACAGGATGGCCACGGCGAAGAGTCCGGTCAGACCGACCGACAGGAACTTGGGGAACTTGCCGAAGGCGACCGGGAGGTACTTGAACGGGCCACCGGAGACGGTGCCGTCGGCGAAGACGGTGCGGTACTTCACCCCGAGGGTGCACTCCGCGAACTTGGTCGCCATGCCGAGCAGGCCGGCCAGCACCATCCAGAACGTCGCGCCAGGCCCGCCGATGGTCACGGCCGCGCCGACACCCGCGATGTTGCCCAGTCCGACTGTGCCGGACACCGCCGAGGTCAGCGCCTGGAAGTGCGGGATCTCTCCCGGGTCATCGGGCGAGGAGAACTTGCCGCGGATCACCTCGGTAGCGATCTTGAGTCCGCGGAACTGGATGAAGCCTAGGTAGAGGGTGATCACGATGGCGGCGATGAGCAACCAGGCCACGATCCAGGGCATCGGGAACCACCCGGGGGACCAGAAGATGATCTCGTTGGCCCAGAAGTTAACGGGCGCGAAGACGCTGTTGATGGCGGAGTCGATATCGGCGAAGACGCCCTCGGATTCAGGGGCATCTTGGAAGGGCAAGGGCACGGGGCGCATGAACATGTCGTAACGGAACCCCCATCACGCCCGATCAGCAAGGGCGACACGACAGTCGTGACCAAAACGTGACCTTGGCTGGGAACCATCGCGCTCAGGCGCACTTCCGGACCTCCCGGGTGCGTGGCGTCGTCGGTGCCGTCTGGGACACTATGGCGCATGACCGACGACGTGTCCTTCCGACCCCGGCTGCGCCCGATCACCCTGCCCGACCGCCCCTCGGTGGACGGGCTGGAGCAGGTCTGGTCGCAGGTATGGGCCGACCGTGGCACCTACGTCTTCGACCGGGCGGCCGCCCTGAGTGCGCGCCGGGAGCAGCTGTTCGTCATCGACACCCCACCTCCCACCGCGAGTGGGTCATTGCACGTGGGCCACGTGTTCTCCTACACCCACACCGACGCCCTGGCCCGCTACCAGCGGATGGCCGGGCGCACCGTGTTCTACCCGATGGGCTGGGACGACAACGGCCTGCCCACCGAGCGGCGGGTGCAGAACTACTACGGCGTGCGGGGCGACGCCTCGCTGCCCTACGACCCCGGCTTCGAGCCGCCGATGCGGGGCAGCGAGGACACCTCCGGCAAGGCCGTCAAGGCACAGGACCAGCAGCCGGTCTCCCGGGCCAACTTCATCGAGCTGTGCGACGAGCTGACGGTGCTCGATGAGGAGAAGTTCGAGGGGCTGTGGCGCAAGCTCGGGCTCTCGGTCGACTGGTCACTGACCTACCGCACCATCGACGACCGCTCCCGGGCCGTCTCCCAGCAGGCGTTCCTGCGCAACCTGGTGCGCGGCGAGGCCTACCAGCAGCAGGCTCCCGGACTGTGGGACGTCACCTTCCAGACCGCCGTGGCGCAGGCCGAGCTGGAGGCTCGCGACTACCCCGGCGCCTACCACCGGGTGGCCTACCACCGCCCGACCGGCGACGGGGCTGCATACGTGCCCGTGTATGTCGAGACCACCCGACCCGAGCTGATCCCCGCTGCCGTCGCGCTGATCGCCCACCCCGACGACGAGCGGTATGCCGACCTGTTCGGCAGCGCGGTGACCTCACCGCTGTTCGGGGTGCAGATCCCCGTGCTCGCGCACCCGCTCGCGGAGATGGACAAGGGCGCCGGCATCGCCATGTGCTGCACCTTCGGCGACCTGACCGACGTGCAGTGGTGGCGCGAGCTCGACCTGCCCAACCGCTCGGTGATCACCCGGTCGGGCCGGATGCAGCACGACATACCCGACTGGCTCGGTGATGAGGACTCGGCCGGGGCGCAGCTCTGGGCCGAGCAGCTGGCCGGAAAGACCACGTTCAGCGCGCGCGCCGCGATGGTGGAGGCGCTGCGCGCCTCCGGTGACCTGGACGGTGAGCCGGTGGCCACCCAGCGCAAGGCCAACTTCTTCGAGAAGGGCGACAAGCCGCTGGAGATCGTCAGCACCCGGCAGTGGTACATCCGCAACGGCGGCAAGGACACCGAGCTGCGGGCGGCCCTTCTCGAGCGCGGCACCGAGCTGGACTTCCACCCCTCGTTCATGCGCACCCGCTACGAAAACTGGTTGGGCGGCCTCAACGGCGACTGCCTGATCAGCCGCCAGCGGTTCTTCGGCGTGCCGATCCCGGTCTGGTATGCCCTGGACGACGCCGGTGAGCCCGACCTGGACATGCCGCTGGTCCCGGCGGAGGACACCTTGCCCGTCGACCCCTCGAGCCAGGCCCCGCCCGGCTACGTCGAGGACCAGCGCGGCCGGCCCGGCGGCTTCGTCGGCGACCCGGACGTGATGGACACCTGGGCCACCTCCTCGCTGAGCCCGCAGATCGCGAGCGGCTGGCCGGTGGGTGGGCGCCCCGACGGCGAGCTCGGCAACGACCGCGAGCTGTTCGCGGCGACCTACCCGATGGACCTACGCCCGCAAGGTCAGGACATCATCCGCACCTGGCTGTTCGCGACCGTGGTGCGGGCCCACCACGAGCACGGGGCGCTGCCCTGGGCACATGCCGCGGTCAGCGGCTGGATCCTGGACCCGGACCGCAAGAAGATGAGCAAGTCCAAGGGCAACGCGCAGACCCCCGAGGGGATGCTGGACAACCACGGCTCCGACGGTGTGCGCTACTGGGCGGCGTCGGGGCGCCTCGGTGTCGACGCGGCCTTCGACGAGGGGCAGATGAAGGTCGGGCGCCGACTGGCCATCAAGGCCCTCAACGCCAGCAAGTTCGCGCTGTCGATGGGGGCCGCCCCCGACGGCACACTGCCCGAGCCGGAGCCCCTGGACGTCCTGGTCACCCGCATCACCGAGCCGCTGGATCGGGCGATGATCGCGGGGCTGAGCCAGGTGGTCGCCACCGCGACCGCGGCCTACGAGGCGTTCGACCACACCAAGGCCCTGGAGGTCACCGAGACCGCGTTCTGGACCTTCTGCGACGACTATCTCGAGCTGGTCAAGGAGCGGGCCTATGGCAGCACCGTCCCCGCTGGAAGCACAACGGGGGCCGCGGGTGACGGTGCTGCGACCGGTTGGTCGGCGGAGCCCGCGTCGGAGTCCACCCGCTCGGCCCGGGCCGCCCTGCAGGTGGCCCTTGACGTCTACATGCGGCTGCTCGCGCCGGTGCTGGTCTTCGCCACCGAGGAGGTCTGGTCCTGGTGGCACACCGACTCGGTGCACACGCAGCCGTGGCCGACAACCGAGGAGCTCGCACCCGCCGCGGGGGGCGACCCCCGGATGCTGGCCGTGGTCGGCCGGGCGCTGACCGGGCTGCGCAAGGCAAAGTCGGAGGCCAAGGTCAAGATGCGCACCGAGATCTCCGCCGCCACCGTGGCCGGCCCGAGCGAGGATCTCGACCTCGTGCAGCAGGCCAAGGCCGACCTGACCGCGGCGGGCAAGGTCACCGGTGCACTGGAGCTGCACCCGGCGCAGGAGTTCCGGGTGCACGACGTGGCCCTGGTCGAGCCGCCCGTCCCGGTGCAGGCCTGAGCCGGAGCGCATGACGCGGGCCCAGCGACGCAGAGCGGCGGTGGTGGTCCTGGCCGCCAGCGGGTTCGTCGTGCTCATCTGGGGTGTCGGCGCCGACGCCCCCGTGCTGCGCCGCCCGTCGAGCATCCTGGACCTCACGATGCCCGAGGGCCCTACCTTGGTGCCCGATGCCACCCCCGCGGCACGCCCCGCGCAGAGCGAAGGCTCCTCCAGCGGCATGGTCGACCCGGACGTGCTCCTGCTCGTCGCCCTGTTCGCCGTGGCGCTCATGATCGGGCTGCTGGTGCGCTGGCTGTTGACGCGGGAGGACGACTCGAGCACCGTCATCGACACCGAGGACGCCCTGGATGCCCTGGTCGAGTCGACCGCGACCGACCCGGACCGTCTGCGCACCGAGGGAGAGCCGCGCAACGCGGTGGTCGCCTGCTGGGTGGCGTTGGAGGACGGGGTCGCCCGCGCCGGCCTCCAGCGCTCCCCCGCCGAGACCTCCGTCGACCTCGCCACTCGCGTGCTCGCGCGGTGGCAGGTCGACCCCCAGGCCACGGCCGCCCTGGGTGTGCTCTACCGCGAGGCCCGCTTCTCCCGTCACCCGGTGACCGAGCAGGAGCGGGACCAGGCGGTGGCCGCCCTGGAGCAGATCAACGCCGACCTGCGGGCTGCCCGCGACCGCGCTCCTGACCGCGCCCGAGAGCAGGACGGCGCCCGCGAGCCCCACGTCACCGGTGAGCACGACACGGAGCAGGGGCCGTGAGCCGGCAGACCTGGATACAGCGGGTGCTCGGCGCTCTCGTCGTCGTCGCCCTTGTGGGGCTCCTGCTGTGGTATGTCCGAGTGCTGCCGGACAGCCTGCCGCTGGCCCTGGTCGTGATGTCGCTACTCGTCGCCGTTCTCGCGCTGCTGATGTGGTCGCTCGCCGACCACTCCGGTGACCTGGAAGCTGCCTCGTGGCATGCGGCGACGGCTGCGCAGTCGAGCGGGCCGATGTCGCTGGACTACCGGTTGGTGCGGTTGCGCCGCGACCTGCGCGACGCGCTGGAGCGCAACGACCGCCCCGACGCCATCCACCCGCTCATCTGCGACCTGACGGTCGAGCGGCTGCAGGCCCGCCGCGGGGTCGACGCCCGCAGTGACCCCGAGGCTGCTCGCGCGCTGCTGGACCCTGCGGTCTGGGACTACCTGACCACGCCCCCGACGACCAACGCCAAGCGCAGTGCGCGGCAGCTGGCTCGCGTGCTCGATGAGCTGGAACAGATCTGAGCGAGCACCGCATACCCCCGACAGGTGTGGCAGTCTCGCACCCCGAGCCGAGGACCACCGCAGGAGAGGACGTGATCACGTGAGCGAGGCACCACCTCAGGGCGATGCCGCCGCCCCCACCGCCGGCCTCGACGAGGTCTGCGGGCAGGCCCGGGACGTGCTCGACGGGGTCGAGCGGGCCGTCGTCGGCAAGCGCGAGGCGCTGACCCTGGTGCTGTCCGCGGTCCTGGCCGGCGGGCACGTGCTGCTGGAGGACTTCCCCGGCCTCGGCAAGACCTTGGCGGCCCGGTCCTTCGCCCAGACCCTGGGCCTGGACTTCACCCGCGCCCAGTTCACCCCCGACCTGCTGCCCGCCGACCTGACCGGTGCGTTCGTCTACGACCAGAAGGCCGGCGAGTTCGACTTCCGCTCCGGGCCGCTGTTCACCGGGCTACTGCTGGCCGATGAGATCAACCGGACACCGCCCAAGACGCAGTCCGCGCTGCTGGAGGCCATGCAGGAGCACCAGGTGACGGTGGAAGGGCAGACCTATCCGCTGCCTCTGCCGTTCCACGTGCTGGCGACGGCCAACCCGGTGGAGTACGAAGGCACCTATCCGCTGCCCGAGGCCCAGCTCGACCGGTTCCTGCTGCGGGTCTCCTTCGGCTACCCGACGCCGCAGGAGGAGTGGGAGGTGCTGCACCGGCGGGTCTCCCGGCGTCAGGAGGACCAGGTGCTCGACCCGGTGACCGACGCCGCCGGGATGCTGGCCATGCAGCGCGCCGTGGAGACCGTCCCGGTGGAGGAGGAGATCAGCCGATACTGCGTCGAGCTGGCGACGGCGACCCGACGGCACCGCTCCGTGCAGGTCGGCGCCTCCCCCCGTGGCTCCCTCGCGCTGATGCTGACCGCCCGGGCGTATGCCGTGGTGCAGGGCCGTGACTACGTCGCGCCCGAGGACGTCAAGGCGGTGGCGCACGCCGTGCTGGACCACCGGATCTCGATCAAGCCCGAGCTGTGGATGTCGGACACGGGGGGCCATGCCGTGGTCACAGCCGTGCTCGCCGAGGTGGCCGTTCCCGCGGCTCGCGACGAAGCGAGACCGTGACCCGGCACCCGCGGGACCGGTGGCGGATCACCGCCGCGCACCTGCGCGCCCTGGTCGTCGCCGTTGCCGGCGCCACCGCGGCGCTGCTGCTGCAGCGACTGGACGTGCTCGTGCTCGCGACACCCTTCGTCGCGGTCACCCTCTGGGGTGCGCTGACCCGGCCCGAGGCCCTCCCGACCGCGACGACCCGGCTGTCCCGGCCGATCGTGCGCGAGGGTCGCGCCGTGCTGCTCACCACCACGGTGCAGCCGGTGCCCCACATGGAGACCGCCGCTGTCTCGGTGGCCCCGGCGCCGCACGTCGAGCACAAGCCGGAGCACGGCACCTGGGTCGGGGTGACGGCCTCACCGGAGTCACCGGGCTCGCCAGTCACAGGCCGGGTGCAGGTCGTGGCCGGCCGGTGGGGCTCCCGCCAGGCGGGGCCGGTGCTGGTGGCCGGGTCCAGCCCCTGGGGAGCCTTCCGCTGGGGTCCCGTGCCGCTGCCCGCGCAGGACTTCCTGGCTCTGCCCGCGCCCGCGCACTTCGACTCCTCGGCCCCGGCACCGCACCCTCGCGGCGTGGTGGGGCTGCACCGGTCGGACCGCCGCGGCGAGGGCAGCGAGTTCGCCTCCATCCGCCCGTTCCAGTGGGGCGACCGGCTCAAGCGCATCCACTGGCCGGGCTCGCTGCGCACCGGCGAGCTGCACGTCAGCACGACCTACGCCGATCAGGACACCCAGGTGGCGCTCGTCCTCGACGCGCACTACGACCTGGGCCGCTCCGAGGGTCTGCACGGGCGACCCTCCAGCCTGGACCTGTCGGTCCGCGCCACCGCGGCTGTCGCGGAGCACTTCCTGCGCCAGGGCGACCGGGTCAGCCTCCGGGTGCTCTCGCTGCGCACCCCGGCCTCGGTCCCGGTCGGCACCGGGCGCCGGCATCTGCTGCGCATCCTGCAGACCCTGGCGGCCACCCGACCCGGGCCCCGGGAGGAGCAGGAGCCACACCGCCTACGGACCGGCATGCGCGCCGGCACTCTGGTGGTGATGGTCTCCTCGATGGTCTCTCCCGACGCCCTGACCCAGGCGGCGACCCTTTCGCGCAGCGGGCTGTCGGTCGTGATCATCGACACCCTGGACGAGCGGATCCAGCCGCAGGACGACGAGGCGCTGGCTCTGCTGGCCTGGCGGATCCGGATGCTGGAGCGGCAGGGCGAGATCCGAGCCATCCAGGCCCGGGGGGTGCCGGTGGTGCCGTGGCGGGGACCGGGAAGCCTGGACCTCGTGCTGCGCGAGCTCACCCGTCGCCCGGCCGGAGGCGCGGCATGAGCACACTCGCCGAGCTGCGCCACGACCTGCGCACGATGAGCCGTGAGCAGATCCTGCTGCGGCTGCTGATCGTGCTGGCCGCCGAGGCGTATGCGGTCGTGCTCACCTCGGTCTCCGCGGCGGGACTGGTGGCGCTCGTGGCCGTCATGGCGTTGGGCATGCTCACCGCGCTGCTGCCGCAGACCAGTCTGCCCAGCTTCGTCATCCTCTATCTGCTGGCCAGCTGGGTCGTGGGGGTGGAGTCCGCGTGGACACCGGCAGCGCTGCCCGCGGCCCTGTCCCTGCTGTTGCTGCACGCGGGCTGCACCCTGGCTGCGACGGTGCCCCCGCAGAGCCCCCTGCCGACCGCGCTGCTGACCACCCAGGCATGGCGCCTGGGCATCGTCGCGGTCACCACGGTGGCTGTGTGGGCTGCGGCCTGGGTGGCGCATACGGTGACCCTGCCCGGTGGGATCGTGGCGCCGGTCCTGGGTCTGGCCGTGCTGGTCGCCGCCGTCGTCGGGCACTACCTCCTGGTCACCCGCAGGGCAAGCGTCCGCTGACATATGCGGCAACCGCCTGCATCCGTGCCTGTATATACCAAGCCTTCTGATACAGCCTGAAGGCATGGCGAAGCATCTGGTCGACCTTGACGAGAAGGCGCTCGGTGCAGCGCGCTCCGAGCTCGGCACCACCACGATCAAGGACACTGTCAACGAGGCGCTGCGTCGAGCAACGAACCGTCGAGAGGTGAAGGTCGCCGCAGCACTGGACCTGCTCGCCGACGCAAGCCTCGACGATCGTGCCGACGCGTGGCGCTGACCCATCTCCTGGACACCAGTATGGTGAAGCGGCTCGGACGCCCGCAACGCCGAGGAATGGGACCGTCTCGTCGCAGCCTTGGACGCCTTCGATCCCGTCGAGACCAGCGCCGCCCATGTGAGCCGCGCGCTGCAGGTCCAGCGACTGCTGGCTGGGCACAGCCAACGCGGGCGCAAGATCCCCGACCTGCTCGTGGCGGCCGCGGCGGAGGATCTCGCACTCACCGTCCTGCACTACGACGCCGACTTCGACCTGATCGCCGCCGTCACCGGCCAGTCCTGCCACTGGGTCGTGCCACCGGGCGCGGTCGAGTAGGTCACTCCTTGCTGATGCTCAGGCCGGTGAGCGTGATCCCGTATGCGGTCTCCAAGGCGGACAGGGGCCCCTCGAGCTCCGCCTTCGTGGGACGGCGGGGTCCCGGCGAACCAGACCACCTCGCACGCACGCCGGGTCCCGCTACCCGGCAGCCGCCAGTAGCCGGTCAGCCGGCCCCGGCACAGCAACGGCGCCAGCAGCATGCCGTTGTCCGGCGACCACAGTCGCCGGTAGTGCTCGGGACCGACGAACCGCTCCCGGGCCTTGGGGTCGTACCCGCACAGCAGCGCATCGAACTCGGGGAGCAGGCTCACCGGCGGTGGATCGCTCGGGGCCGGCACGCCACGTCGTGTCTGCTGGCCGGACCGTATGCGGACAGGTGCCGTCGCAGGACGGCGTCCACGGCACCGTCGGGGTCGGCGAGCACGGCCTCGCGTGGGCCGAGCAGAGCCGCCGCCGTGCGATATCCGGGTGCTCCTTGCCCCTGCCAACCGCCGGTGAGGGGGCGACGCACCAGTCCCCCGTGCCCGTAGCCGAGATACCGACCTGCGGTGGATCCCAGGCTCGGGGCGGCGATCGGGTCGTGCCGGTCCAGCCACCCCCGCAGGTGTGCGCTCAGCTCATCCGGGGTGCGCCATTCGTCTTGCGCGTAGTCCTCCAGGCTGTCCCACACCTGCTCCAACGTGGTGGCCTGGAGCTTCAGCATCCGCGCCCAGAGGGTGCGCTGCCCGAGCCGGGTGACCGCCTCCAGCACGGCGTGGTCCTCGGCGATGCAGGTGTGCACGGTCCCCCGCAGGTTGCTGCCCGGACGATCAGCAGCTGCTCGTAGGCCGAGCTGATGGTCTCGAGGGTGACTCCCGGCATCCGGGCGGCCAGGGTGTGCACCGCTGCGACGTCGCGCGCCGGCGAGTGCGGGAACTGCCGGGCCAGGCTGAGCGCCGCCAGCTCCGCCCAGGCGTAGGTCAGGCGGATTCCTTGCGCTGGTTGCGCTTGCGCGGGCGGGCGGTGTCGACGTCGCGGCGCACGATCGTGGGGTTGACGTTGTCCAGGACGGCCTCGCCGGTGATGACGACCCGGGCGATGTCCTCCTCACTCGGCACGTCGAACATGACCGGCAGCAGGACCTCCTCCATGATCGCGCGCAGCCCGCGGGCCCCCGTCCCCCGCAGCAGCGCCTGGTCGGCGATCGCCGCCACGGCGTCGTCGCTGAACTCCAGCTCCACCCCGTCGATGTCGAACATCCGCTGGTACTGCTTGACCAGGGCGTTGCGCGGCTGGGTCAGGATGTTGACCAGTGCGTCGCGGTCCAACGGCGACACGCTGGTGATGACCGGGAGCCGCCCGATGAACTCGGGGATCAGCCCGAACTTCATCAGGTCCTCGGGAAGCACGTCCTCGTAGCGCTCCCCCGGATCCTTGGCCGAGTGCAGCTCGGCGCCGAAGCCCAGCCCCTGCTTGCCCGCGCGTGCCTCAATGATCTTCTCCAGCCCGGCGAAGGCGCCCCCGACGATGAACAGCACGTTGCCGGTGTCGATCTGGATGAACTCCTGGTGCGGGTGCTTGCGCCCACCCTGGGGCGGCACCGAGGCGGTCGTGCCCTCCAGGATTTTGAGTAACGCCTGCTGCACGCCCTCTCCGGAGACGTCACGGGTGATCGAGGGGTTCTCGCTCTTGCGGGCGATCTTGTCGATCTCGTCGATGTAGATGATGCCGCTCTCGGCCCGCTTGACGTCGAAGTCGGCGGCTTGGATGAGCTTGAGCAGGATGTTCTCGACATCCTCGCCGACGTAGCCGGCTTCGGTCAGCGCGGTGGCGTCGGCGATCGCGAACGGCACGTTGAGCATCCGGGCCAGGGTTTGGGCGAGGTAGGTCTTGCCGCAGCCGGTCGGACCGATCAGCAGGATGTTGGACTTGGCGATCTCGACGGCGTCATCGCCCTTGCGCCCCTCGGTGGCCTGGATCCGCTTGTAGTGGTTGTAGACCGCCACCGCGAGAGCCCGCTTGGCCGGGTCCTGCCCCACGACATACTGCTGCAGGAAGTCGTTGATCTCGCGCGGCTTGGGCAGCTGCCCCAAGCCCAGGTCACTGGACTCGGCCAGCTCCTCCTCGATGATCTCGTTGCACAGGTCGATGCACTCGTCGCAGATGTAGACCCCCGGACCCGCGATCAGCTTCTTGACCTGCTTCTGGCTCTTGCCGCAGAACGAGCACTTCAGCAGGTCGCTGCTCTCACCCATGCGTGCCACGTTGGGGTCCCTTCGTCGATGCGCGCGACGGCGCCCGGCCCACACCCGGTCGGTGCTTGTGCCTGACGCTACCCCGCCGCCGGTCCGGATGACAGTGTTTTGGGTTGCGATCCGGGTGTGTTCACGCTTGCGTCCGCTGTGAGCGCAACGGCCGCGACCGGGTCGTCGTGCTCAGTGACCGAAGGGTAGAGCACGAGCAGGACGACACCCTGGAAGAGCGCCCACCACCAGTGCTCACTCAGGCTGGCGCGGCCCTCCAGGGTCGTGACCTTCCAGAACACGCGCTGCACGGCTATCCGGAAGCCGATGCCGTAGTGCGGCTGGTCCAGCGGCGGCACCGACCTCAGCGGCCGTACGGATCGACGGAGGAGCCACCACTCTCAGGCGAGGGCGGCGGGGGCTCCTGCCCATAGGCCGGGACATAGCCCTGCTGCGCCTGCCCGTAGCCCTGCTGTTGTCCATAGCCGGGCGGCGGCGCGTAGCGCTGCTGCGCCTGCCCGTAGCCTCCCGGGCCCCCGGCCCCGCGGTCGTACTGACTTCCAGCGGCAGAGGTCGGCAGCACCATCAGCACGATCATGACAATGGGTCCGACGAAGCGGATGAAGCTGACCAGGTACAGCCACCCGGACAGACCAGCGTCGTGCAACCGTCGCACCGCAACCGCGATGGAGGGCACCAGGGTGGCCGCCAAGAAGAGCAACAGCAACAGGCCGATGCCCCCACCGACGGCTGACTGGGCATTGTTGCCGCTTTCGCCACCAGCGATCGCCAGGCCCACCGCAGGCACGTAGAGGGCAAACATCACGAGGCCTTGGAACAGTGCCACCACCAGTACTCGCTGCGGCTCGCCCGCCCCTCGAACGTCGCGTACTTCGCGAACGCGCGCTTGATGGCGGCCACGAAGCCGATCCCGTGGTGCGGCTGGTCGAGGGTAGGAGCGCCCGAGGACTGCTGAGGTCCGCCGCCGGGATGGGTGTAGTAGGAATCGAACTGGGTCATGACGCCAGTGCTTCATCCTCGCAGCATGCTCACGTCATCGTTATCGCGCATCCCGCCCGAGTCTGGCCAGCACCTGCACCTGACGCGGCTGGTCCGGCCCGACCTGCACCGCCGGGGCGCAGATGCCCTCGGTGTACAGCTGCTCGCCGAACACCGGCAGCGCTGCCTCGATCTCGTCGAGCTCCCGGTCCGTGAAGGTCACCTCCGAGCTCAAGGCGCGACCGACATCCCAGCGGTGCACGAGCATGTCCCACCCGTAGAACTGGGCCAGCGTCTCCCCGATCGTGGTGGGTCCGAAATAGCCGTCGTATGCCGTGCCGCCCACGCTCGGGTCGGCGAGCAGGTCGGCCACGGCCCGGTAATGACCGCGCCAGCGTTGGGCCGGGTCGTCGGCGTCACCCTCCGGCACGCTCAGCCCGCGCTCGCCCAGGAAGTCGCGCTGGGTGTCCACGAGGTGGTCGATCACGTCGCGGGCCGACCACTCCTCGCACGGCGAGGGCCGCTGCCAGCCCTGAGGTCCGGCGGCGGAGGCGATCACCTGGATGGCCTCGGCCTTGGCGCGGTAGTCCTGAGCAAGATCAGTGCTCTGCTGCATCACATCATCCATGGACTCCACGGTAGGAGCGCCCGGGACAGCTGGATTGCAATAATCCGACAGATGAGCTCGAACCCGCGAGAGACCGCACACGACCGGGCTGCTCGGACCGGACCCGCGGCCCACGCCGTCGACCGCGCCCGGCTGACCGAACACGCCGCGCTGGCCCCACCCGTGCACCGCTACCCGCCGGCGGCACGGCATACCGACCTGGTCCGGCACTACTGGGTGCCGGTGTGGGACCTGCCGCCGCAGACCGAGATCACCGAGCAGGTGCTGCAGTACCCGTCGTGTCTGATTGTGGTGGCCCCGGACTACGCGCGGTTCTACGGCGTCGTGCCCGGCCTGTCCACCAAGGCGCTGCAGGGCAGCGGGTGGGCCGTCGGCGTGATGCTCTGGGGCGGAGCGGCGCCGACCGTGCTGGGGCGCAGTGACGCCTCCGACCTCGCGGACACCCACGTGTTGCTTGAGGAGCTTCCCGGTCTGCGCGGGGTCGTCGCGCCGATCCGGTCGGCGATGACACCCGGACCCGGCGACCCGGACCGGCACCGCGTGGCGATCGGGCTGCTGGAGCACGCGCTGGATGCACTGCCACCGATCTCCGCCGAGGGCCGGGAGGTGACGGCGATCGTCCAGCTCGTCGAGAGCGACCCCCACCTGCTCACCGTCGGCGAGCTGGTCGCCCGCAGCGGACGGAGCGAGCGGACCCTGCAACGGCTCGTCCACCGACCGACACCTCGGCCTGACCCCCAAGTGGCTGATCCAACGACGTCGGCTGCAGGAGGCCGCGCATCAGCTCAAGGGTGGCGGGCGACCGCTCGCGCAGGTGGCCACCGACCTGGGCTACACCGACCAGGCCCACTTCACCCGGGACTTCCACCGGGTCACCGGCTACCGCCCCGGGCAGTTCGCCCGGACGCTGGGCAGGCCCGACGGCCTCACCCAGCGGTGAGCAGTCCGATCGCGGCGCAGACCAGACCGAGCACCAGGCTGGCCGCGCCGAGCCAGAGCAACGCGATCAGCCGGTTGGGTCGCTGCGGGTCGGACCCAGCGACCGAGAGGAAGAACCCGGCGGGCATCAGGATCGCCGCCCACAGCACGCCCCCGGACAGGGTGCGCCAGAGGCCACCGACCCCGGCGAGGTCGACATAGAGGTTGACCAGCAGGCCGAGAATGACCAGCACCCCGGCGTGCGCGTGACCGGCCCGGTAGAAGCTGCGCTGCAGCTCGTTGGCCGGGGCCTTGCCGCGGGTGACCTTGAGCACGAAGGTGCCGCCGTAGGCGATAAGGACGACCGTGAGCAGCACGACTGCTGCGGTGAGGGTGGTGGAGGTGCTCAGCGAGCCGGTCATCGGATGCTCCGATTCGGTGGGTGGCGGGTTGACTCCAAACCTACCGGCGGCAACTTGTCGTTGACAAGATGACAGATGTCACGAATGCTGTCCGACTATGGCCTACCACCACGGCGACTTGCGGGCAGCAATCCTGCAGGCGGCAGCCGGCGCCGTGCGGCGAGAAGGCCCGCATGCGGTCAACCTGCGCGCGCTGGCCCGGGAGGTGGGCGTCTCGCACACCGCGCCGCGGCACCACTTCGGGGACAAGCGGGGCGTGCTGACCGCCCTCGCGACGCAAGGGTATGTCGAGCTCACCGGGCGGCTGGCGGCCGCCGGGGCGAGGGGGGACTTCCTCGACGTGGGCGTCGCCTTCGTGGCATACGCGCTGGAGCGTCCGGCGCACTTCCAGATGCTGTTCCGGCCCGACCTGGTCGACACGCAGGACCCCGACCTGCGGCGGGCCAGGTCCGAGCTGTCGGTCCGGCTGACGGGTGGCGCCGAGCGGTTCGCCTCCGGCTCCGCCTCAGGTCAGCAGCGGCACCCGGCAGACGATGCCGCGCTCACGGAGGCCGGCACCTCAGGCGACCATCTCCCCACCACCGCTCTGGCGGCGTGGAGCATGGCGCACGGCTTCGCCACCCTGGCCCTGTCCGGCGCGCTGACCGTGCCTCCGGGAGGTGACCTGCTCGACCTGGCCCGGCGCACCCTGAGCCACCTGTCGCGCGACTGAGCCGCCCGCATACCGGAGCGGCCAGATCACACACCTGACCGATCCAGCCGGCCGGGCACGACGAACGGCCCGCGAGCGCCGATGCACTCACGAGCCGTTGGTCAGGGCCGGACGCTCGCGCTCAGTCCTCCAGCGAGGCCTTCCGGGATTCGAGCACGTCGTCGATCAGGCCGTACTCCTTGGCCTCGGCCGCGATCAGGATCTTGTCGCGCTCGATGTCCTTGCGGACCTCCTCCACGGTCTTGTTGGAGTGCTTGGCCCAGGTCTCCTCCAGCCAGGTCCGCATCCGCAGCACCTCGTTGGCCTGGATCTCGATGTCGGAGGCCTGACCGTAGTCACCCCCGGCCAGGGCCGGCTGATGGATCAGGATGCGCGCGTTGGGCAGCGCGAACCGCTTGCCCGGTGCGCCGGCCGCCAGCAGCACCGCGGCTGCCGAGGCGGCCTGACCGATCACGAACGTCTGCACGTCACACCGGATGTACTGCATCGTGTCGTAGATCGCGGTCAGCGCAGTGAACGAGCCACCCGGGGAGTTGATGTACATCAGGATGTCGCGGTCGGGGTCCTGACTCTCCAGCACGACCAGCTGGGCGATGATGTCGTCGGCCGACGCGTCGTCGACCTGCACGCCGAGGAAGATGATGCGGTCCTCGAAGAGCTTGGTGTAGGGGTCCTGCCGCTTCATGCCGTAGGCGGTGCGCTCCTCGAACTGCGGCAGGATGTAGCGGCTGCTCGGGCCGGCCGGCGCGATGCCGCGCCCACCGGCATACGGGGACATGGACTGGTTCATCGGGGTCTCCACACTCTCGTCGATACGGCTCAGGCGTCGCTGCCGACGGTGGTGCCGGTCTCGCCGGCCCGCTCGTAGACGTGGTCCACGAAGCCGTACTCCTTGGCTTCCTGGGCGGTGAACCAGCGGTCGCGATCGGAGTCGGCCTCGATCTGGTCCTTGGTCTGCCCCGTGTGCTCGGCGATCAGCTCGGCCATCTGCTTCTTGATGTGCAGCATCTGCTCGGCCTGGATCTTGATGTCGCTGGCCGTGCCGCCGATGCCGCCGGAGGGCTGGTGCATCATGACCCGCGCGTGCGGGGTCGCGTAGCGCTTGCCCGGCTCGCCCGCCGAGAGCAGGAACTGACCCATCGAGGCGGCGAGACCCATCGCCACGGTGGCCACGTCGTTGGGCACCCACTGCATGGTGTCGAAGATCGCCATACCGGCCGTCACGGACCCGCCCGGGGAGTTGATGTAGAGCCAGATGTCGGCCTCCGGGTCCTCCGCGGCGAGCAGCAGCAGCTGGGCGCAGATGGCGTTGGCGTTGTCGTCGCGCACGTCGGAGCCGAGGAAGATGATGCGTTCCTTCAACAGCCGGTTGTAGATCTGGTCGTCCAGACCGGCGATCGGGCTCTGTCCCGCCGCGACGATCTCGGTGTTGCTCATGCATGCTCCCTTGATCTCGTAGGCCGACCCGGTGGGGACTGCCCTCGTGGGCTCTCGTCAGTGACACTAACGTCCGCGGGTGCCAGCGCACTCCCCTGCCGTGCCGTGTTCGCCCTGAGCGCACAACCGCCCACCAGGTCCTCTGGCGGGCGGTGCTGCGCGGTATGCCGTGGGCTCAGCGATCCTGGCCGGCCTCGGCGGAGGCGGGCTCCAGCTCCTCGGACTCGGTGCCGGCGTCGGAGTCCACGTCCGCCTCGCCCTCGTCGTCGGTCTCGACGTCGGCCTCGGTCGCCGCGTCCTCGTCCAGCTCCTGGGCCGGGTCGGCGACCTCCTGGGCTCCGCCGTCGCTGACGTCGGTGTCGGAGCGGTCCTCGTCCTGGAGGACGTCGTCGTCGCTGTCGTCCTCGCCGAGGCCCTCCTCGTCCACCTCGCCGAGGCCCTCCTCGTCCACCTCGTCGAGGGCGTTGAGGGCGTTGAGGTCGACCACCTCGCCGTCGGTGTCGACGACCTTGGCCTGCTCGAGCACCCCGGCCAGCGCCTTGCGACGACCGACCTCGGTGACCATCGCCGGGATCTGACCGTCCTGGTCGATCCGCTGGGCGAACTCGTTGGGGTTCATGTTGTACTGCTGCGCCGTCATCATGATGTATTCGATGAGCTCGCCCTGGTCGACGTTGACCTCGTCGCGGATCACGAGCGCGTCGAGCAGGAACTGCGTCTTCATGGCCCGCCGGGTCGACTCGGTGACCTCGGTGCGGTGCTCGTCGTCCTCGAGCCGCTCCTCCTTCTCCAGGTGGCTGGTCACCTCGGCCTCGACCAGGTTGTCCGGGAGCGGGATGTCGGTCATCTCCAGCATCGCGTCGAGCACGCGGTCGCGGGCCTGGACACCCTGCTCGAAGCGCACGCCCTGCTCGGCCTTGGCCTGCAGGTCGGCCTGCAGCTCCTCGACGGTGTCGAACTCCGAGGCGAGCTGGGCGAACTCGTTGTCCACCTCCGGCAGCTCGCGCTCCTTGACCGAGTGGAGGGTCACGGTGACCTCGGACTCCTGGCCGACCCGGTCCCCGGAGGCCAGGGCGCTGGTGAACTCCACCTCTTCGCCGGCGGACGCGCCGATCAGGGCGTCGTCCAGACCCTCCAGCATGTTGCCGGAGCCGATCTCGTAGGACACTCCGGTGACGGTGTCGATCTCCTCACCCTCGATCGTCGCGGTGAGGTCGATGGAGGTGAAGTCGCCGTCCTGGGCGGGCCGGTCGACCCCGACCAGGGTGCCGAAGCGGGCACGCAGCTCATCCAGACGCTCCTGCACGTCCTCCTCGCTGACGGTGACCGGGTCGACCTCGACCTCGATGCCGCTGAAGTCGGGCAGCTCGAAGCTGGGCACGACGTCGATCTCGGCCTCGAACTTCAGGTCCTGCCCCTCGGCCATCGGCAGCTCGGTCAGGTTGACCTCGGGCTGGCTCAGCGGCTGCAGCTCGTGCTCCTGCACCGCCTGGCTGTAGTACTCCGGCAGCGCGTCGTTGACGGCCTCCTGCACGACGGCACCGCGGCCGAAGCGCTGGTCGATGATCCGGGCCGGCACCTTGCCCTTGCGGAAGCCGGGCACGTTGACCTGGGCACCGATCTGCTTGTAGGCGGCGTCCATCTTGGGCTTGAGGTCGGCGGAGGGGACCTCCACCGTGAGCTTCACCCGGGTCGGGTTCAGGGTCTCGACGGCACTCTTCACTGCTGGGCACTCCAAAGATCGGTGGGGGCACGGCCGAGCGGCCGGATGCGCAATGGCGGTCACGGCATGGTAGTCCGTCGGGGTAGCCGGATTCGAACCGGCGGCCTTCCGCTCCCAAAGCGGACGCGCTACCAAGCTGCGCCATACCCCGTGCGTTGCGCCTGGGTCCGACGTGGCCGGGCACCCGAGGCGGCGGCTAGACTATCGCCCCGTTGCCGCGCCACGAGCAGGGCAACACGCGGGTGTAGCTCAATGGTAGAGCCCCAGTCTTCCAAACTGGCTACGCGAGTTCGATTCTCGTCACCCGCTCCAGCAGGTATGTTGCTCGTCCGGCTCGCAGAGGTCCGCCGCCGCAGCCGAGCACCGGCAGGCGCCTCCCCGGCGGAGCACCTGGTCCGCGAGGACCGGGACGTCGACCTCGAGCTCGTCGCTGGGCCCGAGCGGTGGTTCCGCTCGCTGGGGGCCGCCCTCGACTGGGGCGTGACGACATACGACGCGCTGGATGTCCTGCTGGCGCTCGACCTGGACGCTGAGGTGGTCACGGCCGATGCGCGGCTGGCGAGCGCCGCCCGCGCTCACTCGCTGCCGGTGCGCCTGCTGGCGGGCTAGAACGCGGCAACACTCACACAGAGTGGACTCTGGACAATTGTCGACAATTGGACAATCCTAGGTCGAGACCGGCGCAGCGGACCGATGACGAGGCCCCACAGCAGCCGCTCCCCACGGCGAAAGGTGCCCACCATGGAGCAACTGGCGACACGACTCGGTCTGCGGACCAACCCGGCGATCTTCTTCTGGTCCGCCGGCCTGATGCTGCTGTTCCTGGTGTTGTTGCTGCTCTTCCCTGACCCCATCGGGGAGGCGTTCGGCACGGGGCGCGAGTGGATCGTGACCAACCTGGGCTGGTTCTTCATCCTGGGCGTCAGCAGCTGGTTGGCCTTCCTGATCTGGGTCGCCGTCAGCAAGTACGGCCAGATCAGACTCGGCGGCCAGGACTCCAAGCCTGCCTACGGCAACCTCTCGTGGTTCGCGATGCTGTTCGCCGGTGGCATCGGCACCGTGCTGATGTTCTGGGGAGTCGCCGAGCCCATCTCGCACTTCGGCACGCCACCGCGCGACGTGGAGCCCTACAGCGTGGCCGCCGCCGAGGACGCCATGGCGTTCTCGCTCTACCACCTGTCCCTGCACACCTGGGCGATCTTCACCCTGCCCGGCCTGGCCTTCGCCTACTTCATCTACCGGCACAAGCTGCCGATGCGCGTCAGCTCGGTGTTCTACCCCTTCCTCAAGGAGCGGATCCACGGACCGATCGGCAAGGCGATCGACGTGTTCGCCGTGCTCGGCACCCTCTTCGGCCTGGCGGTCTCGCTGGGCCTGGGCACCTCGCAGATCAACGCCGGTCTGAGTGAGCTGCTCGGCTGGCCCGACGCGGTCTGGCCCAAGGTGCTGATCATCACGGTGCTGACCGCCGTCGCCGTCACCTCGATCGTGGCCGGCCTGGACAAGGGCATCAAGCGGCTCTCCAACCTCAACATCGGCATGGCCGTCGCGCTGATGCTCTTCGTGCTGTTCGCCGGCGAGACCGTCTTCCTGCTGCGCCAGGTCATCGAGAGCGCCGGCATCTACGCGACGAACATCGTCCCGCTGTCCTTCTGGAACGACGCGATGGCCCGCTACACCGACGAGGGCGGCTGGGGCTGGCAGGGTGGCTGGACCGTCTTCTACTGGGCCTGGACGGTGACCTGGTCGCCGTTCATGGGCGTCTTCCTGGCCCGCATCTCCCGAGGCCGCACCATCCGCGAGTTCGTGCTCGGCGTCCTCGTCGCCCCGTCGCTGTTCACGCTGGTGTGGTTCGCGATCTTCGGCTGGTCGGCCATGGAGCTCGACGGCATCGGCGGTGACGGCGGCAGCATCTCGGCGGCCGTGGCCGAGAGCGTGCCGCTGGCGATGTTCGAGTTCTTCGAGAACTTCCCCGCCACCACGCTGGTCCAGGGCCTCGCCGTCGTGATCGTCGCGCTCTTCTTCGCGACCTCGGCCGACTCCGCAGCCCTGGTCATCGACATCCTGTGTGTCGGTGACGGGGACGAGAGCCCGGTCCGACAGCGCGTGTTCTGGGGCGTGTCGATGGGAGCGCTGGCCGCGCTGCTCATCGTGCTCGGCGGGGACTCCGGGTTGGAGGCCCTGCAACAGGTCATCACCGTGATCGGCCTGCCGATCTTCATCCTCGTCTTCGCCATGCTCTTCGCCCTGCTCAAGGCCCTGCTGGAGGAGAAGGACGGATTCCTGTCCCCGGAGCTACCAGGAGCCGACCCGGCCAGCGACACCGACGAGGCGGACCGGAGGAGTCCAGCTACGTCCGGCGACTGACCCGAGGCGCTCAGGGCAGGTCGGGCAGCGTCCCGTCTGCCTCGTAGGCAGCCATCATGTCGATCCGGGCCTGGTGCCGGTCCTCCCCGGTGAAGTCGGTGCTCAGGAAGGCGGCGACCATCTCGTGCGCCTCCTCGACCGTGTGCATCCGGGCGCCGATGGAGATCACCTGGGCGTTGTTGTGCAGCCGGGCCAGCGTGGCCAGCTCGGCGTTGTAGCACAGCGCGGCCCGGATGCCGTCGACCTTGTTGGCGGCGATCTGCTCACCGTTGCCGGAGCCGCCGAGCACGATCCCCAACGCGTCCGGCTCGGCGGCCACCGCCTGCGCGGCGCGCAGCACGAAGACCGGGTAGTTGTCGAGCTCGTCGAACTCGGTCGGTCCATGGTCGACCACCTCGTGACCCTGCTCGGCCAGCCACCCGACCAGGTCGCGCTGCAGGTCGAATGCGGCGTGGTCGCCGCCGATGTGGATGCGCATGTGACTCCTCGGTGCCCGGGGCGGCCGGATCGGCCCGGCCGTCGTGACACCATCGTGGCACTGATCGCAGTTCACCCCCAGCAGGAGGCACCGACGCATGCCCGGCACCAACCTCACCCGTGACGAGGCGCAGACCCGCGCACAGCTGATCGCCACCCAGTCGTATGCGGTCGAGCTGGACCTCACCCGTGGCGCGGAGCACTTCGGCACGGACACGACCGTGACCTTCGACTGCGCCGAAGGGGGCGACGAGACCTGGATCGACCTGATCGCGGCCTCGGTCGAGTCGATCGAGCTCAACGGTACGGCATTGGACCCCGGGGACCACTACGCCGACGCGCGCATCCGGCTGCCCGGCCTGGCCGCGCACAACCGGCTGGTGGTCCGGGCCACCGGCAGCTACATGAACACCGGCGAGGGTCTGCACCGCTTCGTGGACCCGGCCGACGGCGAGGTCTACCTCTACTCCCAGTTCGAGGTGCCGGACAGCCGGCGGGTGCTCGCGGTCTTCGAGCAACCCGACCTCAAGGCCACCTTCCAGTTCACGGTCACCGCCCCGGCCCATTGGCAGGTCATCTCCAACCAGCCGACCCCTGAGCCGGAGCCCCTGCCCGACCAGGCGAGCGACGGGGTGAGTGCGGCCGTCTGGACGTTCGCGCCCACCCCCAGCCTCGCCTCATACGTGACCGCCCTGATCGCGGGACCGTATGACGTGGTCCGCGACGAGGTCACCACGCGGGCCGGCACGGTGCCGCTGGGCGTCTTCTGCCGCCGGAGTCTGCGCCGGCACCTGGACGCCGACAACATCCTGGCCTGCACCAAGGCCGGGTTCACGTTCTTCGAGGAGGAGTTCGACCGGGCCTACCCGTTCGAGAAGTACGACCAGATCTTCACCCCGGAGTACAACATGGGTGCGATGGAGAACGCCGGTGCGGTGACCATCGTGGAGGACTACGTCTTCCGCTCCAAGGTGCCCGACGCGGTGGTCGAGCGGCGTGCGCTGACCATCCTGCACGAGCTCGCGCACATGTGGTTCGGCGACCTGGTGACGATGCGCTGGTGGGACGACCTGTGGCTCAACGAGTCGTTCGCCGAGTGGGCCTCGACCACCTGCCAGGCCGAGGCCACCGACTGGACCGAGGCGTGGACGACGTTCGCGATCTCGGAGAAGGCCTGGGCCTACCGCCAGGACCAGCTGTCCTCGACGCACCCGGTGGCCGCGGACATGGTTGACCTGGAGTCCGTGGAGGTCAACTTCGACGGCATCACCTACGCCAAGGGCGCCTCGGTGCTCAAGCAGCTGGTCGCGTATGTCGGACGGGAGGCGTTCCGGGACGGGCTGCGGGCCTACTTCGCCCGGTATGCGTGGGGCAACACCACGCTGCGCGACCTGCTGGCCGAGCTGGAGCAGACGTCCGGCCGCGACCTGCGCCGTTGGTCCGAGCTCTGGCTGGAGACGGCGGGCGTCAACACCCTCACCCCGGAGCTGAGCGTGCGCGACGGGGTGATTGAGGCGGCGACGATCGTGCAGACGGCACCCGAGGAGCACGCCGTGCTGAGGCCGCACCGGCTGGCCGTGGGCTGCTACCGGCGCCAGGACGGCGCCCTGCAGCGGACCGAGCGGATCGAGCTCGACGTCGATGGTGAGCGCACCGACGTGGCCGAGCTGGTCGGCATACCCATGCCGGACCTGCTGCTGGTCAACGACGACGACCTCGCCTACGCCAAGATCCGGCTCGACGAGACGTCGCTGGCCACGGCGCTGCGCGACCCGCGGGCGCTGACCGAGTCGCTGCCGCGCGCCCTGGTGCTCGGCGCGGCGTGGGACATGGCCCGCGACGCACAGCTGCCGGCGCCCGACTACGTGCGGCTGGTGGCCGGGACTCTGGCCGGGGAGAGCGACAGCAACCTGCTCCGGGTCCTGCTGCAGCAGGTGAGCTCGGCGGCGCTGTCCTACACCCCCCGCGACCGGCGCGCCGAGGTTGTGGCCGAGCTGAGCGCAGCGCTGCGGGAGGCGGCGTGGTCCGCCGAGCCCGGCAGCGATGCCCAGCTGCAGTTGGTCAGCTCCTTCGCCATGTTCGCTCGGGAGCCGGAGGACGTCGAGCGGGTGTGCGGGCTGCTGTCCGGCGAGGAGCCGCTGGAGGGGTTGGGCGTGGACCAGGACATGCGCTGGACCCTGCTCACGTCGCTGGCGGCCGCCGGCGCGGCCGACGAGACCGAGATCGAGGGCGAGCGGCAGCGTGACGACACGGCGACCGGGCGCGAGAGGGCAGCCCGGGCACTGGCCGCGCGGCCGACGCCCGAGGCCAAGGAGGCCGCCTGGGCGGCCGCCGTCGAGGGGCGGGAGCCGGGCCTGCCCAACGCGGTGCTGGCCGCGATGGCGGCAGGGTTCGGCTGGGCGCACGACCCCGAGCTGCTGCGGCCCTACCTCGACCGCTACCACGGGGCCGTCGGTCCGTTGTGGGCGCAGCGCACGCATCACATCGCCGAAACCCTGGCGGTGGGCTTCTACCCCTCCCTCCTGGCCGATCCCGCCCTGGTGGAGTCCTCCCAGGCGTGGCTGGAGGAGCACCCCGAGGCGCCGGCCGGGCTGCGTCGCACCGTGGCGGAGCACCGCGACAGCGCCGCCCGCGCGGTCCGCGCCCAGTCGATCTGCTAGGGAGCTTGCGCGCCCTCCGATCGGGGTGCGCGACCACAACCTCCCGAGCAAACGGGGGCGAGCAGGTCAGGTGTGGCGGGAGACCGTCCGGGCCAGCCGCCGAGCGAAGCGGTCCTCGAAGAGCTCCTCCAACAGCATCGGGCTCCCCTCCGGGCCGGACAGCGGCACCCGCCAGTTGGGGTACCCCTGGTGTGTGCCCGGCTGGTTGATCACCCGCACGTCCTGCGCCAGGTCGGACACCGAGACCCCCACCAGCCGGGCCGGCGCCCAGGTCAGATAGCGGTGCAGCGCCTCGACCTGCTCCTGGATCCCGGCGCCCTGCAACAGCAGACCGCGATCGCGCAGCACCTGCAGCACCTCCTCGCGGGCCGCCTCGTCCTCGGCGCGCTCCTGCTCCAGCGGACGGGTGAGCAGGTCCAGAGAGGCCCGCAGGTCCAGGTGCACGCCGGACAGGTAGCCGGCCGTGGGCGGCAGGTCGTGGGTGGTGACGGTGGCCAGGCAGAGCTCGCGGTAGCGCTCCGGCGCGATCGGCCCGTCCTCAGTGCGCTCGAACCACAGGATCGAGGTGCCCAGGATGCCCCGCTCGCGCAGGTAGTCGCGCACCCACGGCTCGACGGTCCCCAGGTCCTCCCCCACCACGATCGCCCCGGCCCGGTGCGCCTCCAGCATCAGGATGCCGATCATCGCGTCGTGGTCGTAACGCACGTAGGTGCCCTGGTGGGCCGGCATGCCTGAGGGGATCCACCACAGCCGGAACAGCCCGATCACGTGGTCCACCCGTAGCCCGCCGGCGTCTCGCAGCACACCGCGCAGCATGTCGCGGTATGGCGCGTAGCCGGCTTCGGCGAGCCGGTCCGGTCGCCACGGGGGCTGGCTCCAGTCCTGGCCGAGCTGGTTGTACTGGTCGCCCGGCGCCCCGACCGTCACCCCGCGGGCGAGGGTGCTGCCCAGGCTCCACGCGTCCGCACCGTCGGGATGCACCCCGACGGCCAGGTCATGGACCACACCGATCTGCATACCGGTGCCGAGCAGGTCGCGCTGCACGTCGGCCAGCTGGTCGGCGAGCAGCCACTGCAGCCAGCAGTGGAACTCCACCTCCGCCTCGTGGGTCCCACGGAACTGCTCGACCGCCGGACTGCGCGGGTCCTGCAGCTCACTTCGCCAGTCCCGCCAGGACCGCCCGTGCTCGGCGACCAGCGCACACCAGGTGGCGTAGTCGACCAGGCTCTGCCCCTCGCGCTCCACGTAGGCACCGAAGGCACGCTCCCGGCGCAGCGAGCGGGGTTGGCGGAAGACCAGCCGCAGCGCCGCCTCCTTGGCCAGCCAGATCGCATCGCGCTCCAGGGCGTCCAGCTCCAGGTATCGCTTGGCGTCGTCGGCGTGCCACTCCACCAGCTGGCGCTCGGCGGTGGACAGGTAGGCGACCTCGGGCACCTCCTCCACCCGCAGGTAGAGCGGGTTGACGAACCGGCGGGAGGTCGGCAGGTAGGGCGAGGGCTCCAGCGGCGGCACCGGCTCGGCGGCGTGCAGCGGGTTGACCAGCACGAAGTCGGCACCGAGCCCCGCCGCCCAGGCACCGGCGTCGCCGAGGTCGGCCAGGTCACCCAGCCCCCAGGAGGCGGCCGAGCGCATCGCGTAGAGCTGGGTCATCAGCCCCCACCGCTGGGTGCCCTGCCCCTGCAGCGCCGAGTGCAGGTCGAGGCGTTGCGGGCAGACGACCAGCGGCATCTGCGCTGCCTGGTCGGTGCCGCCGTGGCCCGAGAGGACGCGGACCTCGTGCCAGCCGAGTGGCAGGTCGTCGGGCAGCTCCACCCACCGCCGGACCCGGGTGGTCCCGTCCACCTCCCGGGTCGCGCTCTCGTCGCCGCGCACCGTCAGGCTCCGGACGGCACCGGTCTCCAGGTGGGCCTCAGCCCGCACCGACCGGCCCTCGTTCAGGTGTAGCGGCACCCGCACCGACACCCCCTTGGTCACCACCCGCACGGGCGGCAGCGCCCGGGTCCAGGGCTCGATCTCGTGGGCGGCCAGGGCCCGGGCTGCGGCCTGCTCGTCGCTCGCGTCGATCCCGAGCGCGGCCAGGACCTCCCGGACCGTCGCCACCGAGGCACTGGTGTGGTTGCCCTGCCAGTCCCAGAACTCAGTCGCCACGCCGTGAGCGTGCGCCAGCTCGGCCAGGTTCGCCGGGAGGGACTCAGTCACAAGGTGGACCTTTCAGTACATGCCGAGGCGACGCCCGGGACCGGCAAGGGGACGGGTGATCGGGCACAGTCTGTCACCCGAGGGCTCTGTCATGCGTCAAACTGCTCGGTATGCCGATCGACTCCTGGGAAGATTTCGGCGGGTGGCTGTTGGGGCCCCCGCTGCGTGTCGTGCTCATCATCGTGGCCGCCGTCGTGCTGGGCTGGCTGGTCCGCCGCTCCATCAAGGGCGTCGAGGACGCCGCAGCGGCGCGCGCCGAGAACAAGCAGCGCGACAACACCGACAAGGTCGTCGACGCCGCCACCGCGGCCGACATCGAGCGCCGGCACCAACGCGCGCTGACCCTCGGCTCGTTGCTGCGCAGCATCGCCACGTTCACCATCGCCACGGTGGCCATCCTGACCGTGATGGCCGAGATCGGGCTGCCACTCGGACCGGTGCTGGCCTCGGCCGGGGTCGGCGGCGTGGCGCTGGGCTTCGGTGCCCAGTCGCTGGTCAAGGACTTCCTGGCCGGTGTCTTCATGATCATCGAGGACCAGTACGGCGTCGGAGACCTGATCGACACCGGGGAAGCCGTGGGCACCGTCGAGGAGGTCACCTTGCGGATCACCCGGCTGCGCGACGCCTCCGGCGTGGTGTGGTTCGTCCGCAACGGCGAGATCATCCGGATCGGCAACAAGTCGGAGGGCTGGGCGGTGGCGACCATCGACATCCCGGTGGCCTATGACGAGGAGCCGAGCCGTGTCCTCCCCCTGCTGCACCAGGTGGCCGAGGAGGTCTGGGCCGATCCTGAGCAGCATGCACGGCTGATCGAGGAGCCCTCGGTCGCCGGGGTCGAGTCGGTGTCCGGCGGCGTGATGACCCTGCGGATCTTCGCCAAGTGCCGACCCGGCGAGCAATGGGCCATGCCGCGGGTCATCCGGCAGCGGGTCAAGGCGGTGCTGGACGCGGAGGGCATCCGCGGTCCGCAGATCAACCCCTACGGCTCCTCGACCGGCTCCTCGACGCAGGCCTGACCCCGATCCCGCCAAGGGTGACCGAGGCAACCATCTGCCCGGGCTCGGGCGTCGATGCGGGTTTGGAGGTCGGCGATGCCTGAGCAGGCGGCGCAGCCGGGGTTCCGCGAGTTCGTGCTCGGCCGCAGCAGCGCGCTCTACCGCACCGCGGTGCTGCTGACCCGCGACCCGCACGACGCGCAGGACCTGCTGCAGGACGCCCTCGCCCGAGCGTGCACCTGCCGGAGCGGCCGGTGCACGAGCGGCTGCGCAGCACCCCCGATGAGCCGGGCGCCCAGGTGCCGCAGTCGACCACCCTGGCCGATGCCGTGGGCGCGCTGCCGCCCCGGCAGCGGGCGGTGATCGTGCTGCGCTACTTCCACGACTACACGCAGGCGCAGACCGCGGACACCCTGGGCATCGCGCTCGGCACGGTCAAGTCACAGCACGCCAAGGCGCTGGCGGCCTTGCGGATCAGTGAGCACCTCACCGACGGCGACACCGCCGTCGCCGAAGGGAGGGGGCAGCGATGAGCCCCACGATCGAGGACCTGCGCACCACCCTGGACGACGTGGCCGACAGCTACACCGCGCCTGATCCGCACACCGTCCTGGCCGGTGCCCATGCCCGGTCGGGTCAGCTGGGCCGCCGCCGGCGGACGACCGGCCGGTGGGCCGCGGCTGCGGCAGCCGTGGTCGTCATCGGCGGAGCGGGTCTGCTGCTGACCGACCCCGCGGGGAACACCCAGGGCGAGGTGGCTCCGGCCGAGCCGAACGAGTCCTACACCGAGGGCTACGGCATCGTCGACGGCGAGCTGCAGCCCCACACCGCCGATGGCCTGCGCCTTGTCGACGAGGTCGACCTCGCGGACGAGGCGAACGCTCAGCTCGAGGTGGACTCCTCCAGCCAGCTCTACGCCGTGGCGGTGTGCCCGAGCGACGTCGCGGGGCGTTCCCAGCCAGCCGTGACCATTCTCACCCGCACTTGGACGGTCGAGGTGACCTGTGCCGACGAGAGCAGTGACAGTCCGACGCTTCCGGTGACCAGCCTGCCCACCGAAGCGCCGGAGAGCGACGGTGTCTACGGAGTGCAACGGACCGATGACGTAGGTCCGGTCTCCGTCGCCTTCTACGCCGAGGAGGAGTGGGCCGACTACCCCTTCCCCGCCACGGAGCCCGCCTCATTCACGTTCACGATGGAGCTCGATCAACCCGGCCAGCTTTTGGTCGCCATCGACGGCGTGGCGCTGACCAACGACGGCGAAACGGTCGGCGGGTCACAGCAGCCCGCTGCGGAGCCGTGGCGCATCGTCAACCCGGCTCTGCGCGAGGGGTATCTGCACTCCTACGGGTTCCCCGCACAGCGCTCCGTGAACCTCAACGCCCAGATCCTGGCTGAGGAGGGCATCGACGTCAGCGACGGCGAGGTCACGGTGAGCGTGCACGCCCGGGGCTTCGTCGACGACAGCGCCTGGCGCGTCGTGATCGGCGGCACGGGCGGCGGCGAAGTCGGTACGCCCGCACCGCTCGAGCCGGGCAACCGATACTGACGTTGCGGAGTACGCCTACGGCCACCGCCTGGTGGCGGCCTACGACGTACCGACCGATGCTGTCGCTCATCCGGTCGACATCGACCCCCGACGGGCTGCCGACCTGACCTGGGTGGCCCAGTGCCCGGAGACGACCGGAAGTGATGCCCCGGCTACGGGGCCCGACATCGGCACGGCGACGGTCACCGACGCCACCGGGCCGCTGCGGTGCCTCGGGGACAACGGCTGGCTGTGGGCCCTGACGCCGCCGGACCGCGTGCCGACCGGCGGCGGTGTCGAGGTCACCACCCTGGCCCTCAGCCCCCTCCAGGGGATCGAGAGCCGCATCGTCGCCGCATACGAGCCGGTGCCGTTCGAGGACTTCCCCTTCGACCAGGCAGAGCCGATGGTCAGCTTCCCGGCCCCTGATGTGGGCACTGCCCCCGCCGAGGAGGGACAGCTGGACCTGGAGCACCGGGAGAGTGCTCGGATCACCATGGACGATCTCGACGCAGACGGCAGAGCCACGTTCGAGGTCCCGGAGTCGGACATGACCGAGCTCTGCGTGTTGACCGAAGGGGTGGGCCGCTTCCGACTGGAGTCCGTTGCCCCGGTCGACGGCGCGATCACCACCGCATCGCAGGGCGGCAGTCTCGTGGGCAAGGGACTGGAGCGGGACGGTTGGTGGACCTCGTGGACCGACCAGGGCGCGACCTGGCCGATCACTCCGGAGACCGAGCGAGGCGTCCTGGCCGATCAGGTCACCGTGCAGGCCGAGGGCTACGAGCAGGGATCGTTCGAGCTGAGGGTGTTCGGGCAGTTCCCCGAGGGCGAGCAGCCCTGAGGAGTCAGCAGTGCGAGACTGGGTGTTGTGAGCGAGCTGCCCCAGGATGCCCCCGAGACGCAGACCTACTACGAGCGCGTCGGCGGTCATGAGACTTTCGTGCGCCTCGTCCACGCCTTCTACCAGGGCGTCGCGAGCGACCCACCGCTGCGTGCCCTCTACCCCGAGGAGGACCTCGGGAACGCGCAGGTGCGACTGCGGATGTTCCTCGAGCAGTACTGGGGTGGCCCCACGACATACAGCCAGCAGCGCGGGCACCCCCGGCTGCGGATGCGGCACATGCCGTTCGCCGTCACCCCCGCCCAGCGAGACCGCTGGCTGCACCACATGTATGCCGCTATCGACACCCTCGAGCTGTCCGCCATGGACGACCACCAGATGCGCGCCTACATGAGCCACGCCGCGCACTTCATGGTCAACGCCGCCGACGACGACCCGCCCGGGTAGGCCGTGCCTGCCCCTCCTGCCGCCGCGTTCCGGGAGCTCGTGCTGAGCCGGAGTGCTGCGCTGCACCGCACCGCGCTGCTGCTGGCCCGGGACGAGCAGGACGCGCGGGAGCTGCTGGAGGAGGCACTGGCGCGAGCCTCCCGCACCTGGGACCGGACGGAGGGGCAGCCGGAGGCCTACTGCCGCAGCATGCTGGCCCGGGTCGCCACCTCCGTGAGCCGGCGGCGACGGCATACCGGTGCATCCTCGGCGGACTCAGCCGGCACACCGGCCGAGGCCCTGCGCGCCCTGCCCCCGCGGCAGCGGGCCGTGATCGTGCTGCTGCACTTCCACCATTACACGCCCGAGCAGACCGCCGAGGCGCTCGACATGCGGGCGAGTGCCGTGCAGGCGGAGGAGACGGTAGCTCTGGACGCCCTCGGCGACCGCCACCTGTCCGGGACCGGGACCCTCGACGCGATCGCGGACGCCGCACGCGCCCCGGATGCGACTGCGCTGCTCGCCGGATCGGTCAGACGCGCCGAGCAGATCGGCCGTCGCCGTCGCCTCGGATGGGTGGGCGCCGCGGTCGCCGCCTTGGCGCTCGGCGGGGCGGGCGTCGTCCTCGACGACTCCCCGGACGATCCCGAGCAGGTGGAGGACACCCAGGACGACCAGGCACCCGAGGACCTGGCCGTGCCGGACCCGGCCTACGACGAGGGCTACGGGTTTCAGGACGGCACACCCCGGCCGTTCACGCTCGACGGGCTCCAGCTCGTGGTCTCCCACGAGATCGCCCCAGGGGGCCTGTGGTCCACCGGCTTCCCGCCGACCAGCTCGGACGACCCGCTGTATGCCGTGGCCTGGTGTCCCTCGGTCGACCCCGACGAGGTGGACTCGGGTTCGCCGGTGACCATGACGGCCGGCGACGCCGTAGTCCTCGCGCTGCCCTGCACTCCGACCACCGACCAGCAGTCGGTCCCGGTGCAGCCGCTCCCGGTCGACGCCGGTCTATGGCGCGTGGCCAACCCGCTGTCGAGCGGCGCCCTGGTGGCGGTCTACAAGGAGGCGACCTGGGAGGACTTCCCGTTCGCGCCGCCGGGACACCGGATGGCGTGGAGCCCTCCCGCCACCACTGCGGACCGGCTGGTCATCGACGCGAGGAGCGTGCAGCGGCCCCGGCCAGGCTTGGAGTCCGTCGCCGGGACCGCTGCGCCGTACTCGGCGACGGTGCCCACGACGACATCGACGATCGACCTCGACGTCATCCTGGACGGCCCGGGGCAGGTGCTCGTGGCCCTCGACGGCGTCGTCGTCACCGAGGACGGTGACGGTCTGGGTCCGGCCGTGGGGCTGGGCCCGCTGGAGAGCGCCGAGCCGGACCTGCGGCGGGGATTCGTTCACAGCTTCCAGCCGGGCGTGCACCGACGCACCCTGCGCCTCGACAGCGATGCCCTCTCCGCCATGGGGGTCGACCTCACCGACGGGGAGGTCGAGGTCAGCGCCGTGCCCCGCGCGGTGCGCCCCGACGCCTGGGCGGTGCAGATCACCACCAGCGGCCCCACCCCCGCCGCCGAGACCGTGCTCGAGCCGGTGCCGGACGAGACCCTGCCCACCTACGCCTTCGGTCTGCGCCAGATCGGTGCCGTCGATGTGCCGGCTGACGCCCAACCACGCCAAGTCGCAGTCGACCCACGGGGCGCAGGACCTCTGGTCTGGGCTCTCGACTGCTCGCCCGAGCAGCCGAGGGAGGACGAGCCCTTCGTCCTGACCGTGGGAGTCACCGAGCACTTCCTCTCCTGCGCCCTCGGGGACGCGTGGTCCGGTGCCGTCCGATCGTCCTCGGACCAGGCCGACCAACCCCCTCCCGGGCGTCCTACCATCGCCGTCGACTCGGCCGGCCCGCGCGACTCGGTGCGGGTTGCGGCATACGAACCCGTCGCGTGGTCCGACTACCCCTTCGAATCCTCGACCCTGGCGCCGGACCTTCAGGGGCTCCCGGAGCCGGGCCAGTCGACGTCGTCGGGCAACGACGGGCTGACCAATGTCTATGTGGAGACCGATGTGGTCACCCTGGCCGACCTCGACGCGCAGGGACAAGCCGTGCTGCAGCTCGAACCGGCCCAGTTCACCGACCTGGTCATCCGGACCACCGGCATCGGACGGTTCCGACTCGGGGCCACCGAGGAGGGGTCGGTGCGGGCCCCCGTCGGCCCGAGTGACCTACGACAGCTGCCCTACGGCGACGTGCTGGAGCGCAACGGCTGGTGGTCCTCCTGGACGGCCGCGCCCAGCACGTGGCTGGTTCCCGCGCTCAGCCGCGAGGACGACCGGCCGGTGCAGGAGCTCGGTGGCGAGCTCACGGTCACCGTGGAGGGCTACGAGGGCGGCTCGCTGGAGATCGCGGCCATCAGCCTGCTTCCCGCGCTCGGCGACTGAGCCACTGCAAGAACTTTCAGCAGTCCTGCGCGATGGGGCAGGATGACCTCTCGTGACCCCCGCCACGCCGACCTCAGCCCCTGCATCCTCCGCGGCCGCCTGGTGGCGGCACGCCGTGATCTACCAGATCTATCCCCGCTCCTGGGCCGACGCCAACGCCGACGGCGTCGGTGACCTGCCCGGCATCACTGCCCGGCTGCCCCACCTGCGGGATCTGGGCGTCGACGCGATCTGGATCAGCCCGTTCTATGTGTCGCCGATGGCCGACGCGGGGTATGACGTGGCCGACTACCGGCAGATCGACCCGATCTTCGGCACCCTCGACGACGCCGACGAGCTGATCGGCACCGCACACGAGCTCGGCTTGCGGGTGTTGGTCGACCTGGTGCCCAACCACACCTCCGATGAGCACGAGTGGTTCCAGGCGGCGCTGGCCGCCGGTCCGGGCAGCCCTGAGCGGGATCGCTACATGTTCCGCGACGGCCAGGGCCCGAACGGCGACGAGCCGCCCAACAACTGGCACTCCGTCTTCGGCGGTGGCGGCTGGGAGCGGGTGAGCGAGGCAGACGGTTCTCCGGGGCAGTGGTATCTGCACATCTTCGACGTCAAGCAGCCCGACCTGAACTGGGACAACCCCGAGGTCGTGGAGATGTTCCACGACGTGCTGCGCTTCTGGATGGACCGAGGAGTGGACGGCTTCCGGGTCGACGTGGCGCACGGCCTGGTCAAGGGCGCGGGTCTGCCCGACGTCGACGTCGACCCTGGCCTGCTGGAGCGCGACGGCCGGGGCGATGGCGACAACCCGATGTGGGACCAGGACGGCGTGCACGAGATCTACCGCGGCTGGCGGCGAGTGCTCGAGGAGTACAACCCCGAGGGCAACCCGGGCGCCGACCGCATCCTGGTCGCCGAGGCGTGGGTGGAGCCACTGGAGCGACTCGCCCTCTACACCCGGTCCGACGAGATGCACCAGGCCTTCAACTTCCCCTTCCTCGACGCCCCGTGGAGAGCCGTGGACCTGCGGGAGGTCATCGACCTGTCGCTGCGGGTGGCCCATGACGTGGGCGCGCCGAGCTCATGGGTACTGTCCAACCACGACGTGGTGCGGCACGCCACCCGGATGGGTTACGCCGTGGGCGGGGACCGTCCCAACGGCATCGGCATGCACGACCCGCAGCCCAACGCGATCCTGGGGCTGCGCCGGGCTCGGGCCGCGACCGCGCTGATGCTGGCGCTGCCCGGGTCGGCCTACCTCTACCAGGGTGAGGAGCTCGGCCTGCCCGACCACACCGCCCTGCCCGACGAGGTCCGCCAAGACCCGGCGTGGGTCCGCAGCGTCGACCCCGGCAGCGCCGAGGGCGAGGACGTCGAGCGGGGCCGGGACGGTTGCCGGATCCCGATGCCCTGGGAGGCCGGCGCCACGGCATACGGCTTCGGCGGCACCGAGCAGACCTGGCTCCCGCAGCCGGAGATCTACGGCGCACTGGCCGTCGACCGGCAGGACCGGGTGGCCGGCTCGACGCTGGAGCTCTATCGCACCCTGCTGCGGCTACGCCGCGAGCACGACCTCGGCGTCGGCGAGCTGACCTGGCCCGAGCCCGAAAACGACGACGTGCTCACCCTCGATGTGGGCAGCCCCGCCGGAGGCTCAGTGCGCGTGCTGACCAACTTCGGCGCCGACCCGGTGACCCTGCCTGAGGATGTCGAGGTGCTGGTGAGCAGTCGCGAGCTCGTCGGGGGGCGGGTGCCCACCGACACGACGGTCTGGCTGCGCGGCTGAGTCAGGACTCCAGCGAGCCAGGATCGGCGGGCACGTCGACCGCGTGCTGCTGCAGGGCGGCCAGCGGCACGATCGCCAGCACTGCCTCGTTGGTCGCCGCCAGCACCACCGGCGCCGCCACGCCCTCGGCAAACGCCCGGCCCCAGTTGAGCGCCGTCACGCACCAGCGGTCGCCGGGCGAGAGCCCCGGGAAGCGGTACTCCGGCTTCGGCGTCGACAGGTCGTTGCCGATGCTGCGCTGATGCTCCAAGAACTCGGCGGTGACCACCGCGCAGATGGTGTGGCTGCCCAGGTCCTGCGGGCCGGTGTTGCAGCACCCGTCGCGATAGAAGCCGGTCATCGGGTCAGTGCCACAGGACTCCAGCTCGCCGCCGAGGACGTTGCGCTCGCTCACCTGCCCAGCATGACGCACTCGGCTCCGGCACGTGCACACTCCCTAGCAACTCGGCTGGTCGTCGGCGAGCGCGTCGAGCTCGCGCGGCAGGTCACGCATCGTCAGCAGCGGACTGAGCAGGACGGGTAGCGCGGCCAGTACCGCGAGCACGACCGCGACCCAGAGGGCCGGGACGACCCCAATCCAGGTGCCCAGCGCCCCCCCGACCAGCGCACCGAGCGGGATGGGCCCCCAGACCAGGAAGCGGATGGAGGCGTTCATCCGGCCCAGCAACAGCTTTGGGCAAAGCCGCTGCCGGAAGCTGACCTGCACGACGTTGTAGACCACCACGGCCCACGAGCTGATCAGTCCGCCGATGATCAGGGTGGGCACCGGCGGCAGCACACTGGCCAACGGGGTCGACAAGCCGGCGACCGGGATCAGCACGGCAGACAGCGGGATCGAGCGGCCCTCACCGACCCAGCGCGCGAAGCGCTCCGCGCTGACCGCACCCAGCAGCCCGCCGACCGCACTGACGGAGAAGATCAGACCCAAGGTCGTCTCGGCCAGGTCCAGGGTGCGCAGCACGTAGAACACGAACAGCGCGTCGAGGAACCCGCTGGTGAAGTTGCTGGTGCCGGTGCACGCGGTGATCCGCACCAGCAGCGGGTGCCGGATCACGAACGACATTCCCTCCGCGATCTCGGCCCGCATCGGCCGTCGACCCTCCCGCGGCTTGGGGTCCTCCACATGGTCGACCCGGCTGACCAGCAAGGACGAGGCGGCCATGCACACCGAGGTGACGGCGATGGCCAGCGGCGAGCCGACCAGCCGGATCAACCCCGCCGCGGCAGCCGGACCGACCACACCCGCGGTCTGCTGGCTGGCCGACAGCTTGCCGTTGCCCTCGGCGATCTGGTCGCTGTCGACGATCTCCGGCAAGTAGGACTGGTTGGCCACGTCGAAGAACACCGTGATGGCTCCGGTCACCAGCGCCACCACATACACCTGCCACATCGCGAGCACGCCGGCCCACCAGGCCAGCGGCAGCAGGAGCAGCACTGCCGCACGGCTGAGGTCGCCGAGCACGATCACGCGCTTCTTGCGCCACCGGTCCACCCAGGCGCCGGCCGGCAGCGAGATCAGCAGGAAGGCCAGCATGTGCAGCGCCCCGAGTAGGCCCATCTCCAACGGCGTCGCGGCCAGCACCTGCACCGCGAGGATCGGGATGGCCAGCCCGATGAGCTGCATACCGAAGACACTGACCGTGTCGCCGGCCCAGATCAGCCGGAAGTTGCGGTGCCACCACAGCGAGGGGCGCGGGGTGGTCATGCAGACACTCTGCGGCTAGTGATTGGGTTTTGTCAATCACTTAGTCGGCACATCGCTAGACTGCCCGGTATGCCGTCGCCGGCCGACTCCTCGCAGCCCGATCCGCCACCGTCCCCCGCTGGACGGGCCCTGCATACCGAGCACACCCAGCACGAGCACCGCGAAGCCACCGACGCCGAGGCCAAAGCGCTCGCCTCGGGGCTGCGGCTGCGCATCCTGCGGATGACCCTGGACGAGCCGCTGACCAACAAGCAGATCGCCGACACCCTCGACCGCCCACCTGCCTCGGTGCTGCACCATGTGCGCACGCTGGTCGACACCGGATTCTTGCGCGCCGAGGCGCCACGCAGCGGCACCCGTGGCGCCCGGGAGATCCCCTATCGGTCCACCGGCAAGTCCTGGTACGTCTACGGCGGCCACGACGGGACGCGGCCGATGATCGATGCCTTCCTCGACGAGATCCGTGATGTCCCGGGCGATCAGGTGACGATGACCCGATTGGGCTTGCGGCTCTCGCCAGGTGACCTTCAGGAGTTCCAGCAGCGCCTTGAGACGCTCCTGGTCGAGATGCACGACCGGCCCCGCGACCCCGACGCCGCGCCCTACTCCGTCTTCTTCGCGCTGCACCCCGACACCTCGGTTCTCCGCCATGATCCGAGCTCAGAGTCCCCTTGACGGCCACTCGTGCGCGATCCGGACCACTGGTGCCTTGCGCGCGCAGGGCACCAGTGGTCCACATCGTGCACCAGTCAGGCTGACCCCGCCGACGTGTCACCAGATGGCCGGCGCGCCGCTGAAGCGACACCCGACAGGGGGTCCATCAACCCCGACGCAGTCGGCTCCGCAGGGAGTGCCCGATGCTGGAGCCGACCAGCAGGCCCAACGCGATCGCGCAGATCACCGCGACCACACCCAGCCCGGCGTCGAGGGCCTCCCCCGGGTCGACCACCAGCTGGGTCACGCCGACCAGGCCCAGGCTGCCCGGGACCAGCAGCCAGAACGCCGGGAGGAAGAGCACCAACCGCGCCAACGTCGATCGGCGCAGCTCCACCAGGCTCGCGCCAAGACTCGCCGCGATCGCGCCGAGGAAGCCGCCGAGCCCCGCCGGACCGAGCACCTGGCCGAAGGTCTGCGCACCGAAGGCGCCGACCAGGACCAGCAGCACCCACGGCGTCATCCGCAACGGCACACTCTCCATCAAGGCGATGCCCACCCCGATGAGCAGCAGACCCAGCGGCGCCGCCCACCAGCCGATGTCATCGACCCGCTCGTTGACCATCATCTGCGAGGGCAGCGTCAGCAGGGACAGCGCCGCGATGAGCCCGAGGGCGAACAGCCCGAGCTGCACGGTGCCGTAGATCAGTCGGGCCGAGCCGGCCTGCATCTGCCCTGCGGCCAGCTCAGACATACCCGTGACGATCAGCGCACCGGGCAGCAGCACCGCCAGCGGCGGCAGCACGGTCCGCAGCGGACCCTCGATCAGTCCGGCGTCTGCGCTGCCGAACACGATCAGGGCCACCACGAACGCTGCGACGGTCGGCAGCAGGGTGGCCAGCAGTCGGGAGCGCCGGGACAGCTGGAGCAGCACCAGGACGACGGCGCCACATGCCCCCGCCAGCGCGACGTTGGCCCACCCCGGCTGCAGGATCAGCGCGATGCCGACGGTCACGACCAGGTATGCCGGAGTGGCGATCCATGCGGGGTAGCGCGGCGGTCGGTGCCGCAGGGTCCCCAGCTGGGCAAACGCCTCGGCGGGGGTGAGCTCGTCGTGGACCAGCTGATGCCGGATGCGGCGCACATCGGCGGACTGGTCCAGCCGCAGACTGACCCGGACCGACTCGAAGGTCGCCGTCGACCCCTCCGCCGGGGCAACCATGATGCCGGTCGGACCAGCGCCGACCTGCACGTCGGGATGTCCGAGGTGCTGCCCGACCTCGACGAGCTCCTCCTCGATCTCGTGCACCGGCTGCCCGGTGGCGATCATCGCGGCCCCGAGCCGCGCCAGCAGCGTGCGCACGTCGTCCTCCCGCGGCGGGCCGCCAGATGTCGGCGCGGAGGGCTCCATGCGGGTCAGTGTCGCAGCCGCAGACCGGGGCAGCGGCCCCAGCGGATCGCCACCCCGCGTCCGTTCAACGGGCAAGCACGTGCCCGGCGGCCAGGCTCAGCCGGCTCCACGGCCCGTTGCGCAGGATCACGGCCTCGGTGCCGGGTTGGGCGAAGCCGAGGCTGTAGGCCGCGAAGGCAACACCGCTCGGGGTGCCGGCCGGGGTGTCCGGCAGGTCGGCGCCCCATACCCGCTGGCGCAGTGCCGCCACCGCAGCGGCACCCGCTCCCTGTGGGGTGCCCTGCGCCACCGCGTCGATGCCCCGGCGCGCCACGTCGATCAGGGTCTGGGAGGCCAGGGTGGCCTGAGGCTCCCAGTCGCTGCGGGGTGGGGACAGCGCGGCCCACGGTGGATTGACGGTAGTGGGCGGCACGGGCAGATCGGTGCCCGTGTCCCGATCAGCGAAGCGGCGAGCGAAGCGGTCGCTCAGACCGGCCAGCGGCACGCTCGTCTCCAGCGCATGGTCACCGTCCAGGGGCATCGTGCGCAGCCCCAGCACGAGTCCCTGGCCGAGCAGACCGTGCCCGGGCAGCACCCGCACCCACGCCGCCAGCACCGCTCCGGCGGCCTGCAGCCGGATGGCGCCGTCGGCGTCCAGGTGCCGGGCCCGAGCGACGTAGGTGCTCAGGTCCTGCAGCGACTCCACATCGGCGAAGCGCAGGACGTCGGCGCCAACTCCACCGCCGGTCGCCTCGGCCCCACTCACCGGGGAGCCCGCGTGCCACGGCTGCGCAGCGGCGCCGGGTCTCCCGCGATCGCGCAGAGCTGGGCCCGCTCGGTCTCGGTGAGTCGACGCGGAGTGCTGCGCTGCAGGTCGTAGGCGACCAGCGTCACCTCGGCCACGGCATAGGTGACGTCGCCCTCCGGCCGGCCCACGGCATACCCGATGTCGAAGGACGCACCGCTGATCCGGCTGCACCCCATGGTGATCCGAGCCGGGCGGTAGTCGAAGGTCAACGGCGCGAGATAGTCGATCTCCTGCCGCACGACCAGCAGTCCGTCGTCGATCAGGTCGCGGTCCTGACCGAACCAGTCGCGCAGCGCATAGACACGGGCGTCCTCCAGCAGCCGCACGAAGGCGACATTGTTGACGTGGCCGTAGGCGTCCATGTCCGACCAGCGCACAGCCACGTCGACGAAGTAGGGGTCAGCAGGCATGTCGCCATCCTGTCAGTCCCACCTCGTTAGGCTGCGCGGGTGACCCTCGATGACCCGATCGACGACCTGCTCGATGTGCTGGACCTGACCCGGGAGGGCTCGACCACGTTTCACGTCGCCTCCCCCGACGGGGCCGGCGCCGATCTGGGCGACTCCGCGGGCGATGTCTTCTCCGGCCGCAGCCAGCCGCAGGCGCACGGCCGGGTGTTCGGCGGGCAGGTGCTCGCTCAATCCGTGATCGCGGCCGGCCGTACAGTCTCGGGGGCCGAGGGTGCCGCGGATCATCCCCGCCGCATCCATTCGATGCACGGCTACTTCCTGCGCGCCGGCGACGACCAGCGACCGATCCGCTTCCTGGTCGAGCGGATGCGCGACGGGCACTCGTTCTCGGCGCGTCGGGTGCACGCGGTGCAGGACGGGCGGATCCTGCTGTCGATGATCACCTCCTTCCAGGACGAGGCCGACGGCCTGGACCACCAGAGCGAGATGCCGCAGGTGGCCGGCCCGGACGGACTCCCCTCGGACGCCGAGATCCTGGCCGGCATCGACCACCCGGCGGCCCGACACCTGGCCCGGCGGGCGGTGGAGATCAAGCACGTCGAGGGTGCGCTGTTCCTGGAGGCCGGTGACCCGGTGGCGCAGCAGCACGTGTGGCTCCGGGTGCCGCGCACCTTGCCCGACGACCCGCTGCTGCACGCGGCCGTGCTGGCCTACTCTTCGGATTTCAGCCTGCTGGAGCCGATTCTGCGCCGGCACGGCTTGGTCTGGGGCGACCGGCGGTTGCGGCCGGCCAGCCTGGACCACGCCATGTGGTTCCACCGCACCCCACGTGCCGATCAATGGATCCTCTATCGCCAGGCCTCCCCCTCGGCGCAGAACGGTCGCGGCCTGGGTCACGGGCTGATGTTCGGCCAGGACGGGACGTTGATGGCCAGCGTCGCCCAGGAGGGCATGGTCCGGGTCAAGGAGTGAGCCCGATGACCTCCGACACATCGCCCTCGGGGTCGCCTCGCCGGGTGCCCGAGGAGCTGCTGGCCGCCTGGCGGGCCGAGCAGACCGGGCAGCCGGAGGGCTGGAACTTCTCCTCGCTGACCGGGCGGATGGACCAGGACTCCCCGCCGTGGGACTTCGAGCAGGTATGCCGTGAGGCCGCCGGTCAGGCGTCCCATGTGCTCGACATGGGCACCGGTGACGGCGAGGCGCTGCTGCGGCTCGCCGATGTGCTTCCCCACGACACCGTGGCCACCGAGGGATGGGCACCCAACGTGCCGGTCGCGACGGCGGCCCTGGCGGCGCACGGCATAGCGGTCGTGGAGTTCGGCCAGCCCGACGACCTGGACGAGCTCGAGCCGATGCCGTTCCCGACCGGCCGCTTCGACCTGATCCTCAACCGGCACGAGTCCTACCATCCCGGGGAGATCGCGCGGGTCCTTGCGCCGGGTGGGACCTTCCTGACCCAACAGGTCGGCGGTGACGAGCTCGGCGAGCTGTTGGGCCATCCGGCGCCGGCGCCCCAGGTGCGCTTCGACCTGCACCGGGCGGCGCTGAGCGCGGCCGGGTTGTCGGTCGTGGACGGTGCCCAGTTCGTGGGCAGCTACCGTTTCGACGACGTGGCCGCCTTGGTCGCCTACCTTCAACTGGTCCCATGGGAGGCGCCGGAGGATTTCACGGTCGATGCGTATGCCGAGCAGCTGCTGGCGCTGCACGAGTCGGGACCAGCGAGTGGGCCACCGGTGCGGCTGAGCCTCAAGCGGTTCTGGTTGCGCTGTCGGCGCCCTGCCTGACCAGCGCGAGAACGACCCCATGGCCCGAGTTCAGGAAGCCTTGTCCGACGGCCCGCCGTCCGACGCCGACCCGTTGCTCGATGCCTCGGCAGTGCCCTGCCCGTCCTCGCTCGGGTCCACGACCTCGCCAGTCTCCGTATCGAGCCACACGACCGGCCGATGAGTCGCACCCGTCGGCGTGGCCCGAGCCACGTGGCGGTCGTAAGACGACAGGTCTGCGCGAGCGATCATCTCGACGCGCGGATCCACGCTCTCCCCCAGGCGCTTTGCCAGGTCGATGTCCAGTCGAGCCAACACCTGGTCTGCGGGTGACACACCAATCCTCATGGGCGCTGCACCTCACTTCCTGTTGAGTCATCGTCCCACGGGACGACTCCAGAGACCAGGGCACTCTTGATCCCTGCCCGGACCCGGCGGAGGTCTTCGGGACGCAGATGTGGGTCCACCACCAGCACTTGCTCAGCCTATGGTCACGACCCGACCGCCAGCCGGGATATCCACAGGACTGTTCGCCCCTGCTCAGCCGGCGTCGGTTGCGGAGGCCCCGACTTGCTCGACGAGCTCGGCGACCAGCTCGAACACCTGCGGCTGGTGTGCGTCGGGCAGCCCGAACAGCACGGCGTCGGTGCCGATCTCGGCCAGTGCGCCCAGCTTGTCGACGGCCTGCGCGACGCTCATCGTGTCCTCCCCCGAGGCCGCAGCCCCCTGGCCGCGGCGCGCCAACGGCATCCGGGCGATCACCGTCCGCTCGATCTCTGCGGGGTCCCGGCCCACGTCGGCGCAGTGCCGGTCGATGACGTCGTACTTGGCGCGCACCGCCTCCGGTCCCATGTCGAAGATGTTGCAGGCGTCGGCATACTGCGCGACCATCCGCAGCGTCTTGCGCTCCCCCGAGCCGCCCACCATGATCGGCGGGTGCGGCCGGCTCACCGGCGCCGGCACGTTGAGCGGGCGCTCCAGCTGGTAGTGCCGCCCGTGGAACGGCGACTCGTCGCCGGCGAACATCCGGTGCGCGATCTGCAGCGTCTCCTCCAGCCGCTCGAACCGCTCCTTCAGCGCCGGATAGGGCACGCCGAGCCCGAGGTGTTCCTCCTCGTTCCACGCCGCGCCGATGCCCAGCCAGGCCCGGCCGCCGCTGAGCACATCCAGGGAGGTGACGGTCTTGACCAGCAGCCCGGGATGCCGGTGGGTCACCCCGGTGACCAGGGTGCCGAGCTGGATGCGCGAGGTCAGCCCTGCCGCGAAGGCCAGCGCGGTGTAGCCCTCCAGCATGTCCAGCTCGGGGGGCCCGACCATCGAGATCTGGAAGAAGTGGTCCATCACCCACAGGCTCGACAGTCCCGCGCCCTCGGCGTCCTGAGCGATGCGCCCGAAGGTCGGACCGATCGAGGCCGGCGCGTCCGGCCAGCTGAAATAGGAGACCTGCAGTCCGATCTTCATGGCCTCAGTCTGTCCCACCAGGTCGTCGCGTGATCCCGCAGTTCACGAAAACCGGTGGCCGACTCGCTGCGCCGCGCGACACCATGCCGTATGCCGTATGTCGTCCAGCAGCTCGACCCGCTCAGCTGGCGGGTGAGCGCGGCCGGCAACACCCCGCCAGCTGAGGCACGGGCGTGGCTGCGGCCCGATCGGCGCTGCGTCGTGCGGCTGCCATCGGAGCTCCCTGACGTGTGGGGCGACCTAGCTGCAGCTCTCGCCCAGGATGCGGGTGTCCCGCTGCTCGCATCCGCCCCGGCGCACGACGACAATCAGTCGGCCGCGCTGAGCGGTGCCGGCTTCCGCCGGACGCGCCTCGAGCAGCACTGGCTGATCCGGGTGGCCCCGGCCCTCGACCGGCTGACCAGGCTCCGCATCGGCCGCCGACCCGAGGACGACGTCTCTTATGACCTGGTGAGCGCACGGCATACCGACCTGACCGCGCTGTGCGCCCTGGACAACCAGATCCGCCAGGACATCCCCGGCACCTCCGGGTGGGCAGGCACCGTCACCGAGATGGCCGAGTCGCTGGACGACGGGCAGTTCGACCCGGCCCTGTATGTCGTGGCCCGGCGCCAGTCGGACGGCGCCCACGTCGGTCTGGTCCGGGTGTGGAACCGCTCACCGCATCCGCGGGTCGGCTGCCTCGGGGTAGTCGCGTCGCTACGCCGGACGTCGCTGTGCCTGCGCCTGGTCCTGGCGGTCGGCACCGAGCTGCGCCTCCGCGGAGTCGAGGCGGTGACGACCGAAACCGACGTGCACAACGCGGCGTCGCACACCTTGGTGCGACGGATGGGCGGGCAGCCCACCGGCCTCACCGCGCAGTGGGAGCGTCCGGCGCCGCCGTCCCGGTCAGCGGCAGCCGCCGTCGACTCGTAAAGGTCCGCTGCTCGTCGGTGAACGGATCGACGAACGCCAGATGCTGGGCAAGCAGCTGCAGCGGGGTGGTGAAGCCGTCCAAGGCCAGGTCCTGGACGACGGGATAGAGCGGGTCCCCCTCGATGGGAATGCCCAGACCGGCCAGGTGCACCCGCAGCTGATGGGTGCGCCCGGTGGTCGGGGTGAGCCGGTAGAGTCCCTGTTTGCCTTGCCGCACGATTGGCTCCCCACACCGTTCCACCAGCTCCACGTGGGTGTGCGCGTTGGGCTCCCCCGGCTCGCGCACGGTCTGCAGCGAGCCGCGGGGCTTGACCAGCCGGTCGCGCACGTCGACCGCGAGGGCGAGATCCTCACGGGCCGGTGCCAGCGCGACATACATCTTGGTGACCTCGCCACGGGCGAAGAGCTCCTGATAGGGCCTGCGCACCTCGCGCCGGGTGGTGAGCACGAGCACCCCGGCGGTCAACCGGTCCAGCCGGTGTGCCGGGGCCAGCTCGGGGAGGTTCAGTTCTCGGCGCAGCCGCACCAGGGCGGTCTGCGCGACGTGGCTCCCCCGCGGCATCGTGGCCAGGAACGGCGGCTTGTCCACGACCAGCAGGTGCTCGTCGTGGTGCAGCACCTCGATGCCGAACGGCACCGGGACCTCGTCGGGCAGGTCGCGATAGAGGTAGACCATCCCGCCCGGACGGTATGCGGTGCTGCCGGTGACCACGGTGCCGTCGCCGAGCCGGATCTCGCCGTCCCGCAACCGTTGCTCGACGCCCTCGGCGTCGCCGGTGCGCTCGATCAGAAACTCGACCACGGTGCTCCACGGACCGACGCGCGGCATCCGCACCCGGGCGGCCCCGAGGCCGTCCCGGTCGGGCAGCGGTGGGAGCCGGCGTGGCCGTCGCGACATCCCATCCCCTCGTGCCCGGCAACCCGCTCGGCGGCTCCGAGTGGGTTGGTCGCGCTCAGTCGCGGGTGAGCCGGCGGTAGGTCACCCGGTGCGGCCGAGCCGCCTCGACACCGAGACGCTCGACCTTGTTCTCCTCATACGCCCCGTAGTTGCCCTCGAACCAGTACCAGTTGTCGGGGTCCTTCTCGGTGCCCTCGTAGGCCAGGATGTGCGTGGCCACGCGGTCCAGGAACCACCGGTCGTGGCTGATCACGACGGCGCAACCGGGGAAGTCCAGCAGTGCGTTCTCCAACGAGCCGAGGGTCTCGACGTCGAGGTCGTTGGTGGGCTCGTCGAGCAGCAGCAGGTTGCCACCCTGCTTGAGGGTCAGCGCCAGGTTGAGCCGGTTGCGCTCCCCGCCGGAGAGCACGCCGGCCTTCTTCTGCTGGTCGGGGCCCTTGAAGCCGAACTGCGAGACGTAGGCACGCGAGGGGATCTCGACGTTGCCGACCTTGATGAAGTCCAGCCCGTCGGAGACGACCTCCCACAGGCTCTTGTCGGCCTCCAAGCCGCCGCGGCTCTGGTCGACGTAGGAGATGTTGACCGTGTCACCGACCTTGACCGACCCGGAGTCGGGATCCTCGAAGCCGACGATCGTCTTGAACAGCGTGGTCTTGCCGACGCCGTTGGGGCCGATCACCCCGACGATGCCGTTGCGCGGCAGAGTGAACGACAGGTCGTCGATCAACACCCGCTCACCGAAGCCCTTCTTCAGGTCCCTGACCTCGATCACCTGGCTGCCCAGTCGGGGCCCCGGCGGGATCTGGATCTCATCGAAGTCCATCTTGCGGGTGCGGTCAGCCTCGGCGGCCATCTCCTCGTAGCGCCCCAGCCGCGCCTTGGACTTGGTCTGCTTGGCCTTGGCGTTGGAGCGGACCCACTCCAGCTCCTTCTCCAGGCGTTTGGCCAGCTTCACGTCCTTCTTGCCCTGGACTGCGAGGCGCTCGCGCTTCTTCTCCAGGTAGGTCGAATAGTTGCCCTCGTAAGGGTAGAGCCGACCGCGGTCGACCTCGGCGATCCACTGCGCCACGTTGTCCAGGAAGTACCGGTCGTGGGTGACGGCCAGGACTGCGCCGGGGTAGGAGGCCAGGTGCTGCTCCAGCCACTGCACGCTCTCGGCGTCGAGGTGGTTGGTCGGCTCGTCCAGCAGCAGCAGGTCGGGCTTGCTGAGCAGCAGCTTGCACAGCGCGACGCGGCGGCGCTCACCGCCGGAGAGCACGGTGACGTCGGCGTCGCCCGGAGGGCAGCGCAGCGCGTCCATCGCCTGGTCCAGCTGGGAGTCCAGGTCCCAGGCGTCGGCGGCGTCGATCGCCTCCTGCAGCTGGCCCATCTCGGCCATCAACGCGTCGAAGTCGGCGTCCGGGTCGGCCATCTCCTCGGAGATCTGGTTGTAGCGGTCGACCTTGTCCTTGATCTCGCCGAGCCCCTGCTGCACGTTGCCCAGCACGGTCTCGTCCTCATCCAGCGGCGGCTCCTGCTGCAGGATGCCGACGGTGTAGCCGGGGGTCAGCCGAGCCTCGCCGTTGGAGGGCTGGTCCATCCCGGCCATGATCTTCAGGATGGTCGACTTACCGGCACCGTTGGGCCCGACCACCCCGATCTTGGCACCGGGGTAGAACGACATCGTCACGTCGTCGAGGATGACCTTGTCGCCGTGGGCCTTGCGGGCACGACTCATGGTGTAGATGAACTCCGCCATGGCGCCCAGGCTATCCGCCGGTCGCGGCCCGGCAGAATCGCGCGGTCACTCTGCCCCCGGTCCTCGATCTGGCAGGTCGGGTCTCGATCCGCAGGTCGGATCCTCTCGACCCGCGTCCCTCAGGCCACCTGAGCCTCGTGCTCCACGTCCTCCGGAGCGGGCTCGGGCCCGAGGTCCTGCTCGAAGAACTCGCCGTCACTGTTGACCTGCCCGGGCGCGCCGTTGACCTCGGTGGCGATCCGGTCGTGATTTGCCGCCGCCGCCCGGCCCCGCGCGAAGGACGACGTGCCGAAGAGCAGGTCGTGACCGACGTGGCCGGCGTCGATCTGCACCGTGGTGCCGTGCCGGTCCTCGGTCTCCCAGTTGTTGATGCTCAACCGGCCGTAGACCACGACCGGGTCTCCCAGGTGCAGGCTTGCCGCGCAGTTGTCGCCGAGGGCACGGAACGCGATCACCTCGTAGTAGCTGGTGCCCGTCTCGACGAACGTGCCGTCCGGCTTTCGGTGCGAGTGGTTCTGGGCAATCCCGAAGACGGTGAACGGGTCACCCGACTTCTTGCCGAACTTGCGCTGAGGCTCCCTGGTCAGGTTGCCGTTCACGGTCACGTAGCTGTCGTTCATGCTGTCCGCCTCTCCTGTGCATGTCAGGTGGTGTCTGAGCGCACCGGCGGGTGCGCTGAGACCACCGTGCCGGATCGGCATTCCCAGCAGAAGGCCGGCGCGAGGACCTGTGGACACAGCGTCGGACCGGACGGGGATGTGGACAACGACAGACACTCCCCTAGGCGCTTGAGGGCTCCTCATCGACAATTTGTTGTCTATGCGGCGACGGAGATGCCGAGGTCGGTGAAGAGGGTTTGCATGTCGATGCGGAGCTGTTCGTAGTCACGGTCGACAGCGGTCCAGGT
>NZ_JBPCKQ010000112.1:0-10297 GCF_051004135.1 Ornithinimicrobium sp.
GGGTGGTGTGCCATCGAGATGGCCGAGGTTGCCCGCGGCCGGGCACAAGGCCGGGGTCGCGTCAAGATTGCTGACCGCGCGTCGCTTCTGCGCGCTGCGGCTGGTGGAAACTCCCAACAGGCCACACTGTGAGGCCCGTGAACTTCGTGTCAAGGGTCCGAGCCATCCTGGACGACCTCATCAAGGGTGGGCACTTCTGGCTGCTGGGCAGCGTGGCCACCGCGACCTTCGCCAAGGTCGGGATCGCCCTGGTGCCGATCCTCGGCGGGACCGTCCTGCTGCTGCTGCGGTGGCGGATCAACGTGCTATCCCTGGGCGACGAGGACGCCGCGTCCCTCGGCGTGCGGCCCGGCGTGCTGCGCTGGGTGGTGCTGAGCGCGTCCGCACTCGTCGTGGCCGGTGCCGTGGCCGTCAGCGGAGTGGTCAGCTGGGTGGGCCTGGTGATCCCACACCTGGCCCGGATGTGGGTCGGCCCCGATCACCGCATCCTGCTGCCCGTGAGCTTCGGTCTGGGCGCGGCATACCTGATCCGGAGCCCCCGAGATCCTTGACTGCCTCAAGTGTTGCAGGAGCAATTCCTGGTAGTGGGGCAACTCGACGGTCGTCACAGGACCGCCTTGTCAGAGTCAGGCCGCGGTGACGTGAGAGGGCGTACCTGCACGACGGACCCCCATTGCGGAAGTGACACCAGGGTTCTATTTTAGTGTCACTTAGATGATAGATGACAGTACGATGTCCTTGTGAGCGTCACACCGAACCGCGGCGGTACGTGGCCCGCGGTCGCCTACGAGAGTGTCCCGTGGGATGTCCACCCGGTCAGCGGGATGCCGCGGCAGGACCGAGCGATGCTCGGGCGGCCTTATCGTGCCGCTGTCCTGGCACCGATCGCCGAGCTTGACCTCAGTCTGTCCGGCGGAGTCGCCGCGGAGGTGGAGGAAGCGGCCGGAGAAGCGCGGCTCTTCGATGCCGAGGCGGGCCGCGAGCTCGCCCCGTTCACCGCGATGCTGTTGCGCACGGAGTCTGCGGCGTCCTCCCAGATCGAGCAGCTGTCCGCCTCCGCCCGCAAGATCGCCGAGGCAGAGGTCACCGGGGCCGGCACCGCCCACGCCGAGATGATCGTCGCGAACGTGCAGTCGATGCGGGCCGCCCTTGAGCTGGCCGACCACCTGGACGGCTATGCCATCTTGGCCATGCACGAAACCCTGATGCGTCGAAGCGTGCCGCAGATTGCCGGGAGATGGCGTGAGGACCAGGTGTGGATCGGGGGCCGAGCCCGCGCGTTCGGGCCGGGCACTCCGCACGACGCCGACTTCGTGCCCCCCGTTGCCGCTCGCATCGAGCCGGCCATCGCTGACCTGGTGGCCTTCCTCGCCAGGGTCGACCTGCCTGCGTTGGCGCAGACCGCCCTCGCGCACGCCCAGTTCGAGACGATCCACCCCTTCCCGGACGGCAACGGTCGAGTCGGCCGTGCCCTCGTGCAGGCGATGCTGCGGGCCAAGGGCGTCGCCCACCACGTCTCGGTCCCGGTGAGCGCCGGTCTGCTGACCGACACGAAGGGCTACTTCCGCGCTCTGACCGCATACCGGGAGGGCGGACCGGAGATGATCGTCAGCACCCTCGCCCGCGCCACGATGCTCGGGGTCGCCAACGGCCGAGAGCTCATCGCCGACCTGGAATGCGTTCGTGCGGGCTGGAAGGAAAAGTTGTCCGGGATCCGCGCCGACTCCGGGGCTCGCCGGCTCGCCGACGGCCTGCTGCGCTACCCGGTCGTCTCCGTCACGCAGGTCCGCGAGGTCCTCGCGGCCTCGCCCGGGCAGAACGTTCACCGGCACATTGACGTCCTCGTCCAACGAGGCATCCTCAAGCACCACCAGGACGACAAGCCGCGCAACCAGACCTGGCGCGCACCGGACATCCTCAATGCCCTGGACCGGTATGCCGACCGTGCCGGTCGCCGCCGCCGCTGACCTCGAACCATTCGCCTTCGTCGAACCCTGACCGTCCCTCAGACCGCCGATCGAAGCCACAGGCTCACCGCCCTGAGCCGCGCGGCCCACCCGTCACCTTGCCGACCAGCGCCCCTCCCCCTGGAGCGTTCCCACTGCTGATCGATACACCTCTTGCACCGACGGTCGGTGACGTGACAAGTACCTGACAGTCAGAAGAGCGCCCCTGGGCTTACGGGAGACGGTGTCGATCCACAAGCTGAGCGCGGGGTCGGTGTATGACTACCTGACCCGGCAGGTCGCGCGGCACGCCGCGACCGCGACCGGGCACGCCGGACTGGCCGACTACTACTCCGCGAAGAGCGAGGCGCCCGGCGCGGCTGGACGCCACCGCCGAGCGGCTCGTGCCCGGGATAGGGGACGCCCCGGCCTGGCCCACGCTGCGCGCTCACCCGACGTTGCTTGCCGCTCACGGCATCGACCCGGACCAGGCGCTGCGCGAGGCGGTGGTGTGTCGTGAGCTCACCACCGCCGGCGACCCTGCCGCGGTCCTGGGCTGGCGGCTGGACGACACCTGGCTACGCAACGCCGGTGCCGGCCCGCTGCCCTGGACCCCCGGCATACCCCCGGTCCTGGCGAAGGACCCGCAGTGGGGTCCCTACCTGACTCAGCGCGCCGATCTCGTCCGCGACCTGGCCGGGCAGGTCGCTTCGCGGGCGGCCTCGGGGCCGACCCCGGCGTGGGCACCGCCGGGTGCCGCCCGGCCGGCCGACGAGATGCGCGCGCAGGTCGCGGTCTGGCGGGCCGCCGGGCAGATCCCCGACGCAGACCGGCGACCCACCGGGCCACCCTGCCCGGAGATGGCTCCCGCGCTCCACCAACGCGCGCTGAGGGCCCAACTGAGGGACCGATCGCCCGCGCTGGCCGAGTGGGGACCCGTCATCCAGTCACTGTCGCCCGCCGCGCGGGCCGATGCGTTCGCTCCCGTCCTGGCCGAGCGGCTGGCCGCGGTGTCCCGGGCCGGCATCCCCGCGGCCGAGCCACTGCGGCATGCCGCCACGACCGGCCCGTTGCCCGACGACCACGCCGCGGCCACGCTGTGGTGGCGCATCGCGGCCCACCTGTCCCCCGCCGTGGCAGCCGGCGTCGACGAGCCGCACGGGCAGACCCGGCCCTGGGTCCCCGCCCTGGTCGAGGCGCTCGGCGCGGACCAGGTGCGGGTCATGCAGGACAGGGCGTGGTGGCCCGCCCTTGCCACCAGCATGGACCACGCGCAACAGCGCGGATGGCAGGTGAAGGACCTGGTGGCCGCCGCCCGCCCTGCCGCCGGCGGCGACGACATACCGGACCTGCTCTGGCGCATCGACATCGTGACCGACCCGCCGCTGCCCGAGGAGGACCGGGAGGTGCCCGCGGCACGGCCACCGGATGACCTGCTGGGCCTGGATCAGATCGCTCCTGCGTGGGCGCCGACCCAGGCGGAGATCGCCGCCCACGACCTGGGCCGGGCCGGGACCAACGAGGCCCTCACGACCCCGGAGCAACGATGGGCGCCCTTCGCGGATCGGCTCGACCCCCGCCTCACCCGCGACGCGGAGTGGCCGATGCTCGCGCAGAGGATGCAGCACATCCACAACGCCGGCTACGACATCCCCACGATCAGCCATATCGCGGTCAGGACTGAGCCTCTGGGCGAGCACCCGGCACTGGATCTGTACTTTGGGCTGCTGGATGCGCTGCCACCGAGGCCTCGTCAGGACAGGCCGCGGAGACGGCCCTCACCGAAGTTCTCCACCCCCGTGGAGAATGTCCGTCCCAGCTATACGAACCGCCCGCGGGGTCCGTCGATCGGACGCTGACCCCCGCCACGTGCCGAGGAGCGGCCAGGTCGTGACAGTCAGGGACCCGCTTCTCGGGCCTATGGAGGTGAGAGGAGTCCCATGACCCAGACAACCGCACGCCGCCACTACGAGTCCCTGACCCAAGCCGCCGAACGGACCGGCCTCAGCACCCGCACACTGCGCCGCCGCATCGCGACCGGCCAGCTCACCGCATACCGGGCGGGCCCGCGAATCATCCGCCTCGACCCCGCCGACGTCGACCGCCTCCTGGTCCCGGTCCCGCACGCGGGCCGCGACTGAGCGCACGAGCCGACCGTGCTTCGACGAAGGTCTCAGCGGTTGCTGCGGTAGGCATCTTGACGGTGGGCGATGTCGACGACCGTGACGGTGCGCTCATCGTCGACGATGCGGTAAATGACACGGTAGGTGCCGCGGCGTGCGCTGTGCCGGTCGTCCAGCGGCGGGTGGAGCCGCTTGCCGAGTCGGTGAGGATTGCCAAGCAGGGGACCCACGATGAACTCATGCGCGGCGAACGCCACAGCCTCTGGCAGCTTCTCCGTGAGCTGTCGCCGGTCAGTGGGGGTGATGACGAGCGTGTACCGGTCTCGATCCTGCGTCACGCACTTCGCCTCTGGCGTTCGGCCATTGCTCGGGCCAGCTCGGCCTCAGGAAGGCCTTCGCCTCGCGCGAGTTCGGCATCGGAGGCGGCAAGTCGTTGCATGGTCTCGGGGTCGGAGAGGATCGCGAGCGACTCTTCCAGCGACTCCAGGTCCTCGGTGGCGATCAGTACCGCCGAGGGCTTGCCGTGCACCGTGACCGTGACGCGTTCATGCTGCGTGTTGACCCGTCCAATCAGCTCGGAGAGATGTGCCTTGACTTCGGCCAATGCCAGGAAGGTCGTCATGGTCACAAGTATGACCAACCAAGGTCCCAGTGTCGAGCCCGCCTGTTGGTCAAGAGATCACGACGACAGCCGGAGCGACCACGACGTATGGACCGCGGATGGGCAAACTGCGCCGAGGCCTGCCGCACCGGCCGCCCGCGCCTGCACACCCTGCCTGGTCACCCCGGCATACCGGCTCTCTGAGCCGGCTTGCTCGGCAGCGGCTCTCTGTCCACCCTTGCCCGACGAGGGAGGCCGCTTGCTCTTGAATGTCGGTTGCACACCCCCCTGCCCCGAGGCAAGGTGGAGACGACGGCGCCTGACGAGCATCATCGCGGCGCGCATGCCACGAAGGAGAAGCGCATGGACCCCATCGAGCGACCCCCAGCAATCGTGGACTGGACGAGGCGACTCGAAGACGTCACCGCGCTCGACGCACCGGTCCAGGCGATCGAGCCCTATATCCAGAAGGCGTTCGGGACGGGCGCGCGAGCCTCGGTGCTGCGGGGTGACTGGCTCGGCCACGCGGTGCACCCCGTGCTGACCGATCTCGTGATCGGCACCTGGACCTCCGCCAGTGTGCTCGACCTGTTCGGAGGGGAGGAGTCCGCCAGCTCGGCGCAGAAGCTCATCGGCACCGGTCTGCTCGCCGTCGGACCGACAGCCTGGACCGGGTGGGCGGAATGGTCGGACATCGGCCCACGCGACAAGCGGGTCGGCCTGGTGCACGCCGTGACTAACGGTCTGGCCATCGGCATCTACGCATCGTCGTGGGTCGCCCGTCAGCGCGGGCGGCACAGCACCGGAACCACGCTTGCGCTGGCAGGGGCGGCCGTCTCCGGGGTCGGCGCCTACCTGGGAGGCCACCTCGCCGCCGCACGGAAGGTGAGTAGCCACCACCCCGCATACGACGAGGCCTCCTAAATCTGGACCGGGCGGCCCTCGAGCCGAACGAAGGAGCAGGCCGGGCGTGCGTCATACCCCGCGTCGAAGCCGAGGCGTAGTTGACGGCCTGGACTGTTCTCGTCCAGGTCGTCGACGAAGACGGCACGCTCCGCGGCATGGACCGCTGCGACCCTCATGGCTCGGTGCGTGGATGCGAGACGACTGCGCCACGCCGGAGCTCGACGTGGTCGCCCAGAACGAAGGCCTCCTCGATCTCAGCCATCCGCGACTCGAAGAGCCTCAACAGGTCGTCGTTGCCGATCTTGCCCGTGGCGACAACCAGCAGACGCGCGGGCGAACCGGTCAACAGATGGCTGTTGCGGAAGTCCGCGTCCTTGGTGACAAGCACCCGACCCTCCTGATCAGCCAAGGCCGCGATCCGCTCATCGCTGCTCCTGTTGCCGTCCGGAAGCGAGAAGGTATGGAGCACGTCATGACCGATTTTGCCGAGCCCGGCAGCGAGCCGGACGGGTAGCTGGGCGTCGACGAGCAACCTCACGCGGCGCCGAGAGGTCCGACCGCTTGGCCGCCCGCAGTGAGCGCCGCAAACTCCAGAGCCGCAAGCAGGTCATCTCGCTCCAGGTCTGGGTAGTCCTCGAGAACCTCCTCCACCGACATCCCCGAAGCCATCAACTCCAGCAACATCTGGATCGGATACCGCAGCCCACGGACCACCGGCTTGCCATGGCAGATCGACGCATCCGCGGTGATCCGGTCCAGTCGAGACATGCATCCAGCCTACCGGCGCAGCGCCGAGGCTGTGGTGTCCCAGCCGGTGGCCGCGCCTTGACGCCGCCAAAGACGGCGGCACAAGGGCAGATCCCAACCTGCCTTTGTCTACGCCAGCATGACGCGTCGCGTTATGCTTGTGGGGTGATCAGGTCGTCCCGAGACACTGCGACGGAGCGGCTCTGGTCTCGCCAGCGAGCCAAGGGCTTCGACCCCCGGATCGAACGGGTAGCCCTGCGCAAGCTGGTCATGCTGGACGCCGCAGAGAACCTGGACGACCTTCGTATCCCGGCAGGCAACCGCCGCGAGCCCCTCAAGGGCAACCGGGCCGGCCAGCACAGCATCAGGATCCACCAGCAGTGGCGGGTCTGCTTCGTCTGGACGGCGGCCGGACCCGAGGACGTCGAGCTGGTGGACTACCAGGATGAGAGTGTCACAGGTGAGCACAACCGTCGCCCCAATCCACCCTGGCGAGGTGCTGCTCGAGGAGTTTCTTGAGCCACTGGGAGTGACCCAGCACCGCGTGGCGGTGTCGATCGGAGTGTCCCCGCGCCGGATCAACGAGATCGTCCACGGCAAGCGGCGCATTACCGCAGACACCGCCCTGCGCCTATCGCGATACTTCGGCACCAGCGACCGCTTTTGGCTCAACCTCCAGACCCGGTATGACCTGGAGAAGGAGAAGGAGACCATCGGCCAGGCCCTCGACCAGATCGAGCCGTTGCAGACCGCCTGAGCTCGGTGCGCCGAGCCTTCCAGCTATGCCGCATGGCCTCAGCACGCGCATGCTGCGCCACCGCATTGCAGCCGGCCAGTTCCCCGCATACCGGCAGGGTCCGCGCATCATATGCCTCGACCTCGCTGACGTTGACCGAGTCCGGGTGCCGGTTCCGCACGACGACGTGGCCGAGAAGCTTTGGGGCCTCCGTAGCCGCCGATGGCCAACCTTCACCGAAGCCTTGGTTTGCCTGCTGCGTGACCGCCCGCTTCTGCCGCGGTGGCTCGGCGGGTGGTTGGACTGGCAGGGGGTCCCTAACTGTCTGTGACGGATCTGACGTAAGCACCGAACCCCGGCACGGTGAACGCGAGCATCCCGTGCGCCGGCGCGTCCACGATGCCCTTGTCCAGCAACGACTGGCGCGCCATCGAAAGAGCCGTCGTGTCCACACCGAGCTCTGTGGCGATGTCGCGGCGTGGGACGGGAAGCTCCGCGTGTGCGGCCATGATCGCGAGGATCTCCCTCTCCCGCGCGGACGCTTTAGCCCACCGGGTGCGGTACAGCTCGGTCAGGTCGACGTCCACGCGCCCCTGGGCGGCGTGCACGTGCCCTCCGGTGAGCTGGTCGCCAGGGTCCGGGTTGCCCGCGGCCCGCCAGACTTCGTCGCCGTACACCTGGACGAAGTACGGATACCCCTGGGCACGTTCGACGACCGTCGCCAACGCGTCCGTTGCCCAGGCGACCCCCAACTTCGAGGTCGGCGCGGTCAAGGCCTCCCGCGTCTCGTGCGGTTCAAGATCACGCATCGGCCGGTACTGGAACCGCTCGGCGTAGGTGACGGCGCCAGTGACCACGTCCGGGGTGTGGGACAGGCCGGCGGCCAGCAGCGCGGCCGGGACCGGGAGGTCGGAGGATTGGAGTTCCTGCCACGCATACGCGATGGTCCGCAAAGAGTCCTCGTCCGCGGCCTGGAACTCGTCGATGAGGAGAACCAAGCCCTTTCGGTCGGCGTCCTGGGTCGCGGAGCGGGCCGTGTGAGCGACGAGCTCGCGGAAGGCGCGTGTCGCCTGCGGGGCGGGCCCGCTCCCGCCAGTCACCTCGACGTGGCCGAAACCTGGCACACCTGCCGACAACTTCACCTCCTCGACCCATTGCGCCAAGACGTCTCCGTGGCCCCACGCCCGGGTGAGCTGATCGACCTCGTCGGCGATGACGGCGGTGAGCGTGCCGTTGCCCGCGGTGACGTACACGGTGGCAAGACCCAGATCGGTCGCTGTGCGTTGGGCGCGACGCAACAGGCTCGTCTTGCCGACGCCGCGCGGCCCAACGTCCACCCGGATCCGGCCGGCGAAGCGTCCCTCAAGCGCGACACGAGCGAGGAGGCCGGAGATGTCGGTCAGCTGGGTCTCCCGGCCGGGGATCTCGTGGGCGGTCTCACCGGGGGTGTAGGGGCTCGTTTGCACGGCGCGTCATCCTCCAGTTGCGATAGGTCTTTATAGAACCTCTGAAGTATAACCTGGCATAAGGTTTGCCTGAGAGGCCGGGAAGAGCGCACCGAAGCGCTCGCTGAGTGCAACAACCTGCTCCTCGACCACTTGGCCGACATGGACGCCGAGGACCGCCTCGAGCGAGCGGCTCACCCGCCACCCCGCCCTGGGCGGACCTGAACAGCAGTACCTCCAGGCCCGACTGGCACACCGACATGGAGACCTCGGCCGCACCCGAGACCTGATGCAGCAATGCCTACAGGCTCTGCCCGGTCACCCCGACTTTCTGCAGTTCGCCACCGAGATCAACGCCGAGGTCACCCGCTGAAGACTCCGCCTATGTCGGTTGCACTCGCCGCTGCCCCGAGGCAAGGTGGAGACCACGGCGCCTGGCGAGCATCCTCGCGGCGCGCATGCCAGCGAGGAGAAGCGCATGGACCCCATCGGGCAACCCCCAGTAATCGTGGCCTGGACGAGGCGGCTCGAAGACGCCACCGCGCTGGACGCGCCGGTCCAGGCGATCGAGTTCCATATCCAGAAGACGTTCGGGACGGGCGCGCGAGCCTCGGCGCTGCGCGGTGACTGGCTCGGCCATCCCAAGTGGCTTTCGACCGCGCCTGCGTAGCCGCTCGACGTCGTAACCCCGTTCGGCCTCCTCTGCCCAGTCCTCGATGTCCTGCTCGGTGACGGGCCTGCCGATAATGCTCTCCACACCCAAAACGTAATACGAAAAGCGTGGACGTCAAGGCCGCCTGTAAGTGTTGTGTTTTTTGTGTTTGCGGCTGACACTTGGCCTGTGGATGCTGATCGGAGGATGTTGACGACGGGTCAGGTGGCGCAGATTCTGGGCTGCTCACGTCAGCATGTCGTGGACCTGTGTGACTCCGGCACACTGCGTTCCTCAACGGTCGGCACGCACCGCCGGATCGCTCGGCAGGACCTGCAGGCCCTGCCGGGACAGCGCACCCTCGGCTTGCGCCGTGAGGAGGAGCGTTCGCTGTGGCTGCACCGCGCGCTGCTTGGCCCGCTGCTACGGGACCCGGACCGAGTGTTGGCGCATGCCCAGCTCAATATCGAGCGGTGGCGCGGACAGCACCGCGAGGCCGGGATGAGCCAGCACAGGTTGAGCCAGTGGCAGCAGCTCCTCGACCGGGGGGTCGACGCGGTCGCCGACGTGATCGCCAGCCGCGACCCAGACGCGGTGGAGCTGCGGGCGAACTCTCCGTTCGCCGGGGTGCTGGAGGAGCAGGAACGATTGGCAGTGCACCTCGCCTTCCGGCGGCACTGGGCGGCCGAGCACGAGGCCGCATGAACCGTGAGCAGCTCGCACACGTGCTGCGGACCAGCTCTGAGATCGCGGGCGACCCCCACATCCTGGTCATCGGCTCCCAGGCCATCTTGGGCACCTTCGACGAGGACCTCCTGCCCGCCCCGGCGACCGCGTCTCGCGAGGTCGACATCGCGTTCCTTGACGACCCGGGTAGCGCAAAGGCGGACCTGGTCGACGGTGCCATCGGCGAGCTGTCATCGTTCGACGAGCAGTTCGGTTAGGGGCCGCGAAGAAATAGTGTGGGTCTCTCACGGCGTGTCGCGTGATGATGTGAGGGTGTAGTTCCACTCACCGTGGAAGTCGTGGCGGGTCAGCGGGAGTGCCTCGACGTCCTTCTTGGTGTACCGCAGACCGGTGGGGTAGTCCTCGGTGTCCAGGACGCAGTGGACGCGTAGCCCGGTGGTCGTGGTGGTGTTGC
>NZ_JBPCKQ010000113.1:0-16109 GCF_051004135.1 Ornithinimicrobium sp.
AACCCATCTCGCGCAGGTACCAGTACGGCCGGCCGCTGATCACCTTCTTGTACAGACTCGCCATACTTTAGGTCATATGCGAGATCAGGGCTACTGCCAAGCACCAGATCGGCGTGTCACCAGGGAAGACGCGTCAACTCACTCAGCCGAAGACCATCAGAACCCCACGATCATCGGAAACTCGGGCTAGGCCCCTCGAACCAGGAGATGACGACACCCCATGGCACGCATCGCACTGATCGGCGGACACGGCAAGGTCGCCCGCGCGGCAGCACCCCTGCTGCTGGCGGCCGGTCACCAGGTCGAGTCCATCATCCGCAACCCCGACCACGCCGAGGAGATCCGCACCCTCGGCGCGGCACCGGTGCTGCTTGACGTCGAGCACGCCGACACGGAGGCGATGACCGAGGCCCTGACCGGCTATGACGTGGTCGTCTGGACCGCCGGCGCCGGAGGCGGCGACCCCGAGCGCACGCATGCCGTGGACCGGGACGCCGCGATCCGCAGCATGGATGCCGCCGCGTCCGCCGGTGTGCCGCGCTACGTCATGCTGTCCTACTTCGGCGCCGGCCCCGACCACGGTATCCCGCAGGACAACCCGTTCTTCGTCTATGCCGAGTCCAAGGCCGCCGCCGATGAGCACCTGCGCGCGGCTGAGGCCCTCGAGGGCATCGTCCTCGCGCCCAGCGGGCTGACCGACGACCCGCCCACCGGAGCGATCGAGATCGCCACCGGCGACAACGGCGTGCAGGGCGGCAGCGTGACGCGTGCCGACGTGGCGGCAGTCCTGGCAGCCGTTGTCGACCGCACCGACCTCGGTGGTCGCACACTGGCCTTCAACAACGGCTCCACGCCCGTCGCGCAGGCCCTCGAGCAGGAGGCGGCGCGCGCCTGAGCGACCGCGCGGGCTCTCAGGGGGCCTGGGTCGAGCCCGCGCCGGCGCCGTCTTGGTCCCCGGTCGCCGGCCCGATCGGGGTCAGCACCACCTCCGCTGAGCCTCCGCACGTGCGGCCCTGCGGTGGCTCGGGGTCGATCGTGGCCCCGTTCACCAACGACACGTCGTCGTACTGCGGTCGACCTGAGACCAGGTTGCGGTAAGAGTAGCGGGTGAGTGACAGCACCTGGCAGTCCTGCCCCATGGTCAGGATGTCGAAGGCGTAGGGCTGGCCGGGCAGCTCACCCACGGTGTCCTCGTCCTCCTCCTCGGGGAACAGGAAGTGGTTGAACAACCCGCCACCGGTGAACGACCCGACCCCGATGTGCGGGCCCTTGAGGGTGGGGGTGTGCATGTGCCCGTTGACCGTCACTCCCGCCGGGTCGAAGCGGTATGCCCCGTAGGGCTCGTGGGTGATCATGATGTCGGCGGGCCGGAACCCCTCTGTCGCCGCCTCGTAGTCGTCCAGTGCGGCTTGTTGGTCGGCCGCGAAGTCTGCGCTCTGCTGGGCGAAGAAGCGCACGTCGTTGTAGCCGGAGATGCGCACACCCGCGACCTGCACCTCGACATACTGACCGTCGCCGGGCTCCACCAGTGCGACGTTGTCGAGCTGGTCTAGCCGCCGCACGAGTGACTCATCGGTGGCCGAGCGCGCCCCGTGGTTGCCGCGCACGAAGACGTAGGGCACGTCGAGCGCCTCGATACCGTCGTAGATGTCGGCCACCTCGCCCTCCTCGACCCGGCCGAAGTTGACCAGGTCGCCCATGTCGATGACTGCCGTGATGTCCTCGGACTCCACGATCTGCTCGATCAGCGGGTAGTAGTCCAGGCCGTGAATGTCCGAGATGAGCAGGAACCGGGCCCCCACCTGGTCGCTGATCTCCTCGGGCGTGAACTCCTGCTGCAACGCCTGGGACAGCGCGAGCAGGTTCTGCACGTAGGGCGCGGCCCGCACCGCCTGCCCCCGGATGTCGGTGAACAGGGTCCCCTCCCCGAACTGGCTGAGCAGGCTGGTCGTGCGGTACTCGGCCAGGTTGTCGCTGCGATAGGTCAGGTATGCAGCGCTGCCCGGCAGGGCGAGCGCGAGCACCGTGGCGCCGGCCGAGGCCACCGCAGCCCGGCCCCACGAGCCCCGTCGCCGACCGAGGACCCACAGCGCACTGCATACCGCGGTCGTGGTCAGGGCGCCGCCGGCGAACTTCCAGGCGACTTCGCTCAGCGCGCCGTTGATCGTCGCCCGCAGCTGCTCGGGGTCGGGCCGGAAGGCGGCAGGATCCAGCTGCCCCTGGGTCAGCAGGTCGGTCACCTCCTCGCGCACCTGCACCTGCGCCTCGATCCCCGGCGCCGGGACGGGACCGTCGAACTGCAGGTCGATATCCCCCAGCACCGTCGGGGTGTGCACGGTCGAGCTGGTCGAGGGTGTCAGGGTCAGCGCGATCCGGGCGGAGAGGTAGTCGGTATGCGCGGTCACGGGCCACAACCGGGTCGCGGCGATGCCGCCGACGGCCGCGGCCACCACCAGCACCACCATCAGCAGCACGCGACGGGCACGCCGCAGCCAGAGCCGGCGGCTGCCCTCCTGCGCCGGCGGGCCCTCCCTGCGTTCCATCGCCCCCGAGCCTACGTCGGCTCCGCCGGGTACCTTGGCCCAGTACGTGCCCGACGTGGACCGGAGTCGATTCAGTGGATGCAGATGTCGTGGTCGTGGGGGCCGGCCTGGCCGGGCTGGTGACCGCCGCCGAGCTGGTGCAGGCCGGCCGCTCCGTGGTGTTGGTGGACCAGGAGTCCGGGGAGCACCTGGGCGGTCAGGCCTGGTGGTCCTTCGGTGGTCTGTTCCTGGTCGACTCCCCCGAGCAGCGCCGGATGGGGATCACCGACAGTGTCGAGCTGGCCTGGTCGGACTGGCAGGGCAGCGCCGGCTTCGACCGGGTCGACGGGCCGGAGGGCAGCGACCACTGGGGCCGGCAGTGGGCCCGGGCGTATGTCGAGTGGGCCGCGGGCGACCAGTGGGCGTGGTTGCGCGGGCTGGGTGTCTCGTTCTTCCCCGTCGTCGGCTGGGCGGAGCGCGGCGACGGCACCGCCACCGGGCACGGCAACTCGGTGCCGCGTTTCCACGTCACCTGGGGCACCGGTCCCGGCGTGGTGGCCCCCTTCGAGCGGGTCTGCCGGAAGGCGGTGGCCCAGGGGCGGCTGCGACTGCGCGGCCGGCACCGGGTCACCGAGCTGGTCGACACCGACGGCCGGGTCGGTGGAGTCCGTGGGGAGGTGCTGGCCACCGACGGTGCCGCCCGGGGTATGCGCAGCACCCGCAGCGTCGTGGGGGAGTTCGAGCTCAGCGCCGAGGCGGTCGTGGTCACCAGCGGAGGGATCGGGGCCAACCATGCGCTGATCCGGCAGCACTGGCCGGATCGGCTGGGCACGCCGCCGCAGGAGATGCTCACCGGGGTCCCGGCCCACGTCGACGGGGCGATGCTGGCGGTGGCGCAGGACACCGGGGCACGGCTGGTCAACCGCGACCGGATGTGGCACTACACTGAGGGGTTGCAGAATCACGACCCCGTCTGGCCCGGGCACGGCATCCGGATCCTGCCCGGCCCCTCCAGCCTCTGGTTGGACGCGACCGGTCGGCGCCTGCCGGCCCCGTGTTTCCCCGGCTTCGACACGCTCGGCACCCTGGCTCAGCTGCGCCGGACCGGGCACGACCACTCCTGGTTCGTGCTCACCACCACGATTCTGGGCAAGGAGTGGGCCTTGTCCGGCTCGGAGCAGAACCCGGATCTGACCGGCAGGTCGGTCCGCCAAGTTCTGGGCCGCGCCCGCGCGGACCTGCCCGAGCCGGTGCGGGCCTTCCGCGACGCGGGGCTCGACCTGGTCACCGCCGACACCGTGCCCGAGCTCGTGGCCCGGATGAACGCGCTGACCGGTGACGACCTGCTCGACCCGGCGACCGTCCAGCGGCAGGTGCAGGCCCGGGACGCCCAGCTGGCCAACCCCTACACCAAGGACGCACAGCTCAGTGCGGTGACCAACTCGCGGCGCTACCGCGGTGACCGGCTGACCCGCACCGCCGCGCCGCACCGCTTCGCGGACCCGGCGCACGGTCCGCTGGTGGCGGCTCGGCTGCGGGTGCTGACCCGCAAGAGCCTCGGCGGCATCCAGACCGACCTCGGCTCGCGGGCCCTCGATATGGACGGCCGGCCCGTCCCCGGGCTGTATGCGGCGGGCGAGGTCGCCGGGTTCGGCGGTGGCGGTATGCATGGCTACCGGTCGCTGGAGGGCACCTTCCTGGGCGGCTGCCTGTTCTCGGGGCGCGCGGCCGGACGCACGGTGGCCGGAGACCTGGCGTGAGCGCGGCAGCGGAGGCCCCGACCGGCACCTACGTCGAGCTGCTCGGTGCCCGGGTGCACTGGGTCGAGCTGGGCGGGCCTGCGGCGGCGCCGGAGGCGATCTGTCTCTTCGTGCACGGACTAGGGGGCTCGGGAGTCAACTTCGAGGCGTTGGCCCCACTGCTGACCTCGCGGTTCCGGTGTCTGGCTCCGGACCTGGTCGGCTTCGGTCGCACGCAGGCCGGTACCCGTCGAGCGAGTGTGCGGGACAACACCGAGCTGCTGGCCGCCTTCATCGAGCAGATGGTCCCCGCGGCGATGCCGTTGCTGCTGGTCGGCAACTCCATGGGCGGACTGATCGCCGCCCGGTATGCCGAAGCGCATCCGGACCGGCTGGCAGGACTCGTGCTGCTCGACCCTGCGGTGCCACCGCAGCGTCCGGTCCCCGGTCCGGGCACCCTGGCCGCGGTCGGGCTCTACTCCGTACCGGCCCTGGGGACCATCATCGCTCGCGCCCGCCGCAGATGGCGGGCCCCTGAGGCCTCGGTGTGGGACACCCTGCGCCTGTGCACGACCGCGCCGGAGCAGATCTCCCCCGAGGTCGTCGCGCGGCACGTCGAGCTGGCCCACGACCGGATCGCCCGCCCGGAGCAGGACCCGCTCTACAGCGAGGCGCTGCGCTCGACGTTCGGCGTGCTGGCCCGGCGGCGGGAGGCCGACGCGACCTATGACGACATCACCGCCCCGGTGCTGCTGGTCCACGGGACGCACGACCGGCTGGTCGCCTTCTCCTCCGCGCTGCGGATGGCCCGGCGACACCCTGGGTGGCGGTTCCGCCCGCTGTCGGGGCGTGGCCACCTGGCCATGCTGGAGGCGCCCGGTTGGCTGGCCCAGGAGATCATCGAGTGGTGGCATACCTCCCGTGGCTGACCTCCCCATCCTGCGGCGCAAGGTCGGCACGGCGCTGCTGTCCGTGTTCCGCCGGATCCCCGGCCCGCTCAAACGAGGACTGGTCCGAGCCGGCACGCCCAACTACACGGTCGGGGCGGTGTGCGCAATCGAGCACGAGGGGACTGTGCTGTTGCTGCGCCAGGCACACCGCGAGGGGTGGAGCCTGCCCGGCGGACTGCTCGAGCACGGCGAGCCCCCCGCCGACGCCGTGATCCGCGAGGTGCTGGAGGAGACCGGGTTGCGCATCGACCCCGGCGACCACATCGCGGTGGGGGTGCATCCACATACCCAGAGCATCGACGTGATCTTCCGTGCGACGGCGCTGGACCGACCGGACCTCCGGCTGGCCCACGAGGCCCGGCGCGCCCGGTGGTGGGACATCGAGAAGGTGCGCGACGTCGACCGGGAGACCCGGCAGATCCTGGACCTGTTGGTCCGGACGCGGGACACCCCACGACCGGGCACCGTCCTGATCCCCGCCCCGCCCGACGGTGACTGACCTGCTGGTCAGAGTGTCAACAGGACCTTGCCGATGTGCTGGCTGGCCTCCAGCTCCTCGTGTGCCCGCCGGGCCTGCTCCAGGGGATGAGTGCCGTGCACGATCGGGCGCACCCGGCCCTGCTCGATGAGGGGCCACAGCTGAGTGCGGACGGCGCGCACGATGTCGGCCTTGCCATCGGCGGGTCGGGAGCGCAGCGAGGTGGCGATCACCCGCAGCCGGTTGCTCAGCATCCGGCCCAGGTCGAGCTCGGCCCGGGCGCCGCCCATCAGTCCGATGACCACGAGCCGGCCGTCCCGGGTCAGGGCCCGTAGGTTGCGGTCCAGGTACTTCGCGCCCATCAGATCCAGGATCACATCGGCTCCGGCGCCCTCGGTCGCGGCGCGGATCTCCTCCACGAAGTCCTGCTCCCGATAGTCGATCAGGATCTGCGCGCCGAGGTCGCGGCAGGCCTCGAGCTTGGCCTGGCTGCCGGCGGTGACGGCCACCCGCGCCCCGAGAGCCCGGGCTACCTGGATCGCCATCGTGCCGATGCCGCTGGAGCCGCCGTGCAGCAGCACGGTCTCGCCGTCGCTCAGACCGGCCTCCAGGACCAGGTTGCTCCAGACGGTGCAGGCCACCTCGGGCAGCGCGGCCGCCTCGACGAGGTCGACCCCGTCGGGCACGGGGAGCAGCTGGCCCGCCGGGACGGCCACCTGCTCGGCATACCCGCCTCCCGCGAGCAGCGCGCACACCCGGTCACCGACCGCCCAGTCGTGGACCTGCGCGCCGACGTCGCGCAGGACACCGCTGACCTCCAGCCCGGGCAGCTCGCTGGCACCGGGCGGCGGGGGGTAGTTGCCCTGGCGCTGGACCACGTCGGCCCGGTTGACGCCGGCCGCGGCGACGTCGACGAGCACCTCGCCCGGGCCGATCTCGGGGGCGGGCACGTCGGCGGAGACCAAGGCGGCGGGGCCGCCGGGGGAGGGAATCGTGATCGCGCGCATGGGGGCGAGCCTACGAGGCTCGGCAACCGTCGGCACGGTGGTGTCTCCGCCTACCCGGAGCCCATGCCCACTGGTGCACGATGTCGCACACTGGTGCACTGCGCGCGCAGGGCATGAGTGTGCGAGATCGTGCACCAGTGAGGCCAGGAGTGGTCGGGCCTTGGCGCAGGTCTCCAGAAGGGTGCCGCTGCACCACCTCAGTAGCTCAGCCGGCGAGGGCCACGAGCGCACCGAGCTCGCCGAGCACGATCAGCAGACCGTAGGTGTCGCCGGTGAGCCCTCCCCCGAGACGTCGCGCGGCCCAGGGTGCGACCAAGGCCATCGCAACCGGCGCACCGACCCACGCCGGCCAGGCACCGGGCAACAGCAGGGTCGGCGCCGCCAGAGCCAGGGCGGCCGCCCAACGCCACGAGTGGGCGGTGGACTGGGCGTCCACGCCGAACCCGTCCGGGCGGGCCGCGGGCCAGAGCTGCATCGGGATCAGCACGAGCGAACGCGCCAGCACGGCCGCGACCAGCGGGGCCAGGACGGACTCGGTGGCCGATAAGGCGGTCCAGGCCACGAGCGTCACCAGCACGGCGCTGGCCAGGCCGAATGCGCCGACGTGGACGTCGCGCAGGATCTGCAGGCGCCGGGCGACCGGCACCGGAGCCAGCAGCGCGTCGGCGCTGTCGATCAGCCCGTCCAGGTGCAACAACCCGGTCAGCCCCCACCACACCGCCAGGGCCAGGGCAGCCCGAAGACCGGGGTCGAGCGGCAGCAGCAGCACGAGGGTGGCCAGTCCGCCCACGGCATACCCTGCGAGGGGGTAGTAGGCGGTCGCCCGCGCCGGACGGTCCCCGGGGACGTGACCGACGTCGGGCAGCGGCAGCACGGTCAGGAAGCTGAGCGCCCAGTGCGCGGCGCGCACCTCCTCGCGCGCGGCGCCGGACTTTTGGCGTCGGCCATCCGCCTGCTCGTCCACCCGGGGAGCCTATGCCGTCACGCGCCGGCGCGGGTCGGCTGGATCGGTCAGGTGCGTGATCTGGCCGGTCATCGCTGACCTGGGGAGGTGGAACGATGGGGGCATGCAGCGCACCGTCACCTCCCACGTCACTGCCACAGTCCGCAGCCCGTGCGAGATCGCCCTGAGTGTGGTGGTGGCCCGCGGGGCGGACCCCGTGCAGGAGGAGCTGAGCATCACCGTCGACGGCCGCTCCGTCTCGGCCCAGGAGGTGCCGGCTCCGCACGGCGCCGTGCTGCACTTCCTGCCGGACGTGCCGGCCGGGGACTTCGTGGTCGACTATCGTGCCGTGGTCACCTCCGGCTCCCCGGCCGAGGAGCTCACGGCATACGACCGCATCCAGTATCTGCGCCCGAGCCGGTATGCCGACGTCGACCGGCTGGAGAGCACGGCCCGGGCGTTGTTCGGCGACCTGGAGGGGGTGGAGGTCCTGACCGGCGTCACCGACTACGTGGCCGGGCAGACCGCATACGTCATCGGCTCCTCGCGCGTCACCGACGGCGCCTCGGACACCTATCTTGCGCGCGCCGGCGTGTGCCGCGACTTCGGCCACCTCACCATCGCCCTGCTGCGCGCGCTCGGGGTGCCGGCCCGGATGGTGAGTGCCTACGCCCCGGGTCTTGACCCGATGGACTTCCACGCCGTGGTCGAGGCCTACGTCGAGGGAGCCTGGCGCGTCGTCGACCCGACCCGGCTGGCGCCGCGCCACTCGCTGGTGCGCATCGGCACGGGTGCGGACGCTGCGGACACGGCCTTCCTGACCACGCATCACGGCCGGATGGACTTCGGCGAGCTCGTCGTCACCGCGACCACCGAGGGCGACCTGCCGCTCGATGACCACACCGGCCTGGTCTCGATCGGCTGAGCTGCCCTCAGTTGAGCCGGGTCAGCTCGACCTCGACGAACATGGTCGAGATGCCCATGCCGGTGAAGATGCCGCGCAGCGGGGGCACGTCGCCGTACTGCCGCCCCTGGGCTACCTCGACGTGCCGGTCGCGGGGTTGGATGGCGTTGGTCGGGTCGGCGCCCACCCACACCCCGTCCCAGTAGCGCACCCAGGCGTGCGACTCGCCGGTGTGCACCACCCCGACCTCCGGTTCCCGGGGCGGCATCAGGTAGCCGGAGACGTAGCAGGTGGGGATCCCCACCGAGCGCAGGCACCCGATGGTCAGGTTGGCCATGTCCTGGCACACGCCCTGCCGGTTCTCCCAGGCATCCGAGGCGTGCGTGTGCACGCCGGTCGACCCGGTGACGTAGCTCATCTCGTCGTGGATGGTCTGCACGACGGTCCGTGCGCAGTCGCCCGGCGTCGTGGCCTGCCGGGCCATCTCCTGCACCCGGTGCAGCAGGTCATCCGGTGGCCGGACCTGGTCGCTCATCTGCAGGTACTCGCTGTGCTCGGTCTGCGTGGCGGGGTCGCGCACCTGCTCCCAGCTCAGTGCCTCGCCGGGGACCTCGGGACGGCGCACGTCCACCGTGGCCGAGGAGGTCACGGTCAACGTGTCGTGCCGCTCGTGCACCTCGAAGGCGGTGACCGTGGTGCCCCAGTAGTCGGTGTAGGTGTGGGTCCACGCCGGGGGGCTGATCTCCACGCGGGTATGCAGCACCTGCTGGTGCAGGGTAGAGCGCGGCGTCATCCGGGCCTGGTTGTAGGAGGCGACGGCGCCCCCGGCGTACTCGTATCCGGTCTTGTGGACGATGCGCAGCATCATGCTCACCTCACCCCCGCGTGCCAGGTGACCGGGTTGGCGCCCTCGAAGTAGCGCTGGGCCACGGCGTCGTTGGCCTCGCTGCAGGTGCGTTGCAATGCGGTCATCCGTCCCGGTAGGTCGCTGAGGATGTCGGACAGCGGCCGGAACTCCAGCTCCGCCCGGGCCCGACCGATCAGACGCACGGCGTCACCGGTGAAGCCGGCCCGGCGCTCGCCGACGTCGAGGTTGGCCAACGCCGTCTCGGCGCGGTTGAGGGAAAACACCAGGGACCGGGGGAAGAGCCGGTCCAGCAGCAGGAACTCAGCGGCCTCGCGGTCGGAGTCGGCCCCGCGGTAGGTGCCGATGAAGGCGTGGTGCGCCCCGCAGGCGCGCAGGGTGGTCACCCAGGCGTGGGGGGAGTCGGCGGTGTAGGCCGCGGCCTCGATCATCCGCGCGGTCATGTCGATCCGCTCCAGGCTCCGACCGAGCACCAGGAACTGCCAGCCCTGGTCGTGGCTCATCGTGGAGTCGGCAATGCCGGAGATGACTGCGCACCGCTCCCGGATGGTCTGGCAGGCCTGGGAGGGCCGGGCCCGACGGATGTGGCCGCGGTCGATGATGTTCCAGGTGGTGTTGATCGCCTCCCACATCTCGGTGGAGACGATCTCGCGGGATCGGCGGGCGCTCTCCCGGGCACCCCAGAAAGCGGCGACCATGGAGGCAGGGGAGTCGGGGTCCCACCCGAGCAGCCGCATCACGCTGGCCTGGTCGGTCTCGCCGTCGGCGCCGACGCCCATGACGGTGATCAGCGCCTGGGAAGCCGACTCCTCGTCGATGACCGGGTCCTCAAGCAGCAGCTGGACGTGCACGTCGAGCAGCCGGGAGGTGTCCTCGGCGCGCTCCAGGTAGCGCCCGATCCAGAACAGCGACTCGGCGATGCGGCTCAGCACGAGCCCACCCCCGACATACCGGCCGCTTGTTGCTGTTGCTGTTCGGACTGGCTGGCCGTGACCTGCGACTCCTGCAGCCGCACCTGCGGCATGGCGGGCTGCTCGACCGGCCGGGCCCGGGGCGCGATCCGTCGGCGCCGGCCGTCGCCGGCCAGCACCCAGGTGTCCTTGGAGCCGCCGCCGCGGCTGGAGTTGACGATCAGCTCGCCCTCGCCCAGGGCCACCCGGGTCAGCCCGCCGGGCAGCACCCACACCTTGTTGCCGTCGTTGATCGCGAACGGGCGCAGGTCGACGTGCCGCGGCTGCATGGTCTCCCCGATCATGGTCGGGACCGTTGACAGCTGCACCACCGGCTGGGCGATCCAGCCCCGCGGCGACCGGGTCACCGTGCGCCGCAACGTCTCCAGCTCCTCGCGGCTGGCCTGCGGTCCGATCACGATGCCCTTGCCCCCGGCGCCGTCGACCGGCTTGACGACGAGCTCGTGCAGCCGGTCCATGACCTCCTCGCGGTGCGCCGGCTCCTCCAGCCGCCAGGTGTCGACGTTGGGCAGGATGGGCTCCTCGCCGAGGTAGTAACGCACGATGTCGGGCAGGTAGGTGTACATCAGCTTGTCGTCGACCACGCCGTTGCCGACGGCGTTGGCGATGGTGACGTTGCCGGCGCGGGCGGCGTTGAGCAGCCCGGGACAGCCGAGCACGGACGTGGGGTTGAAGTGCACCGGGTCGAGGAACTCGTCGTCGACCCGGCGGTAGATCACGTGCACCGGGGCCAGGCCGTGCGTGGTGCGGATCATCACGCGCCCGGCCTGGGCGACAAGGTCGCGGCCCTCCACGAGCATGCAGCCCATCAGCCGGGCCAGCAGCGAGTGCTCGAAGTAGGCCGAGTTGTAGGGCCCGGGTGTCAGCACCACCACGGTGGGGTCGGCCACGCCGCTGGGGGCGGCGGCGCGCAGGGCAGCGAGGAGCTTTTGTGGGTATGCCGCGACCGGGCGGATGCGGTGGGTGGAGACGGCCTCGGGCAGGGTCTGGCTGATGGCCCGGCGGTTGGTCAGCACGTAGGACACCCCGGACGGGATGCGCACGTTGTCCTCGAGCACCCGGAAGTCGCCGTTGCCGTCGCGGATCAGGTCGATGCCCGAGACGTGGACGCGCACCCCGTTGAGCGGCTCGATGCCGGACGCGGCACGATGGAAGTGGCTGGAGGAGGTCACCACGTGCTTGGGCAGGATGCCGTCGGCGAAGATCTGGCCGGGACCGTAGACGTCGGACAGCAGCCGCTCCAGCGCGCCGACGCGCTGGGCGACGCCGGCCTCGACGTGTGCCCAGGCGTCGGCGTCGATGACTCGCGGCATGATGTCGAGGGGGAAGGGCCGCTCCTCGCCGCCGATGTCGAAGGTGATGCCCTGGTCGCGGTAGGTGGAGGACAGGTACTCCGAGCGCGACTGCAGGTCGTCTGAGCCGACCTCCTCAACGGTGCCGGAGAGCTGCTGGTATGCCGTACGCACGGACTCCTCGGCCGACTCCCCGTAGGCGAACATCTCGTCGTGTTTGTCGGCTGCCAGCGGGTAGTCCTGGAAGAGTCCGGCCATGCCCCGGAGCCTACCGACGTTTGGCGCGCCCGAAGCCCACCGGCGCCGAGCCCCCGTGAAGGATGCGGCCCGCTGGCCGGTCAAGCCCGCTGCTGACTGATGGCGTCCTCGGTGCACTCGTGCCGGCCTCGGGCCACTCGTGCAGTTCTCGGTGGACTTGTGCACTCCGCGCGCCGTGCATGAGTCCACCGAGACCTGCACGAGTCGACGCCAGGGGAGCCGTGGATTCCATTCCCCAGAAGGAGCTGCGCAACCAGGTCGGCGCGGTGCTGCGGCGGGTGGAGGCGGGTGAGTCGCTGACCGTCACGGTCGCCGGTCGACCCGTGGCCGAGCTCTCTCCGGCAGCGCCGCGACGCTGGGTGTCCGGACCCCGGCTCGCGGCCCTCTGGCGAGGACCAGCACCACGTGGCCTCGACACCGACCTGGAGATGCTGGACGCCGGTGTCGTTGACCCGTTCCCACGGTGAGGGCGCTGCTGGACACCTCGGTCCTGATCGGTGAACGGCCCCCCGCCGGTGTCGAGGCCTCGATCAGTGTCGTGACGATCACCGAGCTGCACTTCGGCGCGCTCCTGGTGACGGACGAGCAGGAGCGGGCGCGGCGGCTGGGTCGGCTGGCAGCCGCGGAGGCCACCTTCGACCCGCTGCCGGTCACGACCGAGGTCGCGCGGGAATGGGGCAGACTCGCCGCGGCTTTCGCTCGGCGGGGCGGCATGCCCCGCCGACGACAGATCGACCTCGCCATCGCGGCGACGGCCGTCGTCGAGAAGGTCCCACTGCTGACCTACGACGTCGCCGACCTGCGCATCATCGAGGACCTGGTCGACGCTCGACGTCCCTGACTGCCTGCGCACAAGCACGGCAGGGCCGGCGCGACGTCAGTCGCGCAGCGGGTTGACCCAGCGCACCTCGGCGAACCGCGCGAAGTCGGTGTCGGCGGAGCAGACCGCGACGCCGTGCTCGATCGCCAGTGCGGCGAGGTGGGCATCCGGAAGGGCGTTCCCCGAGAGGTGGTAGTGCTCGATGAGCTCTCCGAGGATCTCGGCATGGCGGGCGCCCGGGTGGGGGACCCAGGCGGCAGGCGCCGCGAGCCAGTCGTGGACCCGGCTCCACGCCTCGGCTCCGGTCAGGGGTGCGCGGTAGATGCCGGGGTGGGTGCGGATGCGGGCGAAAGCGAGCAGAGACGGCCAGGGCAGAGCGACCCGGGTGGCGCCGTTGAGCACCGCTTCGAGCCAGGACCGTGCGCGGGGATGGAACGGGCTGGACTCGTCCTCGGCGTAGAGCAGCAGGTTGGCATCGACGATCATCGCAGACCGGTCGCGCCGTGCGCCTGGTCGAGGTCGTCGAGCACCGCGGCGATGTCGCTGACGTCTCGCGTCGCGTGCCCTGCCGACGTGCGCTGCACGAACGTGGCAGACGGTGGGCGGACGGCCGCACCCCGCCGGACCAGCTCGTTGACCGCGGCGCTGACGCCGCTGCCACGTTGGCGGCGCAGCTGCTCCACCACAGCAGCCGTGTCGGCATCGAAGGTGATCGTCGTGCGCATGCGGTCAGCCTAGCATCATGATGCGACGAGATCCGCGTCTGCCAGTGGTGCTTCGTGGGTATGGGCAGATGCAGTGTATCATGGTGTGCATGGATGAGGGGCAGCAGCGGGTGCTCGGCCAGACGCTGGCCGAGCGCGGTGTGGACCTGGCGCCGGAGGAGTTCTTGTCGATCCTGGCGGATGTCGTCGACTCCACGGACGCGCTCACCGAGTCCGAGCGGAGCTTCCTGGTCGAGCGAGGTGGGGTGTCGCCTGACTCCGTTGGCCAGGCATCCCAAGCGGAGGCTCGGCAGCGGATCGCATGGTCGACGGTGCGGGCGGATGCGCAGGCGGCGCGCGGTCTGACGACGGGTGAGGTGGCGCACAAGCTCGGGCGGGCACCGGCCAATGTCCGCCGCTCCGCGGCCCGCGGAGAGCTGTTCGCGGCGGGGCGCACCCGCGCACACGAGCATGTCTTCCCGGCTTGGCAGTTCCCCGACGACAGGCCCCTGCCCGGCCTGCGCAGCGTGACCGCTGCGCTGCCACCTGACCTGCATCCGCTGGATGTCGAGACGTTCATGACGACTCGACGTGAGCCGTTGGGCGATCGCAGCCCGGTCGAGTGGTTGGGTCACGACGGCGACGCTGCACCGGTGGTTCGACTGGCGGAGGACCTCGGACGATCGTGACACCGAAGAATTCCCGCCGCCCGCCGGGACCCTTGTCCGCAAACCAGGGTGATGTGGTGGTGCACACCGAGGCGCTGTGGCGAGTTCACCGGACGGTCGGGCCCTACCGGCAACGGTGGGATCAGATGCGCACCTGGGGACCCGTGGACTCTCGGTGGGACCCGCACCCCGAGCCGCCCGGGGACGACCCGGATTCGGCGGTCATGTATGCAGCACCGGAGGTCACCCCCACTCTCGGTGAGGTATTTGTGCACCGTCGCGCGATCACGCTGTCCGCTGCGCATGCCCTCGTCGGCTGGACACCCACCAGGGCGTTGGAGCTGTTGGACCTCACCGGCACCTGGGCGGTCCGCAACGGCGCTTCGGCGTCGTTGCATGCGGCGCCCCGAAGCACCTGCCGCAGGTGGGCGCAGGCGATCCGGGAGACGTGGCCCGAACTGGATGGGTTGCGTGCCCCGTCGACGATCACACTACGACCGATGGTGGTGCTCTTCGCCCCGGCCCTCGACTCCTTCCCGGACGGTCCTGCGCTCGCCAGGGCCTTGGACCATCCGGACCTGTCCGGGGTCTTCGTCGATGCTGCAGACAGCCTGGGCTGGGCGATCCGGAGGGTGTGACGCGCGGGAGCGAGGTATCTCAGGGTCGTCTCGGCGCTCTGGACTGACATGGGCCGAAGCGAGGTGGCGATGCTCGCTGGAGAGACGCCATACCGGATCGAGGTGCTGGGGCACTTCGATCTGCGCGTCCCCGGTCACCAGCAGATCCGGCTCAGCGCACAGGCACAGCGGCTGGTCGCCGCCGTGGCAGTTCGTGACCGGGTCAGCCGCGAGCAGATCGCGGCCATCCTCTGGCCCGACTACGACGACGCGGCCGCGCTGGGGCGCGTCAGGGACGTGCTCTACCGGATCCGGGGCGCAGCCCCCGGTCTGCTGGTCGGCCACGGGCACCAGGTCTGTCTCGGGCACGGGGTCGACGTCGATCTGCACCGTGCCCGCTGCCACGCGGTGGAGCTGACCGCGGCGTCCGGAGCCGGGCTGTGCGACACAGCGCTCGGAGCCGGCGGCACCGCGGCCGCGGCACTGCTCACCTCACGCCTGCTCCCGGGATGGCCCGACGAGTGGCTGGCCGCCGACAAGCGCAGCTTTGCGATGCTGCGGCTGCGAGCGCTGGAGGACGCTGCTCGGCACTGGCTGGCCCGCGGGCACTACGGCCCGGCCGAGCAAGCCGCCCTGGCTGCGATCCAGGTCGAGCCCTACCGGGAGACCACGCGGCTCCTGCTGGCCCAGATCTATGCCGCCGAGGGCAACAGCGCTCAGGCGCTGCGCTCGCTGACGCGGTTCGGCCGGCAGCTGCGCCGCGAGCTGGGCGTGCCGCCCAGCGGCGAGATCCAGCAGTTCGCCTGCTCACTGCAGCAGAGCGACCCAGGACAGCCGGTCTTCAGTCTCAGCCGGGGTTAGGTCACCCGGCGCAGCGGCACCGGCACCGGTGCATCCGGCCGGGTGCGACCCGTCGGCACAGCGATGTGCTCCACCGTGCGGTAGTCGCCCACGCTGGTCTCCCCGCTGCCGTCGACATCGAGCAGCGCCTCGACGCTGAGCGTCTGCAGCGTGCTGACGTCGGCAGTCCAGAGGTCGAGATCCACGGCGACGTCCAGGGGCTCGTCCGCGGACAACGTCACAGGGCTGGTCTCGGTGCCGGCGAGCACGGTCGCGGCAGCATCTTGTCGCGCCGCGTCAAGGATGTGCAGGCGCAGCGTGCCGGTGACCGGCTCGCTGCGTGGCGGCAGCTGGACCCGGCAGTGGCTGGTCGTCATGGTGGTCCTGCTTCCTGGGCAATGGTGAGCGATCACGACACCGCCCAGGTCATCGTCGCACCCCGGGGGTGCGGCGATGACCTGGGCGGCCGCGGGCTGGACGGTGGCGGACCTCAGTCCAAATCCTCGAGGGCGACCGGCTCCGGGGCCGACG
>NZ_JBPCKQ010000114.1:0-72339 GCF_051004135.1 Ornithinimicrobium sp.
CAATTCTCTTCGATAACGGGCCGTCGCCGCGTTAGGCGCGCCGAAGTTGTCTGGTTGTATCGTGGATGTTTGGCGTTTCATAAACACGGCGGTGGCGAACCGCTGGACCTATTGTGAATAAGCCTCATGGGCTCCTTGGCGAAAATGCGCTCGAGGTTGGTCGTCGAGGGAAGGGCGGCGTCCAAAAGTCTCACGGAGCGCCCCCTGGCGTTCGCTCGTCCGGAGGTTGATCCGTTGGCTCTTCGTCGCGGCGGTCGTGGCGGCGTCACGCGTCATGGCTTCCTCTCAGGGAGGTATATACGTAGTGCATACCTCACAGCCAGCCTCAGGGCGGCCACGGGGTCGGTGCACTCTGCGCCTCGCATACGAGAGGATGGCCGAATGAGCCCGAAGAGCAGAGGACGCAAGCGCAAGAAGCCCCAGCGTGGCGGCCGCGCGTCGCGACTCCGGCAGGTGCCTCAAGACCCAACGGCCGCGCTCGTGCGGGAGCTGGGCGACGCCTTGGAGGACGCCGTCGAGGGAGCCGATCCACTGGGCGCGGAGGCGACCGCGGCGTCGGTGCTCGGCCAGATGCAGCGAGAGGCCGGTGCCCCGGGGAGTCTGGAGCTCTTGCCGCTGGCCGAGCTCATCGACTGGTGCGTCTGCAACCCCTCCTCGCAGGCGCTTGCCGTGGTGCTCGCCCTGAGCGAGATCCTGCCCGACGCCGAGCTGCGAGCGCGGGCCTCGGATGCTGCCGAACGGCTGTCCTCGGTCGTGGACCCTCCACCCTGGGCGGCCGGGCTGGGGCAAGCCCGACTGGTGGACTGCTGGCAGATGACCGACGTCTTCGGTGACCAGGCCAACGTGCTGTGCTCCTTCGACCGCGGCTCGCTGGCGAATGGCCGTCGGCACGGCCTGATGCTCCTGCTGGACTCCAACGGCCCCGGACGGTGGATGAAGGACTTGTTCGTCGTGGACGACGTCGACGAGGCGCTGGAGCAGCTGCGCTCGGCCGCGGCCGAGTCCGAGCCGATCACCCGGTTGGTGCAGGTGGGTCCCGAGCAGGTGCGCGGCCTGTTGCTGCCGCCGCTGATGGCGTCGGTCGAGTCCGGTCCGGAGGACTTCTACGACGTGCCCAGCGAGGACGTGCAGAACCTGTGGCCGCTGGCCGTCGCTCGGCTGCGGGACCTGCCGGAGACCGCTCACGCGCCAGAGCAGCTGTCCGCCGAGCAGGTCGAGTCGCTCATGACGGAGTTCCTCAACTCGGAGGAGGCCAAGGACACCGATCTCGACAACGCGTCCTTGCGGCGCTGGGCGGAAGTGATCGCCCGGTACGGCAACGAGCAGGACGCCGGCAAGCCGCTCCGGGTGGGGCCTGGCAAGACCTTGGTCTTGGCCCTCGAGAGCGACGTCGAGGACGACGAGACCGAGCCGCTCGCGCGGGTGCTCCTGGCGTGGAATGAGTGGGCCGCGCGGCGTGAAGGGCTACCGGAGGAGGCGGTCGCGGCGCTTCTGTTCGGCGTCGAGATGATGCTCGAGGAGGTCTTCGCCGAGCCTGAGGGCGACGAAGACCTCGAGGAGGATGAGGAGCTGCAGCAGCTGAGCACCGCGCTGCAGGGCTCCGCCGACAGCAAGAGCGCCGACGTGGAAGCGCGCCGCCGCTTCGCGATGCCGCACCGGGACGTCGTCATCGACGGAGAGCGCTACACCGACCTCGACCCCGACGATCCCGACGAGCTGGAGCTGCTCGTCATCGGGGAGCACCCCGAGTATGGCCACGTGCTGGACGACCCGACCTCCGAGGAGCTGGTCGACGACGTCAACCCTCGGCTGCACATCGCCCTGCTCACGATCGTCATCACCCGGCTGTGGACCGGAGAGCCAATGAGCACCTGGCGCGAGGCCAAGAAGATGTTGGCTACCGGGAGGGAGCGCCAGGAGATCCTCGACGCCCTCACGGTGCCGGTGGCCGAGGAGATCGAGGCGGCCCTGTCACCTGAGCTCGGCCTCGCGGGGGCGAGGGGCGCGGCACGGCATACCGGGAAGCGCCGTCGCCACGGCCCGGGTCGCGCGCCGGAGGAGGGCGAGCCCACGGCGCTGCAGGTGCGGGTGGACATCGCCGGCGCCCGACCACCGATCTGGCGGCGCCTGGTGCTGCCGGCCACGATGACGCTCGACGAGCTGCACCTCACGCTGCAGCTGGCCTTCGAGTGGACCGACTCCCATCTGCACGCGTTCCGACCGGACCGGCGCGACGCCCGCGGCCGGAGGGAGCGCAACCTGGCGGACGAGTCCGCGATCCGGGTGGGCGAACTGCTGACCGGGGCGGGCGACCGGCTGGAGTACGAGTACGACTTCGGTGACTCCTGGGTCCACCAGATCGTGGTCGAGGAGACCGTGGCTGACGGGGGCACCGTGCGCTGCCTGGGTGGCCGCCGGGCCGGCCCTCCCGAGGACTGCGGTGGCGTCTTCTTCTACACCGACCTCGTCGAGGCGTGGGGCCACCCGGAGCACCCGGCATACGGCGAGGCCGCCGAGATGCTGGAGGGCAACCCTGCCTCCTTCGACCGGGAGATGATCGACGACCGGCTTCGGCGCGTGCCGGTGGAGTGAGCTGATGCTGATCGGGCGTGACGCCGAGCAGCGGGCCATCGGTGAACTGATGGCCGGTGCCCGGGCCGGTCGGAGCGGGGTGCTGGTGCTGACCGGCGAGGCCGGCATCGGCAAGACGGTGCTGCTGGAACACGCCGACACCGCCGCCGTCGCCCGCGGGATGCGGGTGCAGCGGGTCGTGGGGAACGAGCTCGAACGCGACCTCGGCTACGGCGGGCTGTCCCAGCTCGTGGGCACTGCCACGGACGACCTGGCTCGGCTGCCGGCTCCGCAGGCGCAGGCCCTGGCCGTGGCCCTCAATCTGCGGGAGGGCCCGCCGCCGGACCGGTTCGCGGTGGCCGCGGCCACCCTGGGCCTGCTCACCCACCGGGCGGAGGACCAGCCGCTGGCCGTGCTGGTCGACGACGCCCACCTGTTGGACCATCTGTCGGCGGCCGCGTTGGCCTTCGCTGCACGTCGGCTGCTGGAGGACCCCGTCGTGCTGGTGGCCGCCGTCCGCAGCGGGGAGGACAGCGCCCTGCTCCACGCCGGGTTGCCGGTCCGGCAGCTGAGCGGGCTCGACCTGGCGGCGGCGACGGAGCTGCTGGCCGCCGCCGGGCCGGCGACTGAGCTCGATCAGGTGGACCGGTTGGTCCGGGCCACGGGCGGCAACCCGCTCGCGCTGCTGGAGCTGCAGTCACACCCTGTCCGCTGGGACACCGCCGGGCCGGACGCGCCGGTCCGGGTGACCTCGGCGGTCATCGAGGCGTTCCGGGCGCGCACCGACCGGCTCAGCGCGGCCTGCCGCACCACGCTGCTGCTCGCCGCGGCCGGGGGCACCGACCGACGTCTGGTGGCCCGGGCCAGCCGCGACCTGGGGGTCGACCCGATGCACCTGGTCGAGGCCACCGACGCGGGCCTGGTCCGGATGGAAGGCGTGCGGCTCGAGTTCCGGCACCCGCTGGTGCGGGCCGCGGTCTACGGAGCAGCACCCGCGCCGGCCCGCCGTGCCGCGCACGCTGCCCTGGCCCGGGCCACCCCGGAGGAAGACCTGGATCGGCGGGCCTGGCACCTGGCCGCCGCGGCGCCCGACACCGACGCCGCGGCGGCGCAGGCCCTGCATGCCGTGGCCGACCGGGCCCGTGCGCGCTCGGCCTACGACGTGGCCGCGTCCGCGCTGGAGCGCGCCGGATGGCTGTCCCCGGAAGAGTCACAGCGATCGGCCCGGCTGCTCGCCTCCGCCGAGGCCGCGTGGGTCGCCGGGCAGGGGGAGCGGGCGCGGGCCATCCTGGAAGGCGTGGGAGCCCTCACCTCCGGCGATCTGATCGCCCGGTCCGGGCGGTTGCGTGCCACGATCGCCACCCGCACCGGGTCGCTGGCCACCGCACTGGAGGTGATCGCGCGCACCACCGAGCAGCTGGGGCCACAGGAGCCGGACGCGGCGACCGAGCTGTGGGCGGACGGGGTCAACGCCGCCTTCTTCCGTGCCGACACCGAGTTCCTGCACCGCGCCGTCGGCGCGCTGGAGACGCTGGCGCCGCTCGTCGGCACCGCCCGGGCACGGGTGCTGGGGCAGATGGCGGCCGGGATGGCACGCACCTTGACCGGCCAGGGCGGGGCCGACCAGCTCCGGGCTGCCGTCGCCGAGCTGGCCACCGGTCACACGCTGCGGGCCGACCCGCTGCGGGCGATCTGGCTGGCCCTCGGGCCCCTCTACCTGCGCGAGGAGGGTGCCTTCCGAGACCTCGTGCAGGAGGCACTGGCCGAGGTCCGCGAGGGCACCGTCCTGGGAGCCATGCCGCTGCTGCTGATGCTCGTCAGCATGGACGACGCGTCCACCCGGCGCTGGGCCCGGGCGGACTCCGGCTATCACGAGGGCATCAGGATCGCCCGGGAGTCCGGGCAGCACACCGACCTGGCGCTGCTGTTGGCAGCGCTGGCCGGGCTGGAGGCCCGGATCGGGCGGAAGGAGCCCTGCCGGGAGCACGCCGCCGAGGCTCTCGAGCTGTGTGCGCGGCACGACATCGTGGTGGGAGGCGTCTGGGCCACGCTTGCACTGGCCGAGCTCGAGCTAGGAGCAGGACGCCCCGGCCCGGCCCGGGACCTACTGCTCGAGGCGTCGGCCGCCCTGTCCACCTGCGGGCTGCAGGACGTCGACCTGCACCCGGGTGCCGACCTGACCGAGGCGCTGCTCCGGCTCGGGGAGCCCGAGGCCGCCCGGGAGCAGGCACTGGCATACCAGGCCCTGAGCACGGCCAAGGGTCAGCCATGGGCGCTTGCCCGGGCGCATCGGGTGATGGGCATGGTGGCCGACGACGACGACGACGCAGACCAGCACTTCGCCGTGGCCGCTCAGTTGCACGAGCAGACCCCCGACGCCTTTGAGGAGGCGCGCACCGAGCTCGCACACGGTGCCTCGCTGCGCCGCCGGAGACGTCGCAAAGAGGCGCGGGTCCACCTGCGGGCCGCACTGGAGGCCTTCGAGGAGCTCGGCGCCCAGCAGCGCGCCGAGCAGGCGGCCGTGGAGCTGGCGGCCACCGGGGAGTCGGTGCAACCCCGCGGCGCGAGCTTGCTCGGCAGGCTCACCCCACAGGAGCGGCAGATCGCCCAGCTGCTGGCCGACGGGCAGACCACCCGGGAGGCCGCGGCGGGGCTGTTCCTCAGCCCCAAGACCATCGAGTACCACCTCCGGCACGTCTACACCAAACTGGGCATCAACAGCCGGGCCGAGCTGGCCGCCGAGCTCGCCGAGCAGATCCCGGCCCGGCGCTGAGCGGGGAGAGCGCTCGGAGTCTGAGCGCCAGAGTCCGAGCGCTCAGATCAGGTCGGCCAGCAGCGCCGCTGCCCGCTGCGCCCCGTCACTGTCCACCGGCCGGTAGTCCACGGGGGCGCCCAGCTCCTGCACGATCGCCTGGGCGAGCTGGTCGGGGTCGCTGGCCTGCTCGTAACCCAGGTGCCGTCCCGCGCCGTGCCGCTCCAGCCGGTGCCGCACGTGGAACTGCTGCTCGAAGTGGTGTCGCAGGGGCACGTACACGAACGGCGTCCGGGCCGCGGTCAGCTCCATGCATGTCGTGAGCCCTCCCTGGACCACGGCCAGGTCGCTGGCGGCCAGGTGCCGGTACAGATCGGGCACGTAGCCGCATACCTGCGCGCCACGCGTCGGGGGCAGCGACCGCGGGTCGATGCGCGGGCCGGTCACCACGACGAAGCGCAGGTCGGGCTGGTGCCGACGCGCCAGCGGCACCGCCTCGAGCACCCGGCGCAGCAACGGCTGGCCCACGCCGGTGCCACCCACGGTGACCACGCAGGTCGGCTGGTCCGCCGGCATACCCACAGCGGCCCGCAACGCCTCCCGGTCCGGCAGGGCTGCGGCGTCGAACCCGGGCACGTAGCCGCAGAAGTCGAAGGTGTCGGCCATCCAGGTCCGTATGTCGGGCAGTCCCGGCCCGAACGAGGCGGGCAGCACGTCCTCGGGGGAGCCGACGAACACCGACCGGTCGCGCACCCGGGCAAACCGGGCCCGCTGCTCGAGCATCTCCGCGTTGTAGTCGGCGGTCAGCGCAGCCTCGGCCGCGCCGCCGTCGGGCATCGGCAGCCACCCGACGAAGTCGGTCAGCCAGGCAAACGCGAACCGCTTGAGCTCGGGGTTCTCGTGCAGGAAGTAGTCGACGTCCCAGGCCTCGTCGCCCACCACCAGGTCGTACTGGTCCTGCGCGACCACCTCGGCGAACACCATGAAGTTGCTGACCAACAGGGCGTCCATCCGGCGGATCGCCTGGAAGGCGTGCAGGTCGTGCTCCCCGCACTCGTGCTCGACGTGGGCCGACTCGTTGACCAGCCACGCCGAGGCCGGGTGCACGTGCTCCCCAGCGGTCTCGAGCACGGTGGTCACCGGGTGCTGGGCCAGCCAGTCGATCTGCACGTCCGGGTGTCGCCGACGCAGCTCGCGGGCGATCGCCACGTCCCGGGCGGCGTGCCCGAGCCCGAGCGGCGAGCTGAGGAAGAGGACCCGTCGCGGCCGCGCCCCGGCGCGCGGCCAGCTGGTCGTGCCCGGCGCGGTCGTGGGGGGCTGCAGTCGTTCGACGAAGTCGCGGATCAGGTGGTTGACCTTCACCGGGTCACGGGCGAGCAGCCCGTGGCCGGCACCTTCTAGCAGCACCAACTCGGCCCCGGTCAGCCCGGCGATCCGCTGACCCACGATGGTGCTGCGGATCCGGTCCTGCGTGCCGTGCACCACCAGCACCGGGCAGGTCACCTGCGCGAAGAGCGGCTCCAGGTCCTCGCAGCGCACGTCGTCGCACCCCAGTCGTGCGGCAGTGGCGTCCACCAGCATCTGCGGGTCGGTGTCGGCCGACCAGGCCATGGCGTCCTCGCGCTGCTTGGTCGAGTGCGGCTCGGAGAACATCTGCTCGAAGAAGAACCGCCGGAAGTCGGCGAAGTCGCCCTTCAGCCAGTAGTGCCGGTTGTACTTCGCCCACCCCTGCGTGGTCCCCAGCCGCTCCTCGAAGCCGTGGTGCTCCCGCTCGGGCTGGCTGACGTTGACCCCGCACGAGGGCGACAGCGCCACGACGCCGCTGACCCGTTCGGGCCGGGACTGCGCGGCCAGCAGTGCCCACGTCACCCCGCAGGACAGTCCCACCAGCACGGCCCGATCCGTGCCGGTGGCGTCCAGGACCGCCAGCGCGTCCTGCACCAGCACGTCGTTGGTGTATGCCGCCGCTCCGGCCGGGCGGTCCGAGCCACCGGTGCCCCGGCCGTCGTAGGTGAGCACCCGGTAGTGCCGGGCCAGGTAGGAGACCTGCGCCTTCCAGAAGCGGGAGTCGAAGATCTGCCAGGTGGGCAGCAGCAGCAGGGTGGTCGCACCGCTGCCGTGGACCGCCCAGGACAGGCGCACGCCGTCGTGCTCGGCGACCCCGGTAGCGTCCGGGGGACGGGCCGGAAGGGCCTCCTGCTGCTGCGTAGGTGTCATCGCACCCTCACACCCTGACCTCGAAGACGTTGTTGAAGGGCGTGGCGGCCACCGTGCGGAACCGGGTGAACCCGGCGGCCTCGACGACCTGCCGGATCCGGGCCGGGCCGGCCTGGGTGCCGAGCGCGGCACCCACGTCCTGGGACAGCGACGCCGGCGTGCACAGCAGCGTGGAGAAGGCGTAGTACACCCGACCCACCGCGTTGAGGTTGTCCTCCACGCGGTCGCCGGCGGCCGGTTCGACGATCATCCAGGACCCACCGGGGGCCAGGATGGCGCGCACGTGCCGGGCGGCGCCGACCGGGTCGCCCATGTCGTGCAGGCAGTCGAACATGGTGACCAGGTCGTAGCCCTCTGCCGGGTGCTCGGCGGCACCCGCGACCTGGAAGTCGACCCGGCCCGTCAGACCGGCGTCGGCGGCGCGCTCCCGGGCCACGTCGATGGACTCGGCGTGGTAGTCGGTGCCGGTGAACGTGCTGCGCTCGAAGGCCTGGGCCATCAGCACGGTGGAGGCGCCGTAGCCGCAGCCGATGTCGGCGACCCGTCCGCCGCGGCGCAGGGTCTCCACCACGCCGTCGAGCGCCGGCAGCCAGGTCGAGGTGAGGCTGTTCAGGTAGCTGGGCCGGAAGAAGCGCTCGCATCCCAGGTGGACGTCGACGTTGTGCTCGTGCCAGCCGTAGCCGGTCTCGCCGCGGGCAGCGCCGAGGATGGCCGGGGTGTCCCGGATGGTGCCGTGCGCGAGCTGGAACAGGCCGGGCAGGTATGCCGGCGAGGTCTCGTCGGTGAACGCGACCACGTGCTCGGGGGGCAGGGTGTAGGTGCCGTCGGCCGGGTCGTACTCCACGTAGTCGCCGGCCGCCTGCGCGTTGAGCCACTCGCGGGCGTACGGCTCACCGGTGCCGGTGCGCCCGGCGAGATCGGCCGGAGTGAGGGGGCCGGCCTCGGCCATGGCCCGGTAGTAGCCCAGCTCGTCGCCGAGCACCACCAGTGCACCGTTCAACGCGGCCCCCACCTCCCCTACCGCTCGGAAGACGAAGGACATGAGCTTGTCCTCATCGATGGTGACGGTGTCTGTGGCGAGTGACATGGCAAGACCTCTCTGATGGTCAACTGTGGACGACCAGGCCGTTCCTGGCTATCCCCGGTTTCCTCAGGCTCGCCTGCGGGGGGTCGGCACCGCATCCGGTGACCCCCCTAGTCCTCGGGACCCGGCGAAGCTCGATCGACCGCCCGCCGGCCCGGTAGGGCGGTGCTTGGCCGAAGGGACACTTGCTGAGGCGCCAGTCCCGCGAAGACATCTCCTGGAGCGCACGCCACGGTGGCACCGCGCCCAGCCCCCATCCCGCACCGCCGCCCGCTCGGGCGCGGTTCTCGCATGTCCCCATGACGGAGTACCCATGACCCCCACTGCCCGCCCGGACGTCGTCGGCGGCACCCCCCAACCGGAGTCGGACTTCTCCGTCCGGGCCGCGCTGCGCTCGCCCAAGCGGCTGCGCACCGAGGTCCTGGCCGGGCTCGTGGTGGCGCTGGCGCTGATCCCCGAGGCGATCTCGTTTGCCATCCTGGCCGGCGTCGATCCGCGGGTGGGACTGTTCGCCTCGTTCACCATGGCCGTCACGATCTCGATCGTGGGCGGGCGACGAGGCATGATCTCCGGCGCCACTGCCGCGATCGCCCTGGTCATCGCGCCGGTTGCTCGCGACTACGGGCTGGACTACCTGATCGCCACCGTCATCCTGGCCGGGATCCTGCAGATCGTGCTCAGCGTGCTGGGTGTCGCCAAGCTCATGCGCTTCCTGCCGCGCAGCGTGATGGTGGGCTTCGTCAATGCGCTGGCCATCCTGATCTTCAGCGCGCAGGTTCCCACCTGCTCGGCGTTCCGTGGCTGGTCTACCCGATGGTCGCCGTCGGCCTGCTGTTCATGGTCTACCTGCCCCGGGTGACCGACACCGTGCCGGCCCCGCTGATCGCCATCATCGTGCTGACTGCGACCGTCATCGTCTTCTCCATCCGGGTCCCCACCGTCGGTGACCAGGGCGAGCTGCCCGACAGCTGGCCCTCCCTCATCTTCCCCGACGTGCCGTTGACGCTGGAGACGCTGCAGATCATCGCGCCCTACGCGTTTGCTGCGGCGCTGGTCGGCCTGCTGGAGTCGCTGATGACGGCCAAGCTGGTCGACGACGTCACCGACTCGCACTCCATCAAGACCCGCGAGGCCTGGGGTCAGGGAGTCGCCAACGTGGTGACCGGCTTCTTCGGTGGCATGGGCGGCTGCGCGATGATCGGGCAGACGATGATCAACGTGAAGGTCTCCGGTGCGCGGACCCGCATTTCGACCTTCCTCGCCGGCGTCTTTCTGCTGGTGCTCGTGGTCGGGCTGGGTGACCTCGTCGCGATCATCCCGATGGCTGCCCTCGTGGCCGTGATGATCATGGTCTCGGTCGGCACGATGGACTGGCACAGCGTGCACCCGTCCACCCTGCGCCGGATGCCGGCCAGCGCCACCACGATCATGCTGACCACGGTTGCGGTGACCGTGTACACCCACAACCTGGCCTACGGCGTCATCTCAGGTGTCGTCGTCGCCATGGTCTTCTTCGCCCGGCGGGTCTCCCACTTCACCGAGGTCATCGACATCGCGCACCCCGACGAGGACACGCGGGTGTATGCGGTGCGCGGCGTCCTGTTCTTCGCCTCCAGCAACGACCTGGTCTACCAGTTCGACTACACCGGCGACCCGAACAACATCGTGATCGACCTGAGCGATGCGCAGATCTTCGACTCCTCCACGGTGGCAGCCCTGGATGCCATCGAGCTGAAGTATCAGCGCAAGGGCAAGCGCGTGGAGATCGTCGGACTCAACACCGCCAGCCAGGCCTGGCACGGGCCGCTGTCCGGTCAGCTGGGCGCCGGGCACTGAGGTCACGGTTGCGCATCACCTGGGCGTGGGCCGCAACCGCCGAACCACGATCGTGCGTTTAAGGTGAGACAGCACAGACACACAGAGGGGGTCGACGAATGCGGCAGCAAAGGTATGCCGGGGTGCCGCGAGCGCTCCGACGGATGCAGGTCGAGCGACGCGACCTGGTCAAGGGCGGGCTGGGTCTGATGACCGGCGCCCTGCTCGGCGGTCTCAGCGACGACGGCGACGACTTCATCAAGCCCGAGCCGGAGCCCGAGCTGGAGCCCGAACCCGAACCCGAACCCGAGTCCACGACATACCGGCGCGGTGACGGGGGAGAGGGGGTCCGTGCCCTCCAGGGGCAGCTCGCGACGGCCGGCTACTGGCTCGGCGAGGCCGACGGCGGCTACGGCCACCTCACCCAGCAGGCGGTGTTCGCGTGTCAGAAGGCCAATGGCCTGGTGCGCGACGGCGTCGCCGGGCCCAACGTCAAGCAGGCGCTGGCCACGGCATACCGCCCGGAGCCGGTGGACGGCGGCGACCATGTCGAGGTCCACCTGGACTCCCAGCTGATCCTCCTGGTGCGGGGCGGCGGCACCAGCATGGTGCTCAACACCTCGACGGCCAACGGCGAGGAGTACGAGTTCAAGGGGCGCACCTACACGGCTCGCACGCCGACCGGCGACTTCGCCGTGTGGTATGTCGACGGCACCGGCTGGCGGGACGGCGAGCTGGGCGAGATGTGGCGGCCCATGTTCTACAGCGGCAACTACGCGATCCACGGCTCGCGGTCGATCCCGCCGCAGCCGGCGTCGCACGGGTGCGCACGCGTCTCGGTCGCCGCCATGGACATGATCTGGCGCGACGGACTGATGAGCATGGGCACTCGGGTGCTCGTGCTGTGAGCGGCGAGGACGAGGCGCGCTACCTCACCGTCGACGGTCGACGCTGGCGACGCCAAGACCCTGCTCTGCCGGACCACGTCGCACGCAGGCTGCGCTCGCACCGCCGGCGGGTCGGCGTCGCCAAGCACGGCCTGGGCGAGCGCGGCACCCCGTGGTGGGAGCAGTCAGCCGAGCAACGGCGCGAACGGTGGGAGCACGCGTTGGCAGAGCTGGACCAAGATGGCCTCAGTCGACCACCATGATCGGCGACCTCGACTCGTGCAGCACTCCCATGCTGGTCGAGCCCAGAACGGCACCGGCCAGGCTGCCTTGACCGTGGGTGCCCAGCACCAGCAGCCCGCCCTGCTCGCCGGCCTGGACCAGACCCTCGACGGGGTGGCCCTCGATCACCGTGCCCCTGATCTCGACGTCGTCCAGCGCGGCAGTGGCGCGCTCCAGCAGGTCCTGGTTGACCTTCTCGGCGGTGGCCTTGTGGTCCGCGGCCGCCTCCTCCACTGAGCTGTAGCCGGCCGGCTTGCGGTTGCCTGAGGGTGGCGCCCAGACGGTGGCCAGCAGCAGGGGGGCGCCCCACTCCCGTGCCACGACTGCCGCCGCGTCCACGGCACGCTCGGAGCCACCGGTGCCGTTGACCCCGACCACGACCGGGCGCTCGGCGCCCGGCAGCGTGCTGGTGCCGTCCCGGACGATGACGACCGGACAGCGGGAGTAGCCGGCGATCGAGTATGCGGTGGAGCCCAGGAGGAGGGTGCCGACCCGGCTGCGCCCGTGGCTGCCGAGGACCATCATCGAGGCGTGCGTGGACCGCTCACCGAGCGCGACCTTGGCGCTGAACAGCGATCCGGCGGTGTCGACCTCCAGGTCCGGGAAGTCCTCGAGGACCTTGTCCCGGCCCTCGCCGGCCACCTCCTTGGCATCGGCGATGACCTCCTCGGTCTTCCACAGTCCGCTTCCGGCGTCCTGGGTGTAGGTGATCCGCTCGGCGGCGTGCAGCACCACCAGCTTGCGGCCCTGGCGGTCGGCGGCCCGGGCGGCCCACTGCAGGGCGGCCTCGGAGGGGGACGAGCCGTCGTAGCCGACGACGATCGGACGGTTGGCTGCTACGGATGCCATGGTCACTCCTTCGTTGGGGGTTTAGCAGCAGCCTAGTTCCCTGCTGCTGACCGTCTCGCGGGGGCGGGGCGGGGTCTGGGCGTGCGGGCAGGGGCTGCCAGGGCCGCTCAGTCGGCGATCATGAGGGCTCGGACCCGTCATACCCGACGACGACCGGTCGAGTGGGGGAGGATGCCATGGTCGAACTCCTTCGGTTGGGGGTGTGACCGATCGTAGTAGCGGGCGCACCGACCGCGCCATCGTCCGGGAGTGCGCGAGCGACCCCGGTTGCGGCAGAGTGGACCCATGGCTCTGACTGATCTCCCCGAGTGGCATGCGCTGACCGAGCACCACGAGCGGGTCAAGGGGGTGCACCTGCGTGACCTGTTCGCCGAGGATCCTGGCCGGGGGGAGCGGATGACCGCCGAGGTGGGCGAGCTCTTCCTGGACTACTCCAAGCACCGGGTCACCGACGAGACCCTGCGTCTGCTGGTCGAGCTCGCCGCGGCCCGCGGGCTACGCGAGCGGACCGAGGCCATGTTCACCGGCGAGCACATCAACACGACCGAGGACCGGGCCGTGCTGCATACCGCATTGCGGGCCGCGCCCGACGCGACGATCGAGGTCGACGGCGACAACGTCGTGCCCGACGTCCGCGAGGTGCTGGACCGGATGCGGACCTTCGCCGACCAGGTCCGCAGTGGGGAGTGGACCGGGCACACCGGCCAGCCGATCACTACCGTGGTCAACATCGGCATCGGCGGCTCCGACCTCGGCCCGGCCATGGCCTACCAGGCGCTGCGCGACCACAGCGACCGCGACCTGGACTTCCGCTTCGTCTCCAACGTCGACGCCACCGACGTCGTCGAGGCCACCCGCGACCTGGACCCGGCCACCACGCTGTTCATCATCGCCTCCAAGACCTTCACGACCATCGAGACGCTGACCAACGCGACGACGGCCCGGGAGTGGCTGGTGGCCGCCCTCGGCGACGAGGCGGTGGCCAAGCACTTCGTCGCGGTCTCCACCGCGGACGACAAGGTCGCCGACTTCGGCATCGACACCGACAACATGTACGGCTTCTGGGACTGGGTCGGCGGGCGCTACTCCTTCACCTCGGCGATCGGGCTGTCCCTGATGGTGGCCATCGGCCCGGACAGCTATGAGGACATGCTGGCCGGCTTCCGGGAGATGGACGAGCACTTCCGCACCGCGCCACTGGAGTCCAACCTGCCGGTGCTGATGGGGGTGCTGGGTGTCTGGTACGGCAACTTCTTCGGTGCCGAGACCCACGCGGTGCTGCCCTACAGCCAGTACCTGAAGCGCTTCCCCGCATACCTGCAGCAGCTGGACATGGAGAGCAACGGCAAGTCGGTCACCCTGGACGGCTCACCGGTCGGCGTGCAGACCGGCCCGATCGTCTGGGGGGAGCCCGGCACCAACGGCCAGCACGCCTTCTACCAGCTCATCCACCAGGGCACCAAGCTCGTGCCGGCCGACTTCATCGGGGTGGTGCAGCCGTTCCACCCCGGCGAGGGGTCTCTGGGTGACCACCACGACCTGCTGACGGCCAACCTGTTCGCGCAGACCGAGGCCCTCGCCGGCGGCAAGACGGCCGAGGAGGTCGAGGCGGACGGGGCCACCGGCTCGCTGGTGGCGCACAAGACCTTCCAGGGCAACAGCCCCACCTCGACGCTGCTGGTCGACCGGCTGACCCCGCACACCCTCGGGATGCTGGTCGCGCTCTATGAGCACAAGGTCTTCGTGCAGGGCGTGATCTGGGGCATCAACAGCTTCGACCAGTGGGGCGTCGAGCTCGGCAAAGTGCTCGCCAAGGTGATCGAGCCCGAGCTCACTGCCGACGAGGCGCCGGAACTCGACCACGACGCCTCCACCAACGCGCTGATCCGCCGCTACCGCGCGGCGCGGGGTCGCTCGACCGACTGAGGCGAACCTCAGCTGTGAGCACCCAGCTCGCTCAGGCTCGCCTCCTGCATACTGCCCTGGTCGTCGCTCCACCGCACGGTGCCCGACCCAGCCGCCAGGTCGGCCCGCAGCTCGGCCACGGCGTCGCCCTGCCGCCACGTCATCGTCAACGTGTCCTTGCCCCCCTCGGTCTCCAGCTCGCCGTCGAACGCCGCGTGCGAGCCGCGCAGCCGGATCAGACCGAACAAGGCCCGCACCACCGGACGCTGCACGGACTCCTGCACCTCCTCGCGGGTGTAGTGCGCTCGGTTGACGTCGCGGCCGATCCCGGTCCGCTCCAGCTCGTCGGTGTCGTTGCGGCCGGCGAGCAGCCCGACGTAGTAGACCTGCGGGATGCCCGGGGTCCAGAACTGCAGGGCACGCGCCAGCAGATAGCGGTCGTCGTCGGCTCCCAGGGCGTCGTAGAAGGTGCAGTTGACCTGGTAGAGGTCGACGTTGGAGGCCGCGGCGCCGGTGGCGTCCTTGGAGGTGCCGCCGCTGGCCTCGTGGATCGAGTCGACCAGCGCGTCGATCTGCTCCGGGGTGAGCAGCCCCTCCCGGGACGGGTCGTTGCCGTCGGCGCCGACGTCGATCACCCCGATGCCGTCGTGGGTGTCCAGCACCGTGATGGAGTTGGTGGGGCGCACGTCCAGCCAGGCCAGCAGCGGGTCGGCGTCGGCCTCGTGCAGCGCGTGCAGGATCAGCGGCGGGAGCGCGAAGTCGTAGACGTAGTCGACCTGCGCCGCGATCTCGACCTGCCGCTGGTAGTAGGAGTGCACCTCGACCAGCACGGTCAGCTCCCGCTCGTGACACCAGGCGCTGATCTCGTCGATGAAGTCGAACGTCTCGGGGGTCATGAACGAGGTCAGCCCCGGTGTCTTCACCGCATACCCGACCGCGTCGAGCCGCACCCGGCTGACCTTCGCCTGCGCCAGCGCCTCGACCACCCGCAGCAGGTAGTCGCGGGTCACCTGCTGGCGCACGTCGAGGTCGATCTGCTCGCCGGTGAAGGTCGTCCAGATCAGCCGCTTGGTGCCGTTCTCGCGCGTGTAGGGGGTGAACGGCAGGCCGGGACGGGGGCGGTAGAGCAGCATCAGCTGCTCCTCGGTCGCGCCGTCCGGGAACGCGCCGTCATAGGTCAAGAACATGCCGGCGTATGCCGAGTCCTCGCCCTTGTCCAGCCAGTCCTGGAACTGCACGGACGAGGAGGAGACGTGGTTGACGATGACATCGACCATGACGTCGTGGGTTTCTCCGATGGCCGCCACGTCGTCCCAAGAGCCGAGTCTCTCGTCGACCTCGGTATGGTCCTGCGGGTCGAAGCCCGCGTCGGCCCCGTCGTAGGGGCGGAAGAACGGCAGCAGGTGCACGCCGTTGAACAGACCCTCCAGCGGACCGTCCAGCACCTGCTGCAGCGTGCGGAGGTCACCGCCCAGGCGGTCGGCATACGCGATCAGCTCGACGTCGTGCGGCACGATGGCCTCCTTGTCACCGGTGGGATACCGACGCTATCGGCTCCGGGGCGAGGGGGCGAGGCTCGGCGTCAGGCGGGCGTCACCGGTCGACGCGCAACGGTCTGCCGTCCCGGCCGTGGCCGTCGGCCACGATTTCGGCGACGACCGACAGCGCGATCTCGCCCGGCGCACTGCCACCTGTGTTGAGCCCGGCCGGGACGTGCAGTTTGGCCAGACCGGGGACGGCCTGCGCCGCCAATTGCGCCAGCAGTCCCTCGGCGCGTCCTCGACTGGCCAGCATCGCCACGTAGGCCGCCTTGGAGGCGAGCGCGAACCGCAGGACCGGCAGGGCGTCGGGAGCGTCGTGATCACAGATCACGACGGCATCCCCGGCGCCAAGGGGCAGGTCCGTGATCTCGGTGAGTCCGCGACCGTCCACATCGGCCTCGATGAGCACCACCTGGCGGCCGGTCGTCCGCGCGATCGAGGTGATGGCCTGTGAGATCGGGTTGCGGGTCAACAGCACCACCCGACCGCTCATCCTGGCCTCGTCCGCCCAGGGCTGCTCGCGCTGTGTCATGCGTCCAGCCTGTCATGCAGCATGCCGGCCCCGGAGCGGTCGCCGGAAGCCGTTGCGGTGGAGCGGCTCCTGCCGTGACGTCATACTCGAGATTCCTCGGACCAGCACGGAGGTGAGGTCATGACCGACAGCACGTCGCAGAGTTCTGCCCGCGGGCGCCCGCCCGACGTCGAGCAGGGGATGCGTGCGGTGCAACAGGCCGCCGAGCGAGCTGCCGAGGCTGCCGAGCGCGGCGAGGGGGAGGAGTCCGACCGCGAGATCGCGGCCCTTCGTCATGCGCTGGCACTCGCACTGGACACGTTGGGAGTGCCGCCGCCTCGCTCGGACTACCCCTGAGCAGCCGTCCTCGGGACCGGTGACCCGGCACCGGGGTCAGATAATGCCGAAGGCGATCAGCAGCGAGCGGACTCCGAGACCGATCGCGACCAGGGCGACCAGACCGCCGACGACGTTGGCGCCGGTGCTGTTGACGTGCTTGCCCAGCAGGACGCTGCGGTTCATCACGACCAGCAGGAAGACCGCGATGATCGGCAGGATCAGCCCGTTGGCGGCCTGCGCGAAGACGATCAGCTCGGTGGGGCTGGAGCCGATGATCGCGAAGGTCACCCCGACGAGCACGATGACACCCCAGATGGCCTTGAACTTGGGGTCGGAGAGGTCGCGGCGCCAGCCGAAGGCGCCGGCGGTCGCGTAGGCGGCGGCCAGCGGCGCGGTGATCGAGCTGGTGACGCCCGCCGCCAGGAGTCCGAAGGCGAAGAAGTACTTGGCCGCCGGGCCGAGCAGCGGCTCGAGCTGGGTCGCCATGTCGGCGGCGCTCTCGACCCCCGGCCGGTCCCGAACAGCGCGGCTGCTGCCGTGGTCAGGATGGCCAGGATGGCCAGGCCGCCGAGGCCGATCGACAGGCGTGTGTCCAGCCTGGCCTCCTTGACCGCCTGATCGGTGGGCACGTCCTCGGACCACTTGTCCTGCACCGAGCGGGCGTGCAAAAACAGGTTGTATGGCACTACGGTCGTACCGATGAGCGCCATGATCGTCAGGACGGACCCGGACGGGGCGCGGGGGATGAACCCGGCGAACAGATCGCCCAGGTCGGGCGTGACCATGGCGGCGGTCACCAGGAAGACGATCCCCATGGAGACCACCAGCCAGACCAGCACCCGCTCGACGACGCGATAGCTGCCGGTGGCCAGCAGCCCGGCTGCCAGCACGGCCACGATGGCGGCCCACACCGCGGTGCTGCCCCGAAGACGGCGTCGAGGGCCAGCGAGACGCCGATCAGGTTGCCACCCTCGAAAGCTGCCGTGCCGATGGTGATCGCGGCCACGACCAGGGCGATCGCGCCGAACTTGAACACCGGGTTGGTGAACGTCGTGCGCACGACTCCGGCCATCCCGCCTGCTCGGATCCCGCCTGATCAACTCCATACGAACACGCTAGACGCGACCAGAACATCGCCATCGATCGCGACGAGATCACCGTCGTCCTCGTCCTGCCCGACATCGAGCTCGCCGACGGCACCGGTGACGCCGAGGCCGAGCCACCCGAGCCGGCCGCGCCACCGCCTTCCGGGAGGAGACCCGGGACGCCAGGATGACGATCGCCCGGGAGGCGGAGCGGCGGTTCGGCCGCAAGATCTCCTGGGGCGTCGTCCTGGGCGAGCACCGCGCGCTGTTCACCCACCTCGCCGCCCCGGTGATGACCCGGCTGAGGCGGCCGCAGCGCAGGGTGCTGGACACCTTGATCGAGTCCGGCGTCGCCCGATCGCGCTCCGAGGCCCTGGCGTGGTGCGTGCGCCTGGTGGAGCAGCACGAGGACGAGTGGCTGTCCGAGCTGCGCGAGGCGATGGCCCACGTCGCGGGGGTCCGCGAGCGAGGTCCCGCCGCCTGAGCGCCGACGCCCGGTGACGCCTCAACCGCCGCACGACGAGGCATTTGATCACCCGGCTGGGAAGGACCGCTGCCTCGCGGCGCTCAGCGCAGCACGACGTTGAGCAGCACGGTCAGCGCGATGGACAGCATGAGCGAGACCAGGATCATCATCAGGCATCCGGGTGCTCTGCCCAGCACCCGCACCTCTGTATTGCCGATCCGCATAGGTCCAGTCTGCGGTCGCGGTGTGACGGCTGCACACCGAGCCGGTCGAGTGGAGCGCTCGGATCAGCGCAGCGGGTCGAAGGGACGCAGGGCGCTGGGCGACTGCCCGGTGGTCATCGCCTCGGCCAGCAGTCGCCCGGTCGCGGGCCCCAGGGTGATGCCCCATATGCCGTGACCGCCCGCAGCGAACACCCGCGGCGAGCGGGTGGCGCCGATCAGCGGCAGGCCGTCCGTGGTGACCGGGCGGGAGCCGACCCACTCCTCGCGTCGCGAGTCCAGGTCGGCACCCGCGAGCAGCGGGCGAGCCGCGTCGGCGTCAGCCGCGATCCGCCGGGAGTCCAGACCGGCCTCGGGGCGGGCGAACTCCATCATCCCGGCCACGCGCAGGCCGTCCCCGAGTGGTGTGCAGGCGACCCGTGCCGCGGGCAGGTAGACCGGTCCGCTGGGCACTCGATCCACGTTGACGGTGAAGCTGTAGCCGCGGCCCGCCTGCACCAGTCGCCGGAGGCCGAACGGCCGGGCCAGCCGCCCCAACCAGGCGCCGGTGGCGAGCACCACCGCGTCGAAGTCGTCGACACTGCCCTGCGCGGTGCACGGACTGGGTGCGCAGCCGGTGCTGGGGCCGCTGGCCGGGTTGCGCGAGCACGACGAGCGCACCGGCACGGCATACCTGCAGACGCTGGCCGCCTGGCTGGACCACCCGGGCGAGCCGGGTATGGACGCCCGGGCCCTCCACGTCCACCCCAACACCGTGCGCTACCGGATGCAGCGGATGGCCGAGCTGGTCGAGCTGGCCCTCGCCGACCCGGAGGTCCGGCTCGCCCTGCAGCTGCAGCTGCGCGCGCTCGGTATGCCCTCGCCTGGCTGATCGGTCAGGCCGGCGGTTGGTCCGCCCACAGGTCGGGGCCGAAGACCTCGTAGCGGATCCGGTCGGCCGGGACGCCGCGCTGCAGCAGGCTGGAGCGCACCAGGCGCATGAAGGGCAGCGGTCCGCTGGTGTTGGCCTGCACTCCCTCGGGCAGCGGCACCTGGCCGAGGTCCATCCACCCCTCCCGTGCGTGCTCCAGCGCGCCCTCGACGTCCTCGTACCATGTGTAGGTCGTGAAGTCGTCGATCTGCAACCGGGTGCCGGAGGAAGCCGGCTCCAGCACCAAGGAGATGATGTCGTGTGCCGCGTCGAGGCGCCGGACGACGCGGGGTCGATCAGCTGGACGGCGTAGGCGAGCACGGAGGCGGCCAGGGCCTTGCTCTGCTCCCCGGTGGCCTGTTCTGCGTGCTCGGCGACGACACCGGCCGTGGCGCGGACCACGGCCTCGGAGGGAGGGGACAGCAGTGACTGCGTTGGCCCGGCTGAGGTCACAGACATGGCTGGTCCCTCTCGACGACGATCGGTCACCCCACCGAAGGCCTATGACGTGCCGTAGCAGTCGGGGTGCTCGATCCGGGTCGCACAATCCAACGCCGACCCTGAACCGTACTGATGGACATGGTTGTCGTGTCGCGAGCTGACCGGGCGCAGGACGCCGCCCTGCTGGCTGGGCTGGGACTCGACGACCCGGACGTCTCTGCGGCATTCGTGCGACGGTTCCAGGGTGCCGTCTACGGTATGGCGGTGGCCATCACGCGGGACTCCGGTATGGCCGAGGACGTCAGCCAGGAGGTGTTCGTGCGGGCCTGGCGGGCGGCCGGCTGCTATGACGTCCGCCGCGCCTCGGTGCTGACCTGGCTGCTGGTGATCACCCGCAACACGGCCATCGACGCCGTGCGCGCCCGGCGGAGCACGCCGACTGATGACGAGCTGCTGGGCCACCTGCTCAGCGAGACGATGCGGTCGCCCGATCTGGAGGAGCACGCCCTGCACCGCCTGGAGACCGAGCACGCGGTCCGTCGGCTGCACACGATCGCCCCCGAACAGGCCCGCGCGGTGGTGCTGGCTGTGCTCGGTGGATGCACCGCGGCGCAGGTGGGAGAGCGCGAGGGGATTCCGCTGGGGACCGCCAAGACCCGGATCCGCGCCGGCCTGCGCCGGATGCGGCAGGCCGTGGAGGTCGAGCATGACTGAGCCCCAGTCGCATCCTGAGGAGGACCGGATCCTGCAGCTGGCCCTGGGCGAGGTCACTGGGCCGGACCGGGACGAGCTCACCGTGCACCTGGCCGCCTGCCCCCCGTGCCGCAAGGACTACGACGAGCTGGCCACGGCGATCGAGCAGACCCTGGCTGCTGTGCCCCGGCTCGCCCCGCCCGCCGGCTTCGAGGACAGGGTCCTCGGCGCTCTGTATACGGGGTCGTCCTCGCCCGGCCGCAGGAGGCTGCGGTGGCGGGCCGCGCTACCGGCTGTTGCCGCGGCGGTGATCGGGCTGTTGGCCGGCGTCGGGCTCACCCTCAGGCTCACCGGGGACGAGCCGCCCCGGAGCGACCAGGTGGTCGTCGCGACCGGAGCCGCCGCGCTCACCACCCCCGCCGGTGTCGACGTGGGCAGCGTCTCCCGCAGCCTGGATCGGGGCACGCCGGTGCTCGTGGTCGAGGTCAGTGACGGACCGGCGGGCAACCGCTATCTGTGCCGCCTCGTGCTGAGCGACGGGAGCACCCGGGACGTCGGTGAGTGGGAGCTGGACCCGCAGCGAGCGAACAGCTGGGTGGTGCCCTCGCCCGACCCGGGCGTGCAGGGCGTGCAGCTGATCGGCGAGTCCGGCGCGGTGTGGTCCTCGGCCGACCTGTGAGCCTCCTGCAATCCCGATGGGCCGTGCCGACGTACTACTAGGCATGAACCTGACCCATCGCTCCCGCTTCGCTCGGTCGACACCCGCTCTGCGCATGCGCGGTCCGGCTGCTGTCCTGGCCGCCGTGCTCCTCGTCGCCGGCTGCGGGGGCGAGGCGCAGGAGGATTCCGCCGCGGAGCCTGCCGAGCCTGCCGCGACCTCTGCCGAGTCCGAGCCATCGGCCAGCGCGTCAGAGTCAGCCAGCGAGTCCGAGTCGCCCGAGGCCGCCGAGTCCGAGTCGCCCGAGGCCGCCGAGTCCGAGTCCGAGTCCGAGTCGGAGTCCTCCGAGACGGCCACCGATGACACCGAGGCCGCGGCGGCGGAGATGGTCATCACGATCGTCGACTTCACCTTCGAGGTGCCCGAGACCATTGCCCCAGGGGCTGAGATCACCGTGGTCAACCAGGACGGCGTCGGACACACCGTCACCTCCGACGAGGAGGGCATCTTCGACGTCCCCGTCGGTCCGGGTGAGGAGGTCACCTTCACCGTGCCCGACGAGGCCGGGGAGTTCCCCTTCCACTGCACGCCGCACCCCAACATGACGAGCACGCTGGTCATCGGATGAGGGCGCTCGAGCTCCCGGTGCGGTTGGCCGTGGCGGCCGCGCTGACCATCGACGCCGTGGTCCACCTGCGGCTGGCGTCCAACTACCAGCTGGCCGCGCCCGGCGGCATCGGCGGTGGCAACCTGTTCCGCGTCCAGGCGGTGGCTGCCATCCTGATCGGGATCTACCTGCTGGTCCGGCCGAGCCGGCTCGCCTACGCAGTCGCAGCACTCGTGCTGCTGTCGGCGTTCTTCGCGGTGCTGCTCTACCGGTATGTCGAGGTGCCCTCGATCGGTCCGATCCCGTCGATGTACGAGCCGATATGGTATGCCGAGAAGGCCGTCAGCGCGGTTGCCGAAGGCTTCGGGGCGCTCCTCGCAATAGTGGGTGTGGCGCTGAGTGGGCGCACCGCGCGCGAGCGCAACACCGAGACATCATCAGCGCGCTGATCGTCGCTGCGGCTGCAGGACCATCCTTGCCGAGATAGTGTGATTATCGAAATATCTCGATGATCCATCCAAGGAGTCCTGTGTCCGGCACCGACCGTAGCCAACGCTTCGCCGACGCCCTCCAATCCCTGGAGTCAGGTGACCAGGAGGACCTGCTCGCCCAGTTTGCCGACGGTGCCGAGCTCAGGCGACCGGAGCGCAAGCACGGCCCGGGCGTCTCCGCAGACGCGTCCACCTTCTGGCAGCAGTACCTGGCGGAGTTCGAGCAGATCGAGACGACCTTCGACCGGATCGTGGAGCAAGGGGATGAAGCAGTGCTGGAGTGGCACTCCACCGGGCAGCTCGCGGCGGGGCGGGACATCGACTACGCGGGAGTATCGCTGCTCACCTTCGAGGGCGACGCGGTCAGCCGGTTCGCGACCTACTACGACACCGCAGCGTTCATCGACCCGGTCGAGTAGCTGCCGGTCGGTTTGGCGGCCGTCCGGAAGCGGGGGAGCCGGCACGGTGTTGCACCCTCATGAGTGCAGCGCAGATCCCCGGCAAGTACCTCGACTTCTTGGCCGAGCGCCGCAAGGGTGTGCTGATCACGCTCAAGCGAGACGGCCGCCCGCAGACGTCCAACGTGCTCTACCACTTCGACCCGTCCACCGGGCAGGCACGGGTCTCGGTGACGGCCGACCGGGCCAAGACCCGCAACGCGGTCCGCGACCCCCGGGTAGGGCTGCACGTCAACAGTGACGACTTCTGGAGCTACACGGTGCTCGAGGGCACCGCACGGGTCGGTGCCGCCGCCCGCGACCCGCACGACGCGGCGGCCGACGACCTGGTCGCGCTCTACCGGCACCTGGCCGGCGAGCACGACCACTGGGCGAAGTTCCGCGAGGTCCAGGTCTTGGAGCAGCGGCTGGTCCTCACGATCGAGGCCGAGCGGGCCTACGGCATGGTTCTTGGTTGAGGGCGACCCTTACTGGTAGGAGATCATCAGGGGCGTCGGCTCCCTGGTCATCGTCTGCTCCGGCGTCAGCATGGGTGCGTCCTCGTCGTAGAAGTTCTTCCACCCGAAGGGCACCCCGGCGGGAGCGGCCCCGGTGACCGCCTGCCAGGTGTCGTCCTTGAGGTGCGGCGCGCCCTGCCCGTCCATGTGGATCAGGACCTGCACCTGGTCCCGGCCCAGCTCGATCTCGTCGGTGTCCTGCAGCATCGAGAGCCGGAACTGGTGCAGCACGAGCAGCTTCTGCGGCAGCTTCTCCTGCGCGGTGAGGTCGGCCAGCCAGTCGATGACCGAGTTGACCTCCTCGGCTTCGACCCTGCCGATCTGGCCCAGCGGGCGCTGGGTGGAGGTCAGCCGCCACTCCGGGTCCAGCGCCAGGCCCACGTGCGGCATCCGCAGCAGGTCCTCGTAGATCTTGGCCTGGTCCAGGAAGTTGGCCCGGCCGGGCTGCAGGTCCAGGACGACGTAGACGCCTTCCTCGCCGGCCCGCTCCACCCAGGGGCGCAGCTCCTCGACGCTCTCCTCGAAGGAGTAGTCACCGTCCGCGCCGGCGGAGGCCTGGGCGACCGTCGCGATGATCTCGAACGCCGGCACCACGGGCTCGGAGCTGAGCGAGTCGTAGTCCGAGGCGATCTCCTGCGCTCGCTCGATGCTGGCCTCCAGATCCTGCTCCCCGAGGACCCCCAGCCCCGGGGTCCCGGGATGGCCGTAGAGCGCCACCAGCCGACGGCCCGGGAACAGAACCTGGCCCCCTTCGGGCAACAGCGTGCCCGTGGCGGCGACCTCCAGCCGTCCGCTGAGCCGGTCCACCGGGGCGAAGCCCGGTCCGACGGCAAGCACCCGGGCCGGGGGCTTGCCGGACAGGGCCTCGATCGCAGCGGGGTCGGCGCGCAGGTCCTGCGTCGCGACCTGGATGATCTCGGCGCCGACGGCCTGTGCCGAGGCGGTCGCGGACGCCACGGCGGGGGCGGGAGTGCCCCTGCGTAGGAGCACCGCGAGACCGGCGGCAGCGGGGGCAGGGGAGACCTCCGGCAGGTCGTCAGCCGCGGTCACGACCTCGACGTCGGCCAGCTCACCCAGCGCGCTTCCGGTCTGCGGTCCCATCGCCAGCACGCTCTCGGCGCCCAGCCGGGCGATCTCTGCTCGCTGAGCCGTCGCGTCGACCGTCGCCGAGGCCGTGCTGGCCGCCCCGTCGGGAGGCGCCGTGCTGGAGGCGTCGTCACTCGGCGCTGACGTGGCGCTCGCGCCGTCCCCGGCGGCGGCCGGAGCTGCGTCGAGCAGCAGCAAGGGCACCCCGAGCCCCGCGGCCTGCTCGGCTCCGTCGCGCACTCCCGCCTGGTCGCCCGCCTGCGCGACGACGACGACCGGCGACGTCCGGAACAGCTGCCGGCTCACGCCCACGGACACCGCCCCAGGCTCGACGGCGTCCACCACGGCCACCGGCGGGCCTGCGTCGTTGAGCTCGGGGACCAGCGGTGCCGGCGCGTCGGAGTCCTCGTCGCCGCCGGAGTCCTGGTCGCCGCCGGAGTCCTGGTCGCGCGCCGAGCCACCCGCCTGGTCGGGGTCGTTCGAGTCGGTACTGCATCCCGTCGCGGTCAGCAGGAGCACGACGCTCAAGGTGGTGGCGATCGATGTCGCCGACCACCGGTCCCAGCGTGCGGCGATGCGGCGTGCACGAGTCCTGCCCAGCATGTGTCATCCCATCGACAGCGGTTCGGACGGCTTCGACCCAGGGGGTATGCCGATCTTCCACCCCATCATGAGTGACAGGGGCGACCAACACGACCACGAACACGCCCGGCTGAGGCAGAGTGTCCCCATGCACTACGTCGGCGTCGACCTGGCCTGGGGTGAGAAGCGACCGACCGGGGTGGCGGTCGTGGACCCCGACGGCCGCTTGCTGCACGTGTCCGCGCAGACCACGGACGAGACGATCACCGGCGCCCTGACGACCTACACGCAGGGTCCGTGCCTGGTCGCGATCGACGCCCCGCTGATCGTGGTCAACCCGACCGGCACCCGCCCGGGGGAGGCGGCGCTCAACCGGGACTTCGCCCGGTTCGACGCCGGAGCGCACCCGGCCAACACCGGCAAGCCCGAGTTCGCCGGGGTCCCCCGCGGGGCGCGGCTGGCCCGGGCGATGCACCTGGACATGGATCCGCGGTCCGGTCGGGAGCGCCGGGCGATCGAGGTCTATCCCCACCCGGCGACCGTGGCGCTGTTCGGGCTGGGCCGGACGCTGAAGTACAAGCAGAAGCCGGGGCGCACGCTTGCCGCGCTGCGCGAGGCGCTGCTGGAGCTGATGCGCCGGATCGAGGGGCTCGCGGATGCGCCGACCCCCCTGCAGGTGCGCGACCACCCCGACTGGTGCGAGCTGCGCCGGCGCGTCGAGACCGCGCAGCGCAAGAGCGACCTGCGCAAGGTCGAGGACCCGGTGGACGCCGTGCTGTGCGCCTACCTCGCCCGGTATGCCGACCAGCACCCGGCGCGCGTCACGACCTACGGGGACTTCGCCACCGGCTACATCGTGACCCCCACCCTGCCCGAGGACCAACGGCCGGACCCTCGGGCGCCGAAGCAGCCCCCGGTCACGGCGGCACCGGCCCCGGGCACGGGGGATGTCGGGCCCGACCTGGTGCACTCGGCCGTGCAGGCCTACGCCGCCCTCCACCCGGCGGTCATCGCCGCCACGACGGCATACGTCGAGCTGGTGACGACGCTGCTGGACGAGGCGGGCATCAACTACCTGAGCGTGACCGGGCGGACCAAGAGCGTGGCCTCGTTTGCCGGCAAGGCCAACCGGAGGGTGGACGGGAGGCTCGCCTTCGCCGACCCGATGCGCGAGATCACCGACCAGATCGGGGTGCGCGTGATCACCTACGTGCACAGCGACGTCGCGGCGGTCGCCGACCTGCTGGCCGACCAGCTGCGCGTGCTCGACGACCGCGACATGGGACAGGAGACCGCGCAGGAGGGGAGGTTCGGCTACGCCAGCCGGCACGTCCTTGTCTCCCTTGACCCCGCCCGGCAGGAGGCGGGAGAGCACGCCGACCTGCGCGAGCACACCGCATCGGTGCAGGTGCGTACCGTGCTGCAGCACGCCTGGGCCGAGTTCGAGCACGACATCCGCTACAAGGGGACGATCCCGGCCGAGCAGGCTCCCGACCTGGACCGCCGGTTCACCCTGGCGGCCGGGCTGTTGGAGCTGGCCGACCGGGAGTTCTCCACCATCCGGGACCGGCTCCAGGCCAGCATGACCGGGCAGCGCCCGGAGGCCGACGCCGACCCGCGGATCAGCGCCCAGGACCTTGCGTCGTTCCTGTCCGGTCGCTTCGCCGACGCCGGCTGGTCCCGCACCGAGCACTACGCCTGGGTCTCGGGGCTGCTGCTGGAGCTCGGCATCACCTCGCTCGACGAGCTGGGTCGCCTGCTCGGCTCCGTCGACAGCGCCGCCATCAGCGAGCGGATGGGCTATCGCTACCCACCGGGTGCAGTGCGCCGGCTGGACGACGCGCTGCTGGCCGTCTTCGCCGAGCGGTATCTCGAGCTGCACGGCAACGAGGGACGGGTGCCGCAGCTGCGGACCCGGCTGGTCCGGCTGCGCGGCACGTGAGGCTCACTCGTTGAGCAGGCCCTCCGAGACCAGCCACTCCTTGGCCACGACGGCCGAGTCCATCCCGTCGACGTCGACCTTGGCGTTGAGCTCCAGCATGGCCTCGTTGGTGATCTTGGGGTTGATCTTGCCGAAGATCTCTGCGATCTCGGGGTGCGCCTCGATCAGGTCGGTCTGCACGACCGGGGTGACGTTGTAGAGCGGGAAGTAGTCCTTGTCGTCCTCGAGCACCCGCAGGTCAAGGGCCAGGATGCGCCCGTCGGTCGTGAACACCTCACCGAAGTTGCAGTCCCCGTCGGCCGTGGCCTGATAGATCACACCGGTGTCCAGGGTGGTCACCTCGCCAATGTCGGCGTCGGTCAGGTCGTAGGTCTTCAGCATGTTGGGGAAGCCGTCGTTGCGGCTGGCGAACTCGCTCTCGACGCAGAACGTCACCTCCTCCTTGGGCAGGCTCGCCAGCTCGGACAGCTTGGTGATGCCGAGCTCCTTGGCCTTGTCCTCCCGGATGGCGAAGGCGTAGGTGTTGTTCATCGGCGCCGGGGGCAGCCAGGTCAGTCCGTTCTCCAGGTCCTCGTCACGGACCGCCTCGAACTGGGCCTGCTCACCGGGGATCGGCTTCTCGTGGCCGAGGTAGCTCAGCCAGCCGGTGCCGGTGTATTCATAGGAGATGTCGATGTTGCCGTTGAGCAGGCCCTCCCGGACGCCGTTGCTGCCCGGGGTGTTGCTCTGGTTGGTGACGTCGGCGCCGGCAGTGCTGAGGACCGTGGCCAGCAGGTTGCCCAGGATCAGCTGCTCGGTGAAGTTCTTGCCCGCGACCGTGATCTCGACGCCCTCGAGCGACTCGTAGTGCTGGATCGCGCCCGGCTCGGCCTGCAGCACGGCTCCGTTGGCCGACCGCAGTCCACAGCCGCTCGCGAGCACTGCCACGGCAGACAGGGCGAGCAGTCCGGTGAGTGCGCGGCCCGGTCGGCCGCTCGTGGGGGACGTGCTGTGTGTATGCGGATTCATCGGAGTCCTTTCGGTGCTGCGACCAGCTCGACCAGTCGGGCGAGCCAGTCGACGAACAGGGCGAGTGCCGCGACCAGGATGGCCCCTACGACCAGGACGGACGTCTGGGCGAGGGTGATGCCGGTGGTGATGGGGGCGCCCAGGCCGCCTCCACCGATGAACGCCACCAGGGTGGTGGTGCCCACGATGAGCACCAGCGCGATGCGGATGCCGGCGACGATGACCGGCAGGGCCAGCGGGAGCTCCACCTTCAGCAGGGTGGACATGCTGGACATGCCCATGCCCCTGCTGGCCTCCACCAGCTTGGGGTCGACCCCCTGCAGCCCGGCGACGGTGTTGGCCACGATCGGCAGCACGCCGTAGACGACCAGGGCGATGATGGAGGCCTGCACGCCGAGGCCGAAGATCGCCGCCGAGATGCCGATGAGACCGATCGCCGGCGCGGCCTGGCCGAAGCCGGCCACGGTCATGATCGGCACCGCGAACCGGCGCAACGGTCCCCGGGTCAGCGCGATCCCGAGGGGCACGGCGACCAGCACCACGATCAGCGTGGCGCTGAGGGCGACCGTCATGTGCTCGCGAAACAGCGTCGTCAGCGGTCCCGCGCTGAGCTGGACCCGCTCGGACTCGGTCAGCTCGGCGGTGCGCACATAGATCAGGCACCCGATGACTGCGATCAGGCACAGGGCGGGCTGGGCGACCCACTGGATCAGCGGCGTCTTCTCCTCGGGGCGCTGCTGGGCCTCGACGTCGCCCTCCATGTCGAGCTCGTGCTCGCCGCCCTTCTGGCGGGTGTCGGTCTGCGCGCTCATCGAGTGTCCTCCTCGACGTCCTCCAAGGTGACCTCCGAGGCCCGGATCTTGCCGGCTTGGATCTCCTCCATCGCCTGCATGATGGTCTCGACGCGCAGCACCCCTTCGTACTTGTTCTTGGCCCCGGTGACCACGACGACGCCGTGGCTCGCCGTGAGCATCAGGTCCAGGGCGTCGTTGAGGGTGGAGGTCAGGCTGAGCACCTCGACGTCGTGGTCGCGCTCGACCTTGTCCACGTCCGTGCTCTGGACCTGGTCCACGGGGATCCAACGCTGCGGCCGATCCTTGTGGTCGAGCGCAAGCACGTGCTTGCGACCGAGGTCGCGGGCCTTGGTGACCACGTCGTCCGCGTCGTCCCCAGGCTTGATCCAGGCAGCCTCGTGCAGCTCGACGTCGCGCACCCGGGTGAGGGTCAGCTGCTTCAAGGCTGCGCCGGCACCCACGAAGCTGCGGACGAAGTCACTTGCCGGGTTGGTCAGGATCTGCTCGGGAGTGTCGTACTGGACGATCTCGGATCCGATGTTGAGGATGGCTATGCGGTCGCCGAGCTTGACCGCCTCGTCGAAGTCGTGCGTGACGAAGACGATGGTCTTGCGCAGCTCGACCTGCAGGCGCAGCAGCTCGTCCTGCAGCCGCTGTCGGGTGATCGGGTCGACGGCGCCGAACGGCTCGTCCATCAGCAGCACCGGCGGGTCGGCTGCGAGAGCTCGGGCCACGCCGACCCGCTGCTGCTGACCGCCGGACAGCTCACGCGGGTAGCGGTCCTTGTAGATGCTCGGGTCCAGCGAGACCAGCTCGAGCAGCTCGGCGACCCGGTCGTCGACACGCTGCTTGTCCCACTTGAGCAACCGGGGGATCAGGGCGATGTTGTCACCGACCGTGTAGTGCGGGAACAACCCGGCGCCCTGGATCACGTATCCGATGTGCCGGCGCAGCTCGTCGGCGTCCTTGTCGGTCACGTCCTCGTCGCCGATCAGGATGCGGCCGCTGGTGGGCTCGATCAGCCGGTTGATCATCTTCATGGTCGTCGTCTTGCCACAGCCCGAAGGGCCGACCAGCATCACGATCTCACCGGCCGGAATGGTCAGGTTGACGTTGTCGACCGCGGGCTGTTCGGTCCCGGCGTACTTCTTGGTGACGTCCTGAAGCACGATCTGCTCACCGTGCACACTGTCCGGAGCATGCTTGCCCGGTGTCTCGGTCGAGGTCTTCTGCTCGGTCATGGTGGTGTCAGACACGGATGCCCCTTGAGGTTGTGACCCGCTTGAAGATGGTGAGCGCGAGGTCGAGGACGATGGCCAGCAGGATGATCGCGACGGTGCCGAGGACGACGGACTCGATGGCGTTGGCGCCACCGGTCCTGGAGATGCCGGAGAAGATGAAGTTGCCCAGACCCGGACCCTGGACGTAGGCCGCGATCGCGGCGATGCCCATCAGCATCTGCCCGGAGACCCGGACGCCGGTCATGATCACCGGCCAGGCCATCGGGATCTCGAGTTTGCGCAGGGTGGTGAAGCGGTTCATCCCCATGCCCTTGGCCGACTCGATCAGGGTCTGGTCGACCCCCTGCAGCCCGACGATGGCGTTGCGCAGGATGGGCAGCATCCCGTAGAAGACCAAGGCGAGCACCGACAGGAGCACGCCATCGGGGATGGCGCCGGTGAGCACGCCCAGCATGGCGAAAGAGGGGATGGTCAAGCCGATGGCGCTGAGCGCGTTGGCCGCGCCGGAGGCTGATGACGAACGGTAGACCAGGACGGCCAACACGACGCCGGCCACGGTGGCGAAGAACAGGGACTGGATCACGAGCCAGATGTGCTGCCAACCGTTGGCCGAGATCACCGCCCAGTTCTCTTGGACGAAGACAAAGAAGTCGCTCATCGCTCCCTCGCTGTTGGAGACGCGGTGGAAGGGCTGTCACCCCTTTGGGTGTGAAGTAAGTTACACCGCTTTCCTGTGACGATCACGGCTGCACGCACACTTGATACCGAAATGAGATATTTGCGGGAGCGTTTGACATCACCTCGCGTGGGTGCCTGACCTGCCACGATGCGACTCAGTCGGGGGCTCGGGCGCGGCTGATCTCCCGCCCGCTCGCCCCGTGCGCCGTCGGGCCGTGCGGCAGAATCGGTGTCGTTCACCTGCTGCTGATCGCCGACACCCACGTGCCCACCCGGGCGCGAGCGCTGCCCGACCAGGTCTGGGCAGAGGTGGAGCGGGCCGACCTCGTCCTGCACGCCGGTGACTGGGTGGTGCCCGAGCTGCTCGATGAGCTGCAGCGACGTACCGCGCGTTTGCTCGGCTGCCACGGGAACCGGAGACGCCCGGCGTCGCGAGAGCCGGATGCGCGCGGCATACCCCGAACCCGGACCTGCTGGTCTTCGGGCACAGCCACATCCCGTGGGACAGCACGCACGAGGGTCTGCGGCTGCTCAACCCGGGCTCCCCGACGGATCGGCGCCGGCAGCCGCACTGCACGTACCAGACGGTGACCATCCGCGACGGCCGCCTCGAGGAGGTCGTGCTGCACCGGCTGCCCCCGCGGACCCGATAGCGGAGCGGGTAGCAGCTTAGGCCTCGAGGACGGGCGGCAGTCCTTGACCCACACCGATGCAGATGGCGGCCACGCCGACCCCACCGCCCCGGGCCCGCAGGGCGTGCGCGAGGTGACCGACGATGCGAGCGCCGGAGGCCCCGAGCGGGTGCCCGATCGCGATCGCGCCGCCGTGCACGTTGACCTTGTCCGGGTCCAGGTCGGGCCAGCCCTGCAGGCAGGCCAGGCTTTGCGAGGCGAACGCCTCGTTGAGCTCGACCAGGTCGACGTCGGCCCAGCTCTTGCCGGCCCGGGCCAGCGCCCGGTCGGCCGCCGCGACGGGGGCGACGCCGAAGACGTCGGGGTCGTTGCCCGCCACTGCGCGCGAGATGATCCGCGCCAGGGGCTCAGCCCGCAGGCGCGCATCCTCGGAGGCGATGAGCAGCGCCGACGCGCCGTCGTTGAGCGGTGAGGAGTTGCCGGCGGTCACGGTGCCGCCCTCGGGTCGGAAGACGGGCTTCAGCCGCGCCAGGGACGCGGTCGTGCTGGCGGGCCGGATGCCCTCGTCGCGGGTCAGCTGCGTGCCCGGAACGGGCACCACCTCGGCGTCGTAGTCCCCCCGGGTCCAGGCACGGTCGGCCAGGAGGTGGCTGCGTGCGGCGAAGGCGTCCTGGCTCTCCCGCGGTATGCCGTGCAGGTCGGCGAGCTTCTCGGCCGACTCCCCGAGTGGGATCGTCCACTGCGCCGGCATCCGCGGGTTGACCATCCGCCACCCCAGTGTCGTGGAGTGCAGCGTCTCGGGCCTGGCCGGGTAGGGCCGATCGGGCTTCTGCAGCACCCACGGTGCCCGGCTCATCGACTCCACCCCGCCGGCGATCACGACTTGCGCGTCGCCGGTCTCGATCGCCCTGGAGGCCTGGATCACGGCCTCCATGCCGGACCCGCAGAGCCGGTTGAGCGTGGCCCCCGGAACGGACGTCGGCAGTCCAGCCAGCAGCGACGACATACGGGCGACGTTGCGGTTGTCCTCGCCGGCCCCGTTGGCGTTGCCCAGCAGGACGTCGTCGACCCGGGCCGGGTCCAGGCCCGGTATGCGGTCCAGCAGGGCTCGCAGGACGTGCGCGGCCAGGTCGTCGGGCCGCACGGCGGCCAGACCCCTGCCGTAACGGCCGAACGGGGTGCGCACGGCGTCGTAGACGAAGCTGCTCACTCGGGCTCGACCACGACCGCATACGAGCCCACGCCGACCAGCTGGTCCCCGGCGACATCGCGGCCCTCGTCGCCGAGCAGCAGGCGCACGACGGTCCCCGTGCCGGGGTCGAAGTCCACGTCGAGGACATGGCCGCACTCGTCGCCGTCGGTGCTCAGCACCCGCTTGCCGATCAGGGAGTGGTCCTTGCCGCGCAGCGCGGCGAGTTGCTCGTCGGCCGTGGTGACCGCGGCCGGGGACTCGATCGTGACCGCGTCGATCCCGAACGACTTGATCGAGGACCAGGGGAGCGTGTCGCCGGAACGGGCCGAGCCCAGCTCCAGGGCCACCACGGATCCGGCGGAGGGCTCCACGACGAAGCCGTCGATCCGACCCACGGTCTCGGCAGTGGAGGTGCTGACCACCGTGCGGCCCTGGGCCTCGGAGAACTTCATCGCTCCTGCCCCCCGAGCCGGTCCCGGAAGTCCTCGACCGCGGTGCCGAAGCCCGCCAGGTCGTCTCGGATGAAGTCCCTGACTCCGGCCGGCACGACGAGGTACTCCCCGGATGCGGACAGGGTGTCCGGCAACGGCACCAGGACGGTGGCGCTCTGGTGACCCAGCGCCGGTGCAGGGCGAATCTCATAGCCCATCACGTCGCACCTCGCGGTGCGGCCGCGGTCGACCTCGATGATCGCATCGACCACGGTGCCCAGCTCGGTCCCCTCGTCGGTGATCACCTGGGATCCGAGCACGTCGCCACCGGAGCCACCCGCCCCGTGGGATCCGTGCAGCACGGTGTCCACGGGCGTGAGCGCCTCGTCGTCGGTCACGATGACGGCGTCGTTGCCGAGGGCCAGCACGTTGGACCAGGGCAACGCGGTATGCAGTGGCCCGGCGAACAGGCCCCGGCCGGCCAGGGTGAAGCCGCCGACCTCGCCACCGCCGGCCCAGAACACCAGGTCCTTGACCTGGGCGATGTCCTCGCCGCCCAGCGTGACCACTGGCCGCCCGGTCGTCTCGCTCGCCCGCATCAGCCGGCTCAAGTGGAATCACCCTCACCGCGTGGCCGGCTGCCACGCTGCTCGATGATGACCCCGCCGCGGCGTCGTCGTGACTGCACCACCAGAGCGACCAGCACCAGGATCCCGATGACGACCAGGACCACGATCAACCAGGCCCACCACTCCATCTGCTACCTCCATCGGCACTGCGCCACGGGCAACGGCGGGGGCCGAGCCTCGGTCCACCCAGGATACGAGGTCGAGGCTGGTCAGGGCCAGGGGTCACCGGCCCGACAGGCGCTCCAGGCGCAGGAACTCCAGGTGCCGTTCGTACTGGTCCAGGCAGTCCTGGATGACCTGCCCACGGCTGTAGCCCATGACGTCGTAGCCCAGGCTGCCGTCGCTGGAGTGCACCTCCAGCCGGGCGTAGGTGTCGCGGTCGCGGGCCATCCGGCCGCCGTAGGCCGGCACCGGAGCCGAGTCGATCTCCACGCAGTAGCGGAACGGGTGTGGGTCGTCCGTCGAGGTCCGCAGCACCACATTGCTCGGCGGGGGACTGTCCGGCTCGGCGTCCCCACCGGGGGAGTTGCGCACCACCTCAGCCTGCACACCCCGCTCGGTGAGCTCGGTCGCCACCTCGCGCAGTGCGGGCTCCACCACCTCGTCGAGGTACTCACCGGCCCCTTCCTCGTCGACGAAGCTCAGTGCCCGGGACAGTCGGCCGCGCCAGGCCCGGGCGTCCGTGCCGTCGCCGCCGCGGGCCGAGAGCATCATCGGCAGTGCGTGCCGGCTGCTGTCGACCCGCATGCCCTCGAGCTGGAGGGCCTTCCACAACCCGAGCATGATCAGGAACATCACGAAGGCGAACGGAAGCCCCATGATGACCGTGGCGTTCTGCAGCGCCGGCACCCCGCCGACGATCAGCATCGCGATGGTCAGCAGGCCGGTGACGACCGCCCAGACGATCCGCAGCGGTGCACCGGCGTCGTCGTGCACGGTGCGCAGGTGCGAGCTCAGGTTGGCCATGACCAGAGCACCGGAGTCGGCCGAGGTGACGTAGAACAGCAGCCCGACCAGGGTGGACAGCCCGATCAGGAATGTCGCCCCGGGGTAGGCCTGCAGCAGGGTGTAGAAGCCCTGCTGCGGCACGTTCATCGCCAGCTCGCCGAACGCGGAGTCGCCCGCGCGGATCTGCTCGATCGCGCTGTTGCCGAAGATCGAGACCCACATCACGATGTAGCTGAACGGGATGATCATCGTGCCGAGCACGAACTGCCGGATGGTGCGGCCCCGCGAGATGCGGGCCAGGAACAGCCCCACGAACGAGGCCCAGGCGATCCACCAGGCCCAGAAGAACAGCGTCCAGCCGCTCATCCATGCGGCGGCGTCGCTGTAGGCGAAGGTCTCCATTGTCATGCCCGGGAAGGAGCGGACGAAGTCGCCGATATTCATGACCAGGGAGTTGAGCAGGAAGGACGTCTTGCCGGTCACCAGGATCCAGCCGGCCAGCGCGATCGCGAGCAGCACGTTGAGCTGGGACAGCAGGCGGATGCCCTTGTCGACCCCGGTGGTGGCCGAGATGGCGGCGATCACCACGGCCAGCACGATCAGCCCGATCTGGGCTCCGATGCTCTCCTCGATCCCGAACATCAGCTCCAGGCCGAAGTTGAGCTGCACCACGCCGATGCCCAGGCTGGTCGCCACGCCGAACACGGTGCCCAGCACGGCCGCGGTGTCGACGGCGTGCCCCAGCCCGCCGTCCATCCGCTTGCCGAAGATCGGGTACAGGGCGGAGCGGATGGCCAGCGGGCGGTGCAACCGGTAGGCGAAGTAGCCCAGGGTGATGCCCATCAGGGCATACATCGCCCAGCCGGTGATGCCGTAGTGGAACAGCGTCCACACCGTCGCGTCCCGGGCGGCCTCGACGGTGCCGCCCTCGCCGACCGGTGGCGCGAGATACTGCGTCACCGGCTCGGCGACGCTGAAGAACATCAGGTCGGTGCCGATGCCGGCCGCGAACAGCATCGCGGCCCAGGAGAACATCGAGAACTCCGGGGTGGAGTGGTCCGGGCCGAGCCTGACGTGGCCGTAGCGGGACAGGCCGAGGAAGAGCACGTAGATCAGCACCAGCGTGGACAGCGCGACGTAGAACCAGCCGAACCAGGTGGTGGTCCAGCCGACCGCGCTGCCGATCACCGAGACGGCCTGGTCGGCGGAGACCATCGCCCAGATCGCCACGACCAGCACCCCCACCACGGAGGCGGTGAAGACGACTCTGTTGACCCGGTAGACCGGAGTGTCGGGCGTGGGTGTCTCGGTGGGTGGTGCCTGCGAGGTGGTGCTCATCGGGGGACTCCGATCTCGTGGTGCGCGGTGCGCTCTGGGGCAGGGTGGGCCCCGGCTGCGCTGGGCGGGTCGGTGGTGGCGTTCCACGCGTCGTTGCGCGGGTCCCCCGGTGGGTAGAGCGGCATACCCCTGCCGTGCAGATAGAACGGCACGTCCTCCGGCGGCAGCGGGGTGTGCCCGGCGATCAGGTCGGCCGCACGTTCGGCGACCATCATCACGGGGGCGTAGATGTTGCCGTTGGGCACGACCGGGAAGACCGAGGCGTCGACGACCCGCAGCCCCTGCACCCCGTGCACCCGCATCGTCGCGGGGTCGACCACGCTCATCGGGTCGGTGCCCATCTTCGCGCTGCACGAGGGGTGCAGAGCGGTCTCGGCATCCTGCGCGACCCAGTCGACGATCTCCTCGTCGGTGCTGACCTGGGGTCCGGGGGACAGCTCGCCACCGCTGAAGGGGGCGAATGCCGGTTGCTCCAGGATCGTGCGCGCGGCGCGGACCATCTCGATCCACTCCTGCCGGTCGGACTCGGTGGACAGGTAGTTGAACCGGATCGCCGGGTGCTCCAACGGGTCGGTCGAACGGATCTTGACCGAGCCCCTGCAGTCGGAGAACATCGGGCCGATGTGCACCTGGTAGCCGTGCTCACTGGCGGGCTTGGTCCCGTCGTAGCGGATGGCGATCGGCAGGAAGTGGAACATCAGGTTGGGACGGCTGACCTCGTCGTTGCTGCGGACGAAGCCGCCGGCCTCGAAGTGGTTGGAGGCGCCGACCCCGCTGCGCAGGAAGAGCCACTCGGCACCGATCCGCGGCTTGTGCCGGTGCTTGAGCCAGGGGGCGATCGAGACGGGCTGGGTGCTCTCGTGCTGGATGTAGACCTCGAGGTGGTCCTGCAGGTTGGCCCCCACGCCGGGCAGGTCGACCACGGGGGCGACGCCGGCGGCGCGCAGCTCCTCGGGATCGCCGATCCCGGTCAGCTGCAGCAGCTGTGGGGAGTTGAACGCCCCACCGCACAGGATCACCTCACCGGCGGCGGCGCTGCGCCGGGCGCGGCCGGCGACGACGTAGTCGACTCCGGTCACCCGGGTGCCCTGGGTATGCAGTGAGGTCACCTGGGCCAGCGTGCGCACGTCGAGGTTGGGGCGGTTCCGGACCGGATGCAGGTAGGCCCGCGCGGCGCTGAGCCGGCGCCCCTGGTGCACGTTGCGGTCGAACTTGGCGAAGCCCTCCTGGCGATACCCGTTGACGTCGTCGGTCAGCGGGTAGCCGGCCTGCTGGACCGCCTCGAAGAAGGCACCGAACAGCGGCGTCGTCGCCGGACCGCGCTCCAGCACGAGGGGACCGGACCCGCCGCGCCAGTCATCGGCCCCGGCCAGACAGCTCTCCATCCGCTTGAAGTAGGGCAGGCAGTGCGCGTGGTCCCAGTCCGCCATCCCCTCCTCCTGCGCCCAGCCCTGGTAGTCCATCGGGTTGCCGCGCTGGAAGATCGTCCCGTTGATGCTGCTGGAGCCGCCCAGCACCTTGCCGCGGGCGTGCACGACGCGGCGCCCGCCCATGAACGGCTCGGGCTCGGACGCGTAGCGCCAGTCGTAGAAGCGGCTGCCGATCGGGTAGGGCAGCGCCGCGGGCATGTGGATGAACGGGTCCATCCGGAAGTCGCTGTGCCCGGCCTCCAGCACCAGCACGCTCGTGCCCGCGTCGTTGGACAGCCGGTTGGCCAGGGCACACCCGGCCGAGCCCCCACCGACGATCACGTAGTCGTAGCTCGTGCGGCCTGCCATGGGGGCTCCTTGCCTTCGGTGCGCGGGTCTTAGTCGAACCAGCCGGTGCGGACCGGCCGGGTGTTGTGCCAGACGTGTTTGGTCTCGCGGTACTCCGCCAGCCCGGCCAGCCCGAGCTCGCGGCCGATGCCGGACTGCTTGAAGCCGCCCCACTCGGCCTGCGGCACGTAGGGGTGGTAGTCGTTGATCCAGATGGTGCCGTGCCGCAGTCGCGCGGCGACCCGCTCGGCGCGACCGGCGTTCTCGGTCCACACCGCGCCGGCCAGGCCGTAGATCGTGTCGTTGGCCAGGGCCACCGCGGCGTCCTCGGCCTTGTCCCGGTCGGCGCCGGAGAAGGTCTCCACGGTCAGCACCGGGCCGAACGACTCCTCCTGGACGCACTGCATACCGGTCTCGCACCCGTCCAGCACGGTAGGAAGGTAGTAGAACCCGTCGGCGAGCTCGGGGTGTTCGGTGTCGTCGGGTCGGGTGCCTCCCGCGCGGAGCACGGCGCCCTCCTCGAGCGCGGCGGCGACGTAGGCCTCGACCTTGTCGCGGTGCCCCTCGCTGATCAGCGGGCCGGTCTGCGCGGTGTCGCTGAACGGACCGCCCAGCCGTATGCCGTCGGCCACCTTCGCGATCTGGTCGACCACCTGGTCGTGCACCGACTCCTCGACGATCAGCCGGGCGCCCGCGGAGCAGACCTGGCCGGAGTCCAGGAAGATCGCGGTCAGTGCGTTGTCGATGGCGGCGTCGAGGTCGGCGTCGGCGAAGATCACGTTGGGGTTCTTGCCGCCGAGCTCCAGGGCGACCCGCTTCACCGTGTCGGCGGCGGCTGCCATGATCCGCTTGCCGGTGGACAGGCCACCGGTGAAGGAGACCAGATCGACGTCGGGGGAGGTGGTCGGTGGGGCGCCGACGCTGGCGCCGGTGCCGAGCACGAGGTTGGCGACCCCGTCGGGCAGGCCGACGTCGGCAAGGGCCTGCATCAGCCAGATGCTGGTCGAGGGGGTCAGCTCACTGGGCTTGAGCACGAAGGTGTTGCCGGCGGCCAGGGCCGGGGCGACCTTCCACGAGGTCTGCAGCAGCGGGAAGTTCCACGGCGTGATCAGCGCGCAGACCCCGACCGGCTCGTGGACGACCCGGCTGGCGACGCTCGGCATACCGGTGTCCACCACCCGGCCGGCGTCGGCCCCGGCCAGGTCCGCGAAGTGCCGAAAAACCGCCTCGATGTCGGCCATGTCGGTTTGGCTCTCGACCATCCGTTTGCCGGTGTCGAGGGACTCCAGCCGGGCCACCTCGTCGGCCTCGGCCGCGAGCGTGTCAGCCAGCCGGCGCAGCAGCGCGGCCCGCTCGGGGGCGGGCGTGCTCGGCCAGGGTCCGGTGTCGAACGCGCGCCGTGCAGCCGCGACCGCGGCCTGGGCGTCCTGCTCGGTGCACTCCGGCACGGTGACGACCTCGGTGCCGTCGGCCGGGCAGCGGATCGTGCGGGTGCCGCCCTGGGCTGCCTGCCGCCACTGCCCGCCGACGAAGATGCCTGCCATGAGTGGACTCTAGCGAGGTCAGCGGCCTCGTAGGTTTCGGTGCGGTATCGAGATCGTCCGGCAACGTTGGTTCTAATCTGGTGCCATGCCCTTCACCAACCCGCTGCGCGCCCGCGGTGCCCGCGGTGACTCCCTGCACGGCGTGTGGTCCTGGTCCCGAGACCCGCTGGTTCTCGAGACTCTGGCTGCATGCGGTGCGCACTACGTGTGCATCGACCTGCAGCACGGCCCCGCGGAGCTCGGCGACGTCGCGACGCTGGCCGCGGTCGTCCAGGGCCAGGGCGCTGCGCCGATCGTGCGGGTGCCCGGGCACAACCCGGCCGTCATCGGCAAGGTTCTCGACGCCGGAGCCTTCGGCGTCGTCGTGCCGCTCGTGGACACGGCGGAGCAAGCGGCGGCCGCAGTCGCTGCTTGTCGCTATCCGCCGCACGGTCACCGCTCCTACGGTCCGTTCCGTGCTGCCACGGCATACGGATCGCTGGACGCGGGCGTGCTCGGTGACGCCTTCGTCGCCGTGATGATCGAAACCCGGTCGGGGCTCGAGCAGGTGGAGCAGATCGTCGGGACGCCGGGGCTGGATGCGATCTACGTCGGCCCGGCCGACCTCTCCCTCGCACTGGGCCTGCCCGTCGCCTTCGAGCACGAGATGGGCGAGCACGCCGAGGCCCTGGTGCGCATCCGCGAGGCGTGCGCGCGGTACGGCGTCACCGCCGGGATCCACTGCGCGGACGGCGCCATGGCCGCCCGGCGTCTGGAGCAGGGCTTTGCCATGGTGACGGTGGCCACCGATCTGGCCCTGGTCGCGCAGGGCGCGCGGGCGGAGCTGGAGTTGCTGTCCCACTTGCGCCGCTGACGTGCGATCGTTCGATCAGGACAAGCATCTGCCGCTCGCTTACGATGCAAGTAGGCCGGGCCGTCACTGATGTCGGAGCCGGACCCCTTCCCACACCACAGACAGCAAAGGATCTACATGTCTGACCTCACCGTCCGCTCGATGCACGACCTGGGCCTCGCATCCTGGTTCGGCGGTTCGCTGATGGGCGCCGTCGGCCTCAACGGTGCCGCCGCGCAGGCGCGCGACCCGCAGGAGCGCACCCGGCTGTCCTCAAAGGGCTGGGCCCGCTGGGCACCCGTGCAGGCAGCGGCCATCGGGGTGCACGCCATCGGTGGCGTGGGCCTGCTCGCCACCAACCGGACCCGGGTGCAGCGCGACCCCGACTCGGCCACCAACACCCAGGTCAAGACCGCGCTGACCATCGCCGCAGTAGGTGTCACCGCATACTCCGGTATGCAGGGTCGCAAGGTCGCGAAGCTGCAGGACGAGGGCTCCGCGGGTGCTACCGAGCCCAGCCTCGGTGCCAGCGATGAGCTGCAGAGCGCCCAGAAGAAGCTCCGGGCGCTGCAGTGGGCCATCCCGGCCGTGACGGGAGTGCTGCTGGTGCTGGCAGCCCAACAGGGTGAGCAGCAGCGGCAGGCCCTCGGCGTCCTGGAGGCCAAGCGCCGCTGGCGCTGACCCACCCCTGACGCACCGACGAGCACGCCGTCCCGGCTAGGGGCGGCGTGCTCGTGCAGTGCGTGGGCCTCAGCCGAGCCGGCCGGTGGCCACCCGGGCGATCGGGGCCGGTGCCGGGGCGCCGGAGCCGTCCCGCTTGCCGGTGGCCTCGGGCAGGTCGAGCGCGACCCCGTTGGCGGAAGCGGCCCGGGGGGGAGCGGCACCCGCCCAGCCCAGCAGCAGGGTGTCCTCGCCGCGCACGAACCGGTGGCACCGCACGCCGCTGGTGGCCCGGCCCTTGGCCGGGTACTCCGCATACGGCGTGACCTTGACCGACCCGGCCTCGGTGCCGGGCAGCGACCCGGAGGAGCCTGCGACGGTGACCACCACGTTGTCCGCCGACGGCTCGACCGCGGTGAAGCCGATCACCCTGGCCCCGGTGTCGAGCTTGATGCCGGCCATGCCGCCGCCGGCCCGGCCCTGCGGGCGCACCGCCTCGGCGGAGAACCGCAGCAGCTGGGCGTCGCTGGTCACGAAGACCAGGTCCTCGGCCCCCGTGGTCAGCTCGAGCGCACCGACCACATGGTCGCCGTCCCTGAGTGCCATGACCTCGAACGCCTCCCGGTTGCCCGGCACGTCCGGGTTGACCCGCTTGACCACCCCCTGCGCCGTCCCGAGCGCGAGCCCCGGCCCCTCGCTGGTGAGCGTGCACAAGCCGAGCGGCTGCTCTCCGCCGGGCAGGTCCACGAAGGCCGCGAGGGGTGCCCCGCCGGACAGTGACGGTGCCCCGTTGGTCGGCGGCAGCGTCGGAAGCTCCATGGCGGACAGGCGGACCACCCGGCCACCGGAGGTGAGTAGCCCGACGGCAGCTCGGGTAGTGGTGCGCACGGCGGAGACGACGACGTCGTGCTTGTGCCGGTCGTCGCCGCTGCCCAGTGGCTCGTCCGACGAGGTGCGGGCCAACAGGCCGGTCGAGGACACCAGCACCCAGCACGGGTCGTCGGCGACCTCCATGGGGGTCACCGAGGCGGTCGTCGCCGTGCGGCCGGAGCTCTCCAGCAACACCGTGCGGCGGGGCGTGCCGTGCTCCTTGGCGACCTGGGCCAGCTCGTCGGAGACCAGAGCCCGCAGCAGGGCCGGGTCTGCCAGCAGCGCTCGCAACCGCTCGATCTCAGCGCGCAGCTCGTCGCGCTCGGTCTCCAGCTCGATCCTGGAGAACTTGGTCAGCCGTCGCAGCTGCAGGTCCAGGATGTAGCTCGCCTGCAGCTGGGACAGGTCGAAGACCGACATCAGCCGCTCGCGAGCGGTGGCCGCGTCGTCGCTGCCGCGGATCAGCTGGATCACCTCGTCGATGTCCAGGATCGCGATGAGCAGACCCTCGACCAGGTGCAGCCGCTCCTCGCGGCGGCGCAGCCGGTATGCCGTGCGCCGGCCCACGACGTCGGTGCGGAAGTCGACGTAGACGCTCAGCAGGGCGCGCAGCCCCAGGGTCTGCGGCTGGCCCTGCACCAGGGCGACGTTGTTGATGCCGAACGACTCCTCCATCGGGGTCAGCTTGTAGAGCAGCTCGAGGACCGCCTCGGGGTTGAAGCCGTTCTTGATCTCGACGACCAGCTGCATCCCCTTGGTGCGGTCGGTGAGGTCGTTGATGTTGGCGATGCCCTGCAGCTTCTTGGCGAGCACGAGCTGCTTGACCTTCTCGATCACCTTCTCGGGTCCGACCAGGTAAGGCAGCTCGGTCACCACGATCCCCTTGCGGCGGGGGGTGATCGACTCGATCCGTGCGGTGGCGCGCGTCTTGAACGACCCGCGACCCGCCTCATACGCCTCCCGGATGCCCTCGAGGCCCACGATGGTGCCACCGGTGGGCAGGTCCGGGCCGGGCACGAAGCGCATCAGCGCATCCAGGTCGGCGTCCGGGTGCTCGATCAGGTGCCGGGCGGCGCCGATCACCTCGACCAGGTTGTGCGGGGCCATGTTGGTGGCCATCCCGACGGCGATGCCCGACGCGCCGTTGACCAGCAGGTTGGGGTAGGCAGCGGGCAGCACAGCGGGCTGCATCAGCTGCTCGTCGTAGTTGGGGACGAAGTCGACCGTCTCCTCATCCAGGGACCCGGTCATCAGCAGGGCGGCCAGCGACATTCGTGCCTCGGTGTAGCGCGAGGCTGCGGGTCCGTCGTCCAGCGAACCGAAGTTGCCGTGCCCGTCGACCAACGGCAGTCGCATGGTGAACGGCTGGGCCATTCGGACCATGGCGTCATAGATCGCACCGTCGCCGTGCGGGTGGTACTTGCCCATCACCTCACCGACCACTCGGGAGCACTTGACATGGGCCCGGTCGGGTCGCAGTCCCAGCTCGGACATGCCGAACAGGATCCGGCGCTGCACCGGCTTGAGCCCATCGCGAGCATCCGGCAACGCGCGGGAGTAGATCACCGAGTAGGCGTACTCCAGGAAGGCACCTGACATCTCGGACTCGACGTCGACGTCGATGATCTTCTCCTCGAAGTCACCGAGGTCGTCGGGGGCGGGGCGGGGACGGCGGGCCATGCGTGCGGGTGCTCCTCGGGCAGATGAGTCAGGCATGCCGATCGTATGTCGCAGATGGAGTCCCGTGGTGGCGGACGCGCGGCTGGACGAGACCAGATCGTGACACGACCGCTGCAACACAGGGGTATCAGGGAAGCCTCTACTTCAGTGATAGTTGTCCCCATGAGAGCGTCTTCTCCGAGTAAGGAGTTCACCATGAGCACTGCCACCACTCGCCGGTCGGTCGTCCTAGGAGGGTTGGGTGCCCTGGGCGCCGGGCTGGCTACGATCTCGGTCGCCGCACCGGCAGCGGCTGCGACGACATACCGCCGCGGCGACCGGGGCTCGGGCGTCGCCTCGCTCCAACAGTCGCTCGCCGCCCGCGGCTACTGGTGTGGGAGAGCCGACGGTGTCTTCGGTCATCTCACCCAACAGGCCGTCTGGGCTCTGCAGAAGCGACACGGCCTGGTGCGTGACGCGATCGTGGGCTCCCACACGCGCTACGCCCTGGCCCACGACAGCGCGCTGGCCCCGGCGGGCGGCTCGGGCAGTCGGTTCGAGGTGCACCTGGACAAGCAGCTGGCGCTCGACGTGCGGGACGGCCGCACCTATCGCACGCTCAACACCTCGACCGGCAACGGCGAGCCCTACCTCTACTACGGGCGTCGCTACAACGCGCACACCTACCGCGGCACCTTCTCGGTGCACAGCACCTACAGCAGCGGCTGGCAGAAGGGGCCCCTGGGCTCGCTCTACCGCCCCCTGTACTTCGACAGGGGCCGGGCGCTGCACGGCTCGACCTCGATCCCGCCCTACCCCGCCTCCCACGGCTGCTGCCGGCTGTCGACCGCGGTGACCGATCTGATCTGGAGCAGCGGAGTCCTCCGGCGGGGCTCGCGGGTGATCGTGGTCTGACGCCGACCAACTGACGATCTACGGTATGCCGATGGGCAGCGTTCTCTTCCAGGGTGGCACGGTCGTGGACGGCACCGGTGCGCAGCCTGCGACCGCGGATGTGCACGTCGTCGACGGTGTGGTGGCGCAGGTCGGACCAGGACTGGGCGTCGAGGCCGACGAGGTGGTCGACTGTGCGGGGGCCACCGTGCTGCCCGGCCTGTTCGACTGCCACGTGCACGTGCTCTTCGACCGGGTCAACACGCTGCAGGTGCTGCAGACGCCGTTCTCCTACCCCTACTACCAGGCGGTTCACCACCTGCAGGCCACGCTCGAGACGGGCGTCACCTGGGTCCGCGACGCCGGTGGCGCCGACCTGGGCGTGGCCCAGGCGGTGCGCGACGGCCTGATCGCCGGCCCGCGGATGCAGATCGCGGTCAACATGATCAGCCAGACCGGCGGGCACGGTGACGGCCACCAGCTGTGCGGAGCCGACGTGCCGTTGTTCGCCGAGCACCCCGGCCGGCCGCGATCGGTCGTGGACGGACCCGATGAGGTTCGGCGAGTGGTGCGCGAGCTGGTGCGGGCCGGGGCCGATGTCATCAAAGTGGCCACCAGCGGTGGGGTGCTCTCGCCCAAGAGTGACCCTCGCCGCGGGCACTTCCGGGATGACGAGATCGCGGCGCTGGTGGCCGAGGCCACGGCTGCCGGGCTGTTCGTCATGGCGCACGCACAGGCCACAGACGGCATCAAGGCCGCCGTCCGGGGCGGCATTCGCTCCATCGAGCACGGCATCTACCTCGACGACGAGGCGATCGAGATGATGCTGGCCCACGGCACCTGGCTGGTGCCGACGCTGTCCGCTCCGCGAGCGGTGATCGCGCAAGCCGACGCCGGCGTGCCGCTGCCGGACGCGGTGGTCGCCAAGGCGCGGATGGTCACCGAGGCGCACGACGACTCGGTGCGCCGGGCAATGGCGGCCGGGGTCAGGGTGGCGATGGGCACCGACAGCGGCGTCGGTGCGCACGGGGCCAACCTGGACGAGCTCGGCCTGATGGCCGATCTCGGGATGAGCCCGCTGGACGCCTGGGTCGCCACGACCTCGAGCGCCGCGGACCTGCTCGGGGTGGGGGAGCGGTTCGGCACTCTTGAGCCGGGCAAGCGCGGTGATGTCGTGGTGCTCGGCGGTGCGTCTGACGACCTGTCCGGGCTGGGGGAGCGGGTCCGGTCGGTCCATCAGGACGGGGTGCGCGTCAGCGGTTGAACATGCCGGACGGCTGCACGACCGGCTGAAGGGCGGCGAAGCCTTCGGCATACGACTGCGGTGTCACGTCCCTGAGGATCAGCCGCTGCAGGATGAAGCCGGGAGGAGTACCGCCTCGTCCCGGACCGCCTCGGCCCAGCCGTTGACAGCGATCCGGGTGAGGTCGACCTCGTGGGCCTGGGCTCGCTGGACGATCAGACCCGTGAGCAGCTGCAGGGTCTCCGCCGGCGCGGGCACCGGGTCGCGTTCGAGCACCTGCGCCACGACACCGGCGATGAGCCCGCCTGCCTGGCCCGTGTGCCGGGATGGCTCAGCCGGACGACCAGGGCACGCCGAACCGGCCTCGGTGGGCCACCTGGTCCAGACCTCGGCGGCCGCGACGCAGACTGGCCGAGCGCCGGTCGGGCACGGCATAGCCCATCGCCACCACCCCCACCAGGCGCCGGTCGTCGGGCACGCCCAGTGCTGACCTGGCCTGCTGCGTGCGCTCGGCGCTGACCCCGAAGAACAGCCCACCGAGCCCCTCGTCGACCGCTGTCAGCAGCATCAGCAGGGCCGCCATGCCCGTGTCGACGTCCCAGTAGGGGATCGGCCACCGCGCCTCGCCCTGGTCGGTCCAGCCCTTGTCGGGCTCGGCGTAGCGGCGCAGGTAGGCGCCCTTGTCGGAGCAGCACACGATCAGGCACGGCGCGGTGCGCACGCCAAGCAGCCAGGCGTCGGCCGGCTGCGCGGGCTCCGTGGTCGCGGCCCAGAACGCCTCGCGATCCGCCGCCTCGGTGAGGACCACGAAGTCCCACCCCTGGCTGAACCCCGCCGACGGCGCCCGGATCGCGTGCTCCAGCGCCTGCTGCAGCACGTCCCCCGGCACCGGCCGGTCCGGGTCGTAGGCTCGGACCATGCGACGTCGACGCACCACCCGGGCCAGCTCCATAGGCCCGACTATCGCAGGAGGGGCTGACGTATGCCGATGAGGCGTCTCCCCGGATGAGGCTGCGGACGTCGGTGGCTGGGTGGATGTCGATGCTCGGACGGGTGGTGTCGACCGTCGTGGTCGGTGCCGTCACGGTTCTCGCGGCAACACCGACCTGGACCTGCCCTGCTTCGTCAGCAGCGACGCCTACCCCTCCCTGGTCGCCGCGACCCGGCCGGCGACCGGGCTGACCCTCGCGGCGTGCTCGGGCTGCGCGCCGGACCCCTGGGTGGTAGGTCGCCGGGGCACCTCCCTGTTCGACGCCTACCACCCCAGCGCCGTCGGCCACCGCGACGGGTTCGCCCCGTTGGTCGCCCAGGCCCTGGGCTGAGCTCACCAGCCCCGGGGGTGCTGACCGGTCATCCGTCCCGCAGGTCCGACACGGTCGTCAACGTGTAGCCGCCCGCCCGAAGCGTGTTCACGATCTGCGGCAGCGCGTCCCGGGTGTGGTAGCCGCCCAGATGGGAGAGCACGATGGTGCCGTTGCTCGGCAGCGGGCTGACCACCCGGCTGACGATCTGGTTGGTGGTGGTGGCCGGGTCCCAGTCGATGGTGTCCCGGTTCCACATCACCGTCTTGGTGTAGCCGACCGACGCCGCCACCTCACGCACAAAGCTGTTGTGCGAGCCGTAGGGCGGTCGCCAGTAGGGGTTCGTCGGCATGCCGGTCAGCCCCTCGAGGGTTCGTTCGGCGTCGCGGAGCTCGGTGCGAATGAAGGTGGAGGTCATCCGCACCCGGCACGGGCCCGAGCTCGGCGAGCCGCCGCCACCGGAGACGAGGTCGCAGTGGTGCACCGTGTGGTTGCCGAGCTCGAACAGCTCCGGATGCGCCGCGATCGCCGCCATGACCTTCCGGCCTTCCGTGGTGACGGCCATCGCCGCGGTGGGGAAGAACGTGGTGCACACCTGGTGGTCGACGAGATACTGCACGATGCTGCGCGCAGGGTCGAGGCGTCCGCCCATGTCGAGCGTGAAGGCCACCTTCCTGCCGGCGCCGGGCACCGAGTCGAACACCTGCTCGGAGCCGGTCGTCGGCCGAGTCCCTGCCCAGCAGACCCCGAGCCGACGCTGCACCTGCCGGGCGACGTCGTCGGTCTGCGCCCGCTCGCCCCCGAGCAGGTATGCGGTACGCGGGGTGATCCGGACCAGCTCGGCAGGCACTCCGTCGGTCAGGCCCGTGCCCGCGGACAACAGCACCGGCCCATGGGTGACCCGCACCACGGGGCCCGACGCCAACGCGTCCGGCCAGTCCCGACCCGTGGCCAGCACCGCTGCCGGACGGTCGGTGCCGAACACCCGGCGGGAAACCGCGAGGGCGGTCGTGTAGCGGGTGCGGCCCCAGACCCGCTCCGTCGTGGCGATCCCGTCGAGCTGCGTCGCGACGGACGCGGACACCGCGCCCGGGCCGCCGATGACCATGATCCGCTCTGGGTGCAGCCGCTCAAGCTCGGTGCGGGTGCTCGGCGGCAGGCTGGTGGCGCCGGTCAACAGCATCGGTGCGTTCTGGATCCCGGCTGCAGCTCCACCGGAGAGGGCATCGGGGAAGTCCGCACCGGTCGAGACGTAGACGACTTTTGAGCCACGCGGATGAGTGGTGCGCGACAGCGCCGCTGCCGTGGCGTACCGATCGGCGCCGGAGATGCGGGTCACCGTGCCCGCGGTGAAGGCGCCGAGGTCGCGGCGGACCGCCTCGGACACGGCGCTCGAACCTCCCACCACGACGATGCGGCCGGGACGCAGTCGGCGGAGCTCGGTCTGCGTCACACCTGGGACCGAGTCCCGCCCGGTGAACAGGACCGGACCGTTCAGCCGGGCCCCGGCCGGCCCGGCCGCCAGTCCGTCGGGGAAGTCGGCGCCGGTCACCACGAAGACGACGGGCTTCCCGGCGGCGAAGAAGCGCCGGCTCACCGCGGCCGCCGTGCCGTAGCGACTGGACCCGGCAAGTCGCTCCAGATGGAAATCCACGTCGCCTGCGGTGCTCTGCGCGGGCGGTGGCGCCTGCGGTGACGCAGCGCTCGAGGTGCCCCAGCCGAGGCCACCCGCCAGGGCCAGTACGAGGAGCACGGCGAGCGCCGTCGGCGGACGCAGCCGACTTGGCCAAGCAAGAGTGTTCGCGGACCTCACGGGGCACCTCCAGGTAGGTGAGCGGGCACGTCGTCGGACCCGCTCACCAGTAAGACGCTGCGCAGTCCTCCAGGGTTGGCCAACAGCGAGCCAGGACCGAGCCAAGCGCCAGCAAACTGAGTAAGATATGAGTAAATCCGCAACGGTGTGGACGCAGGGAGGCGCGAGCATGGTGAGAGAGCTCCCGACAGCGGTGGACCCGACCGCGAGCGTCGGGGTGCACACGGCATACCTCGCACACTGCGACGCGCTGGTCCGCCGGACGAGGCAGTTGGTCGGGGACCCGCAGCTGGCCGAGGACCTGGTCACCGAGGCGTTCGCCCGCCTGCTGACGCACTGGGACACGGTGCGTAGCCCCCGACCGTGGCTCTATGCCACGACCGCCCACCTGGTCAGCGACCATTGGCGCAAGCGGGGCCGTGAGGCCGCGGCCTATGACAGGCTGCAGCAGGGGGTGGTCCGCGCAGTGGAGCAGCCGGATGTCCTCGACCGGGTGGACCTGCTCTGGGTCCGTGCCGCGGTGGAGCAACTGCCGGCGCGACTCCGTCTGACGGTGGTGTTGCACTACTTCCTCGACCTGCCCGTCGCCGAGGTGGCCCTGCGCCTGGGCAAGTCCGAGGGAGCGGTCAAGCGGGACCTGCACGACGCCCGGATGCTGCTTGCGCTCAGGATGCACGGGACCCGTTGACCGTCCCTGGCCCACCGGTCGATCTGGGATGCTGGACCCCATGACCGATCGGGGCGACCTACCGCCGGGATACCCGAAGCAGTGGGAGGCCGACGTCGTGCTGACCGACGGCTCAGTGGCCCGGGTGCGCCCGATCGTGCCCGAGGACACCGAGGGGATCCATCGGTTCCACGCCGGCCAGTCGCAGGAGTCGATCTATCTGCGCTTCTTCGCACCCATCCCTCGTCTCTCGGACCGCGACGTGCACCGCTTCACCCACGTCGACTACGACGCACGGGTCGCCCTCGTCGTGCTGGTCCGGGACGAGATCGCCGGCATCGGCCGCTACGACCGGCTGGACGGAGACGAGGCGAGTACCGCCGAGGTGGCCTTCAACGTCTCCGATGCCCACCGCGGGCGTGGCATCGGCTCGGTGTTGTTGGAGCACCTGGCGGATATCGGCCGGGAGCGCGGGGTGCGCCGGTTCGTGGCCGACGTGCTGCCACGCAACCGCCGGATGATCGGGGTCTTCCGCGACGCCGGCTACGAGGTGGCGCACAGCTTCGACGACGGCGTCATCGTCGTCTCCTTCGACATCGAGCCCACGGAGGCGTCCCGGGTCGTGCGGCTGGCCCGGGAGCACCGGACCGAAGCGGTCAGCGTGCGCCGGGTGCTGACCCCGTCCTCGGTGGCGGTGATCGGGGCGTCCCGCGACGATCGGTCCATCGGCCGGGCACTGCTGCAGCACGTCCACGAGGCCGGCTTCACCGGTCCGGTGTATGCGGTGAACCCGCGGGCCGAGCAGATCGACGGGCACCTCGTGCATGCTCGGGTGAGCGACATCGGCGCCCCCGTCGACCTCGCCGTCATCGCGGTGCCGGCGGCGACCGTGCCGGCCGTGGTGCGGGAGTGTGCCGAGGCCGAGGTGGGCGCGATCATCGTGGTCTCCGCAGGCTTCGCCGAGGACGGACCAGAGGGCCAGGCTCGACAGGACGAGCTGCTGCGAGCCGCCCGCGGGGCAGGCATGCGGGTGCTGGGTCCCAACAGCTTCGGCCTGATCAACACCGACCCGCAGCACTGTCTCAACGCCTCGCTGTCGCCGCGGATGCCCGTGGCCGGCGCACTGGGCCTGTTTGCGCAGTCCGGCGCCCTCGGCATCGCGATTCTGGCCTCGGCCGAGCGCCGCGGGCTCGGGATCTCGACCTTCGCCTCGGCCGGCAACCGGGTCGACATCTCCGGCAACGACCTGATGCAGTACTGGCTCGACGACGATGCCACCGGAGCGGTCGGGCTCTACCTGGAGAGCATGGGCAACCCGCGCAAGTTCTCCCGGATCGCCCGCAAGCTCGCCGCCCGCAAGCCGGTGATCGTGGTCAAGTCCGGCATCGGCGCCTTCGGGACGCCCCCGGGACACCGGGTGCGGCTGACCCGCCAGCGCCCGGAGGCCTTCGCCGCGATGCTGCGGCAGGCAGGGGTGATCCGGGTGGAGAACACCCACCAGCTCTTCGACGTCGCCCAGCTGGTCGTCCACCAACCCCTGCCCGCCGGTCCGCGGGTCGCGGTGGTCACCAACTCCGCCGCGCTGGGCGCGCTGGCTGCCGACGCCGCCCAGTCGTGGGATCTGCATGTCGGCCAAGAGCCGTCCACCGTATCCGCCCTGGCAGGCGTCGAGGAGTTCGCGGGCGCCGTGCGGGACGCCCTGGCCGATCCGGCGGTGGACTCCGTCGTCGCCAGCTTCATCCCACCGCTGTCCGGCTGCGACTCCGAGGTCGTCGAGGCGGTGACCCGGGTGGCAGCCGAGGCGGACAAGCCGTGTGTGGCCACCTTCTTGGGGATGCGGGGACTCACGTCGGGCAGCCGGCTGCCGACCTACTCGATGCCGGAGGACGCCGTGCGGGCGCTCGCCGCAGCGACCCGGTATGCCGAGTGGGTGGCGCGCCCCTACGGCACCCGGGTGCGGCCCGAGGGGATCAACCGGCGCAAAGCGCACCATCTCGTCGAGACATATCTGTCCCAGCATCCCGAGGGCGGCGAGCTGGACGGGGACCTGACCAGCACGCTGTTGGGGGCCTACGGCATCCAGGTGTGGCCGGCCTACCCGGTGCACTCCGCGCAGGAGGCGGCGCAGGTGGCGACAAGGGTCGGTGTCCCCGTGGTGCTCAAGGCCACCTCCGAGCTGGTGCGTCACCAGGCTGGGCACCAGTGGGTGCACACCAGGGTCCACGGCGCACGGGCCTGTGCGGCTGCCTACACCGAGCTGGCGGCCGCGCTCGACGAGCTGGGTCTGGAGGGAATCGTGGTGCAGGACCACGCCCCGCAGGGCGTGGCCGTCGAGGTCACCTCCGCCGAGGATCCGCTGTTCGGTCCCGTGGTCGGCTTCGGGATCGCCGGGCTGCCCTCGGAGATGCTGGGCGACGTGGCGCACCGCTTCCCCCCGCTGACCGACCTGGACATCACCGAGATGATCGCCTCCGTGCGCGCGGCGCCGCTGCTGGACGGGTGGCGCGGCGCGATGCCCGTCGACCACGGCGCACTCGCCGACCTGATCGCCCGGGTGGCGGTGCTCGCCGACGAGCTGCCCGAGATCGCGCACCTGCAGCTCAACCCGGTGCAGGCGCACCCCGACGGGGTCGCCGTGCTCGGGGCGCAGGTGCGGGTCGCCCCCGAGCCCGGGCGCACCGACACCGGACGCCGGGCGCTGAGCGACTGAGATGGAATGATGGTCGGCATGCCTGGACGTCGACCTGCCGCCGTGCTTCCCGAAGGCCTGCGCCGCGACATCGCCGAGGCGGGCTACCTGCCCGCGGTGGTCCACGACATCGTGGCGATGGCGATCGGCCCCGAGACCGTGGTCACCCACCTGGTCCACCAGGAGATGACCATGGACGAGGAGGCCGTCCGACGCCACCTCACGGTCCTGGTGCTCACCGAGCACCGGCTGATCATCGGCCATGCCGACGACCACGAGTCGGGCGAGCCGGACCGGCAGCACCTGGCCACCGCCACCACCGAGGTGGTCCCGGTCCGCTCCGTGCGTGGGGTGATGCTCACCCACGTCGTGCCCGACCCGCAGCACTACCGCGGCGGGCTGGGCGGTCGGGCCGTGACGATGACCCTGGGCTGGGGCTCGGTCTCCCGGTTGGACCTGGTGCCCGCGGTCTGCTCGGATCCCACCTGCGAGGGGGACCACGGCTACGAGGGCACCGTCGCCGGCGACGACATCTCGCTGCGCGTCGCGGCCGACTCCGACGGCGAGGCAGCCCTGGCCCGGGCCCTGCACTTCGCCCAGGAGCTGTCTGCGCGCCTGGGTCGCTGACCCCATGACGCGTCCGACTCCCGAGCACGGCTGCGCCCCCCCGCCGTATGCCGTGAGCCTGCGCGACGTGCTACCCGCCCTGATCCGCTCTCTCGGGGTGGCCCCGGCCGCCGGGGACGAGCCCTGGCCCGTGCCCGTCCTGGAGCTTCCGCCCGCCCGCACCGCCGTGGTCGTGCTGATCGACGGGCTGGGCGCCCGCCAGCTGGCGCGCCGCAGCGGACATGCCCCCTACCTGCGCAGCCTCACGCCGCTGGCCCCGGAGGTGCGCAGCGGCTTCCCCTCCACGACCGCGGTCAGCCTCGCGAGTCTTGGCACGGGCAGGCTGCCCGGGGAGCACGGCCTGGTCGGCTGGCAGGTGCGGCTGCCGGGCACCGACCGGCTGCTCAACCACCTGTCGTGGGCGGGCGGTCCGCACCCCACGACATACCAGCCGGGGCCGACCCTGCTGGAACGGGCTGCCCAGGCCGGCGTCCAGGTGAGCACCGTCGCCCAGCCGGAGTTCCAGGGGTCCGGGCTGACCCGGGCGGCGCTGCGCGGTGGGCGGTTCGTGCCCGCCCGGACCCTGGACGAGCGGGTGCGGGCGACCGTGCGGGAGTCGGCCCGTGCTCGCCAGCATCCGCAGCCGGCCCTGATCTACCTCTATGTCGGGGAGGTCGACCGGGCCGGCCACGAGCACGGCCCGGACTCCCTGGCCTGGGGAGCGGCCGTCGAGGAGGTCGACGCCGCCCTGGCCGCCCTGGCCCGAGCGCTGTCGCCCGGCACCTCGCTCACCCTGACCGCCGACCACGGCATGGTCGAGGCACCCGAGGCGCTGCGCCGCGATCTGGCCCACGACAGCGGTCTCGACGACGGCGTCGCACTGCTCGGCGGCGAGCCCCGGGTGCCCTACGCCTACTGCCGCCCCGGTGCCGCCGAGGACGTCCTGCAGCGGTGGCGGGCCCTGCTGGGCGAGCACGCCGCGCACGTGCTCAGCCGGACCGAGCTGATCGAGACCGGCTGGCTGGGGCCGGTGCGGGAGGAGGTGGCGGGCCGGATCGGTGACGTCGTGGCCGTCCTGGACGGGGGAGCGACGGTCCTGGACTCCCGGCTGCTGCGGCCGCAGGTGGTGGCCCTGCGCGGACATCACGGCTCGCTGAGCGACGAGGAGACCCTGATTCCGCTGCTGCACGACCCGGCCTGAGCGTGTCGGTCGGCGACCGATCGTAGACTGGCCGCCGTGGCCGAACTCGTCTTCTTCACCGGGACCATGGACTGCGGCAAGTCCACCCTGGCGCTGCAGATGGACCACAACCACGCCGCTCGGGGGCGCAGCGGCCTGATCTTCTCCCAGCACGACCGGGCCGGCACCGCCCAGCTGTCCTCCCGACTCGGGCTCTCCAGGGAGGCGCTCGAGGTCGGCGACGACACCGACTTCTGGGAGCTGGTCGTCGACCAGGTGACGCACGGGCGCCGGGTGGACTACCTGATCTGCGACGAGGCCCAGTTCTACCGTCCCGGGCAGGTCGAGCAGCTGGCCCGGCTGGTCGATGAGATGGGGATCGACGTCTTCGCGTTCGGCATCACCGCGGACTTCCGGGCCGAGCTGTTCCCCGGGTCGCGCCGGCTGATCGAGCTTGCCGACCGGACCTCGGTGCTGCAGGTCGAGGCGCTGTGCTGGTGCGGGCGGACCGCCACGCACAACGCCCGCACGGTCGACGGTGTCATGGTGGTCCAGGGCGAGCAGGTCCTGGTGGGCGACGTCGGGGGAGAGCTTGCCGGCGACGACCGGATGAGTGTGGAGTACGAGGTGCTCTGTCGGCGGCACTACATGCGGCGGATGACCGCCCACGCGGCGTCGGCGCAGGCCGCATCGCCGGACGTGCTGCCCTTCGACCTCGACCTGTGCCCGCTGCCGCGCGTGCGGTGAGGCGATGAGCGACCCGCCTCCCTCCCCGATCACCGGCGCCTCGGCGCGACCGTCCGCCTCCCGCACCGCCCGAGTGGGCGGGTCGCTGAGCCGCGGGGCGCGGGCGGCGGGCCACGGCACGGCGCATGCCGGCATCGCCACGGTGCGCGCGGCGCAGCGGGCCAGCCGCTCGGGCGGGGCAGGGGCCACCGGGCTCAACCGCCTGATGGAGGTGCATGCGCTGCACAACGGCGGCGACGCCGTCGTGGCCATCGCCCTGGCCGGGTCGCTGTTCTTCACCCTGCCCGTCGGGGAGGCCCGCGGCCAGGTGGCGTTGTTCCTCCTGCTCACCCTGCTGCCCTTCAGCGTCATCGCCCCGTTCGTCGGGCCGTTGCTGGACCGCTTCCGCCACGGGCGGCGGTGGGCGATCGGCGCGACCACTGCGCTGCGGGCGGCGCTGTGCCTCACCCTGGCCGCCACGATCGGCCAGGAGTCCTGGTGGCAGTTCCCGGCCGCGTTGGCCATCCTGATCCTGTCCAAGGCCTACAACGTGACGCGCTCCAGCGCCACGCCACGGCTGTTGCCGGACGGCATGTCGCTCACCTCGGCCAACGGCCGGATGTCGATGGCCGGCGTGGTCGGAGCCACGGTCGCGGTCCCCGTGGCGGCGGGGGCCGCCCAGCTGGGCGCCGAGTGGGCCTTGCGCTTCGGCTTCGTGGTCTTCGCCGTCGGGACGGTGCTGGCCGTCCGGCTGCCGGCCCGGGTCGACTCGACCCGGGGGGAGCAGGAGGTGCCGATCACGCAGTACGCGGGTGGGCGCAGCCCGCTGTCGGTCCCGCTGGTGGTGGTGACAGCGCTGCGCGCCAACGCCGCGCTGCGGATGCTGTCCGGCTTCCTGACCATCTTCATGGCGTTCCTGCTGCGCAGCGACCCCCCGCCCGGCTGGGACTACGGATTCACGGTGCTGATCGGCGTCGTGGTGGCCGCGGCCGGCGTCGGGGCGACCCTGGGCACGATCCTGGGGGCACGGATCCGGAAGGTCGACCCGATGACGCTGGTCCAGGTCACGTTGTTGGTCAATGTGCTCTTCGCGGTGCTGGCGGCGGTGCGATTCGGGATGGTGACCCTGGTGCTGCTCAGCCTGGTGGCCGGGACCTGCCAGCAGCTGGGCAAGTTCGCCCTCGACGCCACGATTCAGCAGCACGTGAGCGAGCAGCGGCGCACCAGTGTGTTCGGCAGGTCCGAGACCCTGATCCAGGTGTCGTGGGTGATCGGTGGTGGTCTGGGCGTGGTCCTGCCCACGGACGCGACCATCGGGATGGGCGTGGTGGCCGGTCTGCTGTGTGTCTCGCTGGCGTGGGTGGTGGCCGGGGCGCACAAGCAGCACGACGGGCGGCTCAGCGGCCGCGGTCGCGCGCGCCGAACATGATGTCGTCCCAGCTGGGGACGCTGGGTCTCGCGCGCTTGCGGCCGGCGTAGCCCGCGTCCTCGGACTCCTGGGTCGGTGCTGGCGCCCCCTGGCCCTCGCCGTCCGGCTCGCTCTCGCCGCCCTGCTCGTCGTCGGGGTCGCCGAAGAAGTCCGCCAGCGTGGCCTCGCGCGAAGTCTCGTGGTCCTCCTTGGGGTCCTCCTCGGGGTGTGCATCCTCGGGGTCGGCCTCGCTCCGGTCGGCGTGCCCGTGCGCGGAGGGCGGCAGGCCCATCGTGTCGGGGTCGTAGGGGAAGTCCTCCAGGGGTAGCGCCTCCCCGGGCGGGGCACCACCGCCGGGGACGCTGACCGGGTCGTGACTGCCGGCCTCGGTGTCGCCGGTGCCGATGCGCACGGCGTCGGCTCCCTCGGCGGAAGCGTCGCGGTCCGAGTGCTCCCCGGACCGTGCGCGACCCTGGCGCGGCCGCCGGCTGCGCCCGCGCTTGCGGCTGCGCTCGCGCATGGAGGTCATCAGGTCCTCCGGGGAGTCGGTCTGCCCGCCGAAGACCGTCTCGGCGTTGACGTCGCGGGGCAGTGTCTGCTCGTCCTCGCTCAACCAACGCGCCTCGTCGTCCAGGGCGTCGGTGGACCGGGCGCTCGGGTCGAAGCGCCACGAGGCCTGTCGGCTGCGCTGACCCGCGACGAAGGTCACCACCACACTCCACTGTCCGCCCTCGGGCCGGGTGGCGTCCCACCGCACGCGCTCCATGTCGACGCCGCGCGCAGCCAGCCGCTGCTCCACCCGTCCCTGCAGTGACGGGGGCGGACCGGTCCGGTCGTGCGTGCGGACGTGTGCAGCACAGGCCATGAGGGCTACGTGCTCCCGCTCGGCGAGGATCGGTCCCTCGTAGCGCTGCACCCGCTGTTGCTCCCAGTCCGTCTGCTCGGAGATCTCCTCAGAGCTCAGCCCCGCGCGGATCATCGACTGGACCTCGCGGGGGGTGACCGGGGTGGTCGGACGCTCGGCGTCGGCGCGGCTGCGCCGCAGGGCAGTCTGCAGGCGCTCGTCGAGGGCGACGGCATACTCCGTCCCCTCGTCGTCGGCCATCATCAGGTGGGTGCCGTCGGCGTGCACCCCGATGAACCGCAACTGGTCCATGCCACTCCCTCTCGTGCCGTGTGTCCGTTGCCGGCCTGTCCCACTCTGCCACTGGTGAACCCTGGGTCCACGCAGGCCACGCCGGGTGGCCGGCCCGCCGCCCGGTGACAGGTACCTTGTCCTACACCATGGTGGCCCCCAGCGCAGACCTGCAGCTCGCCCTCGACGTCATCGGCGTGTTCGTCTTCGCCCTCTCCGGTGCGCTGGTCGGGGTCCGCCGCGGGTTGGACATGGTCGGTGTGGTGGTGCTGGCGGGGGTGGCCGGGCTGGCCGTCTTCTCGGTCGGCCCGAGCTGCTGCGCCGGGAGCTGTATGCCGTGCCCGCCCTGATCGGTGCCGTGCTCGTGGTGGTCGCGTTCGAGACCGGCCACCTGGGTGCGGGCATCGTCTGGGCTTCGGTCATGCTGGTGTTCCTGATCCGGATGGTCGCGGTGACCCTCGACCTCAACGCCCCGACCGCACTGCGCACAGGAGACCTGCCATGACCTCGCCGCCCGCCGACCCTGTCGACCCCCGAGACGCGCTCGAGCCCGTTGACCCGGTGCTGGACCCCGAGCCCGCGACGAATCTCACCGATGAGACCTCGCCCTACGACGCCATCGTGCTGGTCTCCTTCGGTGGACCGGAGTCCCCGGATGAGGTGATGCCGTTCCTGCGCCGGGTCACGGGCGGCCGGGGCATCCCCGACGAGCGGCTCGCCGAGGTCGCCGAGCACTACCACCATTTCGGCGGGCGCAGCCCCATCAACGACCAGAACCGCGCGCTGCTGGAGGCGCTGCGGGCCGAGCTGGACCGGCGCGGCATCCCCACGCCCGTGCTCTGGGGCAACCGCAACTGCGCCCCGTTCCTCACCGACACCCTGCGCGAGGCGGACGCGGCCGGGCGCTCCTGCGTCGTCGCGGTCACCACCAGCGCCTACTCCTGCTACAGCTCCTGCCGGCAGTACCGCGAGGACCTGGCCACGGCAGTCGAGGAGCTGCGGCTGGAGGGTGGCACGCTGCACGTGGACAAGGTGCGGCAGTACTGGAACCATCCCGGCTTCGCGGCCGTCAACGTGCGCCTGGTCACCGACGCCGTCCGGGAGGTGCAGGCCAGCACCGGCGAGCTGCCCCGCATCGTCTGCGTCACCCACTCCATCCCCGACCCGATGGACGACACCTCCGGGTCCGGCGAAGACGAGGGCAACCTCTACAGCGCGCAGCACGCCGCGCTCACCCAGGCCATCGCCGAGGAGGTGTCGGTGACCCTGGACCAGCAGGTGCGGGCAGACCTGGCCTACTGCTCCCGCTCCGGACCACCCTCCCAACCCTGGCTGGAGCCCGACGTCAACGACCACCTGCGCGCGCTGCACGCCGACGGGGTCCGGCACGTGGTCGTGGCGCCGATCGGCTTCGTCTCCGACCACATGGAGGTCGTCTTCGACCTCGACACCGAGGCCCGGGAGACCGCCGACGAGCTCGGCCTGGGCATGGTCCGGGTGCCCACCGTGGGCATCGACCCGGAGTTCGTCAGCGGGTTGGTCGACCTGGTGCTGGAGCGGGCCGGGGAGGCACGCGGTGACGACGTCGAGCGGCCCGCGTGGCCGGTCCCGCAGGCCCGGCCCTCGACCTGCCGGCCGGGGTGCTGTCCCAACCTGCGGGTGGCCAAGCCCGCCTTGTGCGGGATGGACTGAGCATGTCCTGGCCGCCGGCCCTCCACGAGCTGCCGGACCACGAGATGGTCCTGCTCGAGGAGCTGGCGGTGTCGCTGGCCACCCGGGCCGGCCGGTTCGTGCGCGACGGGCGGCCCACCCGCGTGGACGTCGCACAGACCAAGACCACCGAGCTGGACGTCGTGACCGAGATGGACACCCGGTGCGAGACGCTGCTGCGTGAGCAGCTGGCCCGGCACCGGTCCGAGGACGCCGTCCTCGGGGAGGAGGACGGGCTGACCGGGGGTGACAGCGGACTGACCTGGGTGCTCGACCCCATCGACGGCACCGTCAACTACCTCTACGGCTACCCCGCGTATGCCGTGTGCGTGGCGGTCGTGGCGGGTGACCCGACCACCCCGGGCGGCTGGGCGCCGCTCGCCGGTGCGGTGCACCACCCGGCGCTGGACGAGGTGTTCCACGCCCGCTGCGGGGGTGGAGCGCGGGTGGACCGCCCCGCGGGGCCCGGGAGCTCGGCATACACCTCCGGGCGCTCGTTGGGACCGCTCGGACGCACGGTCGACGGTGGCCCGGCCCTGCTCGAGCGAGCCCTGGTCGGCACCGGGTTCAGCTATGACGTGCTGGCCCGACAGGACCAGGGTGCGATCGCCGCCGAAGTGCTGACTTTGGTCCGGGACCTGCGCCGCAGCGGCTCCGCGGCGCTCGATCTGTGCCACGTGGGGGCCGGCCGGCTGGACGGCTACTACGAGCGCGGCCTGCACCCCTGGGACATGGCCGCGGCGGCACTGGTGGTCACCGAGGCCGGCGGCGTGGTCTCGGGGCTGGACGCACCGCCCTCGGGCGAGATGGTGCTGGCCACGACCCCGGAGCTGCACGAGGACCTGCACGCGCTGCTGCGACGACTGCACCACTGAGGGCCCCGGCGACCCCTGTTTGGCCGACCCGGCGAGGCGGTGGTGGCAATGCGGGCCGGGATGAGGCACAATCCCCGCGCAGCCTGCGGACGAAGCCCACCCGATGAGGGCACAAATTGTGCCTGTTCGACGTTCACAGGCCAACGACCCGTGGACGGTCCCGCATCTCCGCCCACCAGCGATCAGCAGCGACCAGAAGTGAGGACAGGAAACGGTCATGGCAACCGACTACGACGCTCCTCGGAAGACCGAGGACGACATCAACGAGGACTCCCTTGAGGAGTTGAAGGCCAGGCGGTCCGACAAGAGCACCAGCAACGTCGACGTCGACGAGACCGAGCACGCGGAGGGCTTCGAGCTCCCCGGGGCGGACCTGTCGGGCGAGGAGCTGTCGGTCCGGGTGCTGCCGCGCCAGGCCGACGAGTTCACCTGCTCCAAGTGCTTCCTGGTGCATCACCGCAGCCAGCTGGCCGGCGAGCTCTCCGGCATGCCGGTCTGCACCGAGTGCGCGGCCTGAGCCTGCCTGCAGCGGGCTACGGTGGGGTGGTGAGCACCGAGGACGTGCCCGTGCTGCTGCACCGGTTGGACGAGGGGCTCCCCGTGCCGGCTCAGGCCCACCCCGGGGACGCCGGCCTGGACCTGCACGCGCGCGACGGCGTGGACCTGGCGCCCGGGGAACGGGCCCTGGTGGGCACCGGGGTCGCGCTCGCCCTGCCGCACGGCTATGCGGGCTTCGTGCACCCCCGCTCCGGGCTGGCCGCCCGGCACGGCATCACCATCGTCAACGCCCCCGGCACACTCGATGCCGGCTACCGCGGCGAGATCAAGGTCTGCCTGCTCAACACCGACGCCCGCGAGGCGTTCACGGTGCGCCGAGGGGACCGCATCGCCCAGCTCGTGGTGCAGCCGATCTGCTCGGTGGCCTTCACGACCGTGGCCCGGCTGCCCGGCAGCGACCGAGGCCTGCAGGGGCACGGCGACTCCGGGGGGTTCGGCGGCGTCCCGATTGCCGACCCCACCCGCCCAGCCGGCGCCGATCCGACATACCCCGCTTCGACCAGCAAGGACTGAGACCGCACCGTGGCCCTCTTCGGCAAGCGCAAGAACGCCCAGCCCGACCTGCTCGACCCCGAGCCGGCACCCGTGCCGGAGGGGCAGCCGGGGGTGGACCGGGACTGGGAGCGCCCAGTGGACGGTCCCTTCGACATCGGCGAGCGACCCGAGCTGGGCCAGCGGCTGGACCTCGGGGCGCTGCGCCTCCCGTCGCGGAGTGGCATGGAGCTGCGGCTGGACGTCGAGCAGGGCACCTCGAGGATCGTGGGGGTGACCTGCGGGCTGGGCCTGGACAAGGTGCAGCTGCAGGCCTTCGCCGCGCCCCGCTCGGCCGGCATCTGGACCGAGATCCGCCGCGCCCTGGTCGAGGGGATCGTCCAGTCGGGGGGTTCCGCCGACCCGGCAGACGGCCTCTTCGGCCCCGAGCTGCGCACCCGGATGCCCGGCCGCGCGGCCGACGGTCGGGTCGCCTACCAGCCGGCCCGGTTTCTCGGCGTCGACGGGCCGCGGTGGTTCCTGCGGGTCGTGGTCAACGGCCCGGCGGCCACCGACGAGGAGGCGCTGCGCACCGTCCACGAGTTCATCCGCGAGGTGGTCGTCGACCGGGGGGACGAGCCACGCCCACCGCGCGAGCTGCTGGAGCTGCGCCCGCCGCAGCAGGTGCTCGATGCCGCCGCGCGCCGGGCCGCCGAGTCCGCCGCGAGCACCCCGGACACGGGGACGGAGCAGCCGTGAGCCTGGTCGACCGGGTCCGGGACCGGCTGGGCCAGGACCAGGCGACGGTGGAGGCGGCCGACCTGTCCCGGGAGTGCGCCCGGCCCGGGTGCGTGCGGATCGCCGAGCTGACCGAACGGTGCTGGGGCCGGGTCACCGGCACCGTGCACAGTCTGGCGGTGCCGCCCCACGGGTCGGCCCCGGAGCTGCGGGCCGAGCTCTACGACGGCAGTGGCGTCCTGGGACTGGTGTGGCTGGGGCGCAGCGCGATCAACGGCATCGAGCCGGGCTCCTACCTGACGGTCACCGGCCGGGTGGCCGTCCAGGACGACCGACTGCTGATGTACAACCCCGGCTACGACCTGCTGCCCGCGCATGTCTGAGGCCGATCCGGCCGCCGAGGAGGTGCGCGCGGTCCAGACGGTGGAGGCGGTCATCCGGTCCCGGCTGTCCGAGCTGCTCGGCGGATGGTACGGCTCGATCGAGACGGCGCTGCCGACGGCGGTCTTCGTCGTCGTCTGGCTCTGGCGCGACGAGGTGCGTCCGGCTCTGCTGGCGGCAGCGGCCATCACTCTGATCCTGATCGGGGTGCGGCTGGCCATCGGCGGATCGCTGCGCTACGTGCTGTCCTCACTCGTCGGCATCGCGCTGGCGGCGTTCTTCGCGCTGCGCAGTGGCAACGCGCAGGATGCCTTCCTGCCCGGAATCCTGGCCAGCATGGGGTACGGCGTGCTGGCGCTGGTCTCGATCGTGACCCGGTGGCCGATGATCGGCTTCCTGGTCGCCGCGGGCGACCCGCACTACGCCGAGCATCCCACCGCCTGGCGGCGGGATGCTCCGCTGGTGGCTGTCTGCGCCCGGCTGACCTGGGTGCTGGCGGCGCTGTTCGCGATCCGGGTGGCGATCATGCTGCCGCTCTACCTGGCCGCCGAGGTGGCCTGGCTCGGAGTCGCCAAGATCACGCTGGGCTGGCCGGCATACCTGATCGCCGTGCTGGTCATGGGGATCATGCTGACCACCGGTCGCACGCCGGTCCAGGACCCGGCGACGGAGGAGTAGCGGAGCGCCGTCCGGGGACTCAGTCCTCGTCCTCGTCGAACTCCCGGTGGTGCGTGTCGGGGTTGAGGGTCAGCGCCAGGTCGCCCTCGGCTTGCGGGGGGCACATGAACAGCACCTCGTCGCCGACCTCCAGCAGCTCGTCCGGCAGCGGGGACAGAGCACGGCCGTCGCGCAGGATGGTGACCATGGTGGTGTCCTCCGGCAGTGGGACGTCGCCCACCCGGTGCCCCACGTGCGGGCTGGAGTCGGGCATGGTCAGCTCCACCATGTGCACGTTGCCCTGCTGGAACTCGAACAGTCGCACCAGGTCGCCGACGGCCACGGCCTCCTCGACCAGCGCGGTCATCAGCCGAGGTGTGGACACGGCCACGTCGACCCCCCATGCGTCGGTGAACAGCCACTCGTTGCGGGGGTTGTTGACCCTGGCCACGGTGCGGTTGACGCCGAACTCGGTCTTGGCCAGGAACGAGACCACGAGGTTGACCTTGTCATCGCCGGTCGCGCAGACCACGTGGTCGTAGGTCTCCATCCGGGCCTGGGCCAGGGTGCTCAGCTCACACGCGTCACCGCGCAGCCACTCCGCGGCCGGCATCCGGGCGGTGCGCTCGTCGTCGGACTCCGAGTCGATGAGCAGCACGTCGTGGTCGTTGTGGATCAGCTCGCGGGCGATGGAGCGGCCGACGCTCCCGGCCCCGATGACGGCGACTCGCACGGTGGGTCCTTCCTGCCTGCTTTGTCCGGTGGTCTAGTCCTGTGGTGGCGGCGCGTCGAGCTGGTGCTCCAGCTCGGGCAGCCGATCGCGCTGCACGACGAGGTGCCCCTCGTCGCCGTCCTGGTAGACCGTCTCCGGGGTGGGCAGCTGGGCGTCGCCCCGGCGGGTGATGAACGCGATCCGCCCCTGCGCGAAGTCCTCGATGGCGGAGAGTCGTCGGCCGACCCAGCCCTCGTCCAGATGGATCTGGGCGAGGACCAGCTTGCCGGTCGGGTCGAAGTAGTCGGGGGTGGACCCCTGCGGCAGCAGGTGGTGCAGGGTCTGGTCGGCGGCCCATCGCACGGTGGCGACCGTGGGGATGCCCAGCCGCTCGAAGATCTCGGCCCGTCCCGGGTCGTAGATGCGCGCCACCACCCGTTGCACACCGAAGGTCTCGCGGGCCACGCGAGCCGCGATGATGTTGGAGTTGTCGCCGCTGCTCACCGCGGCGAAGGCGTACGCCTGCTCGACCCCGGCCCGCCTCATGACGTCGCGGTCGAACCCGACCCCCTTGACCTGATGTCCGCCGAAATCCTTGGACAACCGGCGGAACGCGATCGGGTTCTGGTCGATGACAGCGACGTCGTGGCCGCGTCGCTCGAGGCTCGTCGCCAGGGTGGCGCCGACCCGCCCGCAGCCCATAATCACGAAGTGCACGTGCCGACGCTAGCGTGCCACTCCTAGAATCGGCATCCTATGGCTCTTCCGCGGCGGTTGCTTGAGCGTGCCTTCATCGGTCGCGCGCTGCGCAGCGACCGGTTGAGCGACACCCTGCTGCCCAAGCGGCTGGGTATGCCGGTCTTCGCCAGCGACGCCCTGTCCTCGGTGGCCTACGCCCCCGACGAGATCGTGCTGACCCTGGCGCTGGCCGGTGGCGCAGCCGTGTTCTACCAGTCCTGGGAGGTCACCCTCGCGGTGTGCCTGGTGATGGCGGTCATCGTGGCGTCCTACCGGCAGAACGTGCGTGCCTACCCCAGCGGCGGGGGTGACTACGAGGTCGCCACGGTCAACCTCGGTCACACGGCCGGCCTGGGGGTCGGCGCCGCGCTGATGGTCGACTACGTGCTCACCGTCGCCGTCTCGGTCTCCGCCGGCGTGCAGAACGCCGCCTCCGCGCTGGAGTTCGTGCGCGGCTACGAGGCCGCTGTCGCCGCGGGGCTGGTGGCCCTGCTGACCCTGCTCAACCTGCGCGGTGTGCGCGAGTCGGGCCGGGCGCTGGCCGTGCCCGTCTACGCCTTCCTCGGCTCGCTCGCCCTGATGATCGGGGTCGGCATGGTGCAGTGGGCCACCGGCTCGCTGGCCCGCGCCGAGAGCGCCCGGTACGAGCTGCTGCCGGCACCGGGCTACGACACGCTGACCGCCTTCGGCCTCGGCGTGCTGATCCTGCGAGCCTTCGCCTCCGGCACGGTCGCGCTCACCGGGGTGCAGGGCGTGGCCAACGGTGTCCCGGCGTTCCAGCGGCCCAAGAGCCGCAACGCCGCGACCGTGCTGCTGGTCATGGCGGCCATCTCCATCACGATCTTGCTCACGGTCATCTCTTTGGTGCGCGCCTCCGGCATCCAGATGGCGGTGGAGCCGCAGGAGCAGCTGCGCTTCGAGGGGGAGCCGGTCGGCCCCGACTTCGTGCAGGACACGGTGCTCAGCCAGGTGGCCGAGGTGGTCTTCGGTCCCGAGAGCCTGGGGTTGCTGCTGGTCTCGATCACCACCGGCGTGATGCTCGTGGTGGCCGCGAACACCGCCTTCAACGGCTTCCCCCAGCTGACCTCGCGGCTGTCCCGGGACGGCTTCCTGCCCAGCATCCTGCACAGCCGCGGACTGCGGCTGGCCTACTCCAACGGCATCCTGCTGCTGGCCGCCGGTGCCCTGGCCCTGGTGCTCATCTACCAGGCGACCGTCACCGAGCTGATCCAGATGTATCTGGTGGGGGTGTTCATCTCGTTCACGATCAGCCAGATCGGGATGGTCCGTCACTGGAACCGGCAGATGCGTCTGGAGCTGGCCCTGTGGGCCCGGCGAAGCAAGCAGCGCAGCCGGGCGATCAACATCGTGGGTGCCACCGTCTCCGCGACCGTGCTGGTCGTGGTGATCGTCACCCGCTTCACCCAAGGAGCAGGCCTGGCCCTGCTCGCAATCGCGACCCTCTGGATGGTGATGACCGTGGTCTACCGGATGCACCGTGACATCGCGCAGGAGACAGCGCTACCACAGGACGAGCGGGTGCAGCCGGTGCCCTCCCGTGTCTCCGTGCTGGTCTACCTCGAGCGGCTGGACCGCCCGGCCATGCAGGCCATCGCCTACGCCCGGGCGCTGCGCCCGCACGTCCTGGAGGCCGTGCACGTCGACCTCGCCCCGGAGCCCAGCCAGGCGCTGCGCGAGGACTGGGACCGGCACGACATTCCGGTCACCCTGCGCTTCCTGGAGTCGCCCTACCGGGAGACCGTGCGCCCCGTGGTCGACTACGTGCGCCGACTGCACCGGGACCGTCCGCGAGACATCGTGGTGGTCTACCTGCCCGAGTTCGTCTCGGCCAACCCGGTGGTGCGCTGGGTCCGGGACCGCAGTCAGGACCGGCTGCAGCGCGAGCTGATGCGCACACCGGGGGTCGTGGTGGCGAGCGTTCCGTGGCAGGGCTCCTCGCTGGAGGGCAAGGGCGAGGAGCAGGGCGAGCCGAGCTCGAGCCGTGCCGACTGAGTCGCCCGGGCCGGCCGCGCCGGAGGTGGGGGACCGGGTCGAGCTGAGCATCGGGCGCTGGGCACACGGTGGGCACGGCGTGGCCCGGTATGCCGGGCGCGTCGTCTTCGTGCGGCACACCCTCCCAGGCGAGCGGGTCGTCGCCGAGGTCACCGGGTCTGGCAAGGGCGGGCGCTTCCTGCGCGCCGACGCAGTGCACGTCCTGCAGGCGGCACCGGAGCGGGTGCCACCGCCGTGCCCGTGGTCCGGGCCCGGCCGGTGCGGGGGGTGCGACCTGCAGCATGTGGACCTCGCGGCGCAGCGCCGGCTCAAGGCCGGGGTGGTGGCAGAGCAGCTCAGCCGCCTCGCCGGGGTGGACCTGGCCGTGCAGCTCGGCGAGGAGGTGGTCTGCGAGCCGGTGCCGGGCGACGAGGACGGGCTCGGTTGGCGGACCCGGGTGGAGTTCGCGGTGGACGAGGACGGTCGTCCGGGGCTGCGCCGACACCGCTCGAGGGAGGTGGTGCCGGTCGACGACTGCCTGATCGCCGACCGGCGGGTGATCGGGACCGGGGTGCTCGGCCGGCGGCACCCGGACGTCGAGGCGCTCGACGTCATCGCCCCCGGGGCCGGTCCGGCCGTCGTCGTCCCGCTGCCGGCGCGGGACTCGCAGGTCCCCACGGTGGTCGAGCCGGTCGAGCTGGGCCGCGACGGGGACGGTGACCCGGACATCGTGGAGTTCGGGGTTGCCGCCCGCGGCTTCTGGCAGGTGCACCCCGGGGCCGCCGCGACGTTCGTGGCGACCGTGCTGGCCGGGCTGGACCCACAGCCGGGGGAGTCGGCCCTGGACCTGTATGCCGGGGTCGGGCTGTTCGCCGCGGCGCTGGCCGAGCGGGTCGGACCGACGGGGGAGGTGGTCGCCGTCGAGTCGGACCCGGTGGCCGTGCAGCACGGCCAGGACAACCTGCGGCACTGGCCGCACGCCGAGCTGCGCCGGGACCGGGTCGACCGGGCGGTGCGCGTGATGAGTCGGCAGGGCACGGGGGAGCGCTGGGACCTGGTGGTGCTCGACCCACCCCGCATCGGTGCGGGGCGACGGGTCGTCGAGGGCGTGGTCGCGCTGGGTCCGCGAGCGGTCGCCTACGTGGCCTGTGACCCGGCTGCCCTCGGCCGCGACACGGCATACCTGGTCGGGCTGGGGTGGGCCCTGACCCGGCTGCGGGTGCTGGACGCCTTCCCGATGACCCACCACGTGGAGTGTGTGGCCGTGTTCGAGCCGGTGCGACAGACTGGTGGCCTGGGTGCGCCCGGCGCGCGACCGCGGTAGAGTTATCTTGACGTCAAGATAAGCGTTCAGGACGGATGCAAAGGAGCACGGGATGAGTGGGACGAACAGTTTCGGAGCGTTGGGGAGCCTGGAGGTCGGTGACGCGAGCTACCAGATCTATCGCCTGAGGGGGGTCGAGGGTCTCGAGGAGGCCGCCGACCTGCCCTACTCGCTCAAGGTGCTGCTGGAGAACCTGCTGCGCACCGAGGACGGCGAGAACATCACCGCCGACCACGTCCGGGCGCTCGCCGAGTGGGACGCCGACGCGGAGCCGGACACCGAGATCCAGTTCACGCCGGCCCGGGTGATCATGCAGGACTTCACCGGGGTGCCGTGCATCGTCGACCTGGCGACCATGCGCGAGGCGATGTCGGAGCTGGGGGGCGACCCCGACAAGATCAACCCGCTGGTGCCCACCGAGCTCGTGATCGACCACTCGGTGATCGTCGATGTGTTCGGCCGGCCCGACGCGTTCGAGCGCAACGTGGAGATCGAGTACCAGCGCAACGGGGAGCGCTACCAGTTCCTTCGCTGGGGGCAGAAGGCGTTCGAGGACTTCAAGGTCGTGCCGCCGGGCACGGGCATCGTGCACCAGGTCAACATCGAACACCTGGCCCGCTCGGTGATGACGCGGGACATCGACGGGTCCGTCACGGCATACCCCGACACCTGCGTGGGCACCGACAGCCACACCACCATGGTCAACGGGCTCGGCGTGCTCGGCTGGGGCGTCGGCGGGATCGAGGCAGAGGCCGCGATGCTCGGTCAGCCCGTCTCCATGCTGATCCCACGGGTGGTCGGCTTCAAGCTGAGCGGGTCGATCCCGGCCGGCGCCACCGCGACCGACGTGGTGCTGACGATCACCGAGATGCTGCGCGAGCACGGCGCCGTCGGCAAGTTCGTCGAGTTCTACGGCAAGGGCGTCTCCGCCGTGCCGCTGGCCAACCGGGCCACCATCGGCAACATGTCCCCGGAGTTCGGCTCGACCTGCGCGATCTTCCCGATCGACGAGGTGACCCTGGAGTACCTGCGGCTGACCGGGCGCTCCGACGAGCAGGTCGACCTGGTCGAGGCCTACGCCAAGGAACAGGGGATGTGGCTGGCCGACGGGGAGACGCAGGAGGCGCGCTACAGCGAGCGCCTCGAGCTGGACCTGTCGACCGTCGTGCCCTCGATCGCCGGGCCGAAGCGGCCGCAGGACCGGGTCGACGTCTCGCGGGCCAAGGAACAGTTCCGCTCCGACCTGCGCAACTACGTCGACCACCACGACCCGGACCACACGGGCAACTCCTCGGCGCTGGACGACGAGATCGAGAGCAGCTTCCCTGCCTCGGACTCCCCGTCGCACGACGCGACCGATGACCAGACCGCGGCTGCGCGGCCCAAGCTGACGCCGGTCCCGGACGGCGGGGTGGGTGACCGCGTCAGCAAGCCGGTGCCGGTGACCGTCGACGGCCAGACCTTCGAGATCGACCACGGCATCGTCTCGATCTCCTCGATCACCAGCTGCACCAACACCTCCAACCCCTCGGTGATGATGGCCGCGGCGATGCTGGCCAAGAACGCCGTGGACCGCGGGCTGACCGTGCCGCCGTGGGTCAAGACCTCGATGGCACCCGGCTCCAAGGTGGTCACCGGCTACTTCGAGGCGGCCGGCATGTGGCCCTACCTGGAGAAGCTGGGCTACCACCTGGTCGGCTACGGCTGCACCACGTGCATCGGCAACTCCGGGCCGCTGGTCGAGGAGATCTCGGCAGCGATCAACGACAACGACCTGGCCGTCACCTCGGTGCTGTCCGGCAACCGCAACTTCGAGGGCCGGATCAACCCCGACGTGCAGATGAACTACCTGGCCTCGCCGCCGCTGGTCATCGCCTACGGCCTGGCCGGCACGATGGACTTCGACTTCGAGACCGAGCCGCTGGGTGTCGACACCGAGGGCAGCGAGGTGTTCCTGAGCGACATCTGGCCGGACGCCGACGAGGTGGAGCGGACCATCGCGGGGTCGATCTCGCGGCAGATGTTCACCGACGACTACTCCGACGTCTTCGCCGGTGACGAGCGGTGGAAGGGCCTGCCCACCCCCGAGGGCGGCACCTTCGACTGGGCGCAGGACTCGACCTACGTGCGCAAGCCTCCGTACTTCGACGGGATGGGCGCCGAGCCCGAGGCGGTGACCGACATCGAGGGTGCCCGGGTGCTGGCGCTGCTGGGCGACTCGGTCACCACCGACCACATCAGCCCCGCGGGCTCGATCAAGGCCGACAGCCCGGCCGGGCGCTACCTGGCCGACCACGGCATCGAGCGCAAGGACTTCAACTCCTACGGCTCCCGGCGTGGCAACCACGAGGTGATGATCCGCGGCACGTTCGCCAACATCCGGCTGCGCAACCTGCTGCTCGACGGGGTCGAGGGTGGTTTCACCCGCAACCTGCTGGAGGACGACAGCGATGCCGAGCCGGTCGCCATCTTCGACGCGGCGCAGGCGTATGCCGAGGCGCAGGTGCCGCTGGTCGTGCTCGCGGGCAAAGAGTATGGGTCCGGCTCCTCGCGCGACTGGGCGGCCAAGGGCACCCGGCTGCTCGGGGTCAAGGCGGTCATCGCGGTGTCCTACGAGCGGATCCACCGGTCCAACCTGATCGGGATGGGCGTGCTGCCGCTGCAGTTCCCCGAGGGTGAGAGCGCCGAGTCGCTTGGCCTGGACGGGACCGAGACGTTCTCGATCAGCGGCGTCACGGAGCTGAGCGACGGCATACCGGACACCGTGCGCGTCACTGCGGCACGCAGTGGTAGCGGCGACGCCGGCGGCGACGCCGTGGAGTTCGACGCGGTTGTGCGCATCGACACCCCCGGCGAGGCCGCCTACTACCGCAACGACGGGATCTTGCAGTACGTCCTGCGTTCCCTCACCTGAGGTTTTGCTCGGGAGTTTGCGCACGCCCACCCGTTTTGCTGATACGGAGTGGGGCCTGGCACGAGCACTGAACAGGCACGACATACCCTTGACCCGGTGACCACCGGGCGACGGGCGGGGCCCGAGCCCACAGCGGAGGCGGACCGGGACTCGGACGCCGACGTCCGTCGAGGTCTGGTCCTGACCGTCCTGGTCGTGCCGCTGTTCATGGCATTGATGGGCGTCAGCATCGTCAACGTCTCGCTGCCGGCGATCCAGGAGGGGCTGGGCGCCTCCACCGCACAGCTGCAGTGGGTGCTGTCCGGCTACTCGCTGACCTTCGGGCTGCTGCTGGTGCCGGCCGGTCGTCTCGGCGACGTCTTCGGCCGGCGCACGCTGTTCCTTGCCGGGGTCTCGCTGTTCGTGCTGGCCTCCGCAGCCTCGGCGCTGGCGCCCTCGCCTACCCTGCTCAACGTCGCCCGGCTGGTGATGGGCGTGGGGTCCGGGCTGTTCAACCCGCAGATCGTCGGCATGATCCAGCAGTACTTCTCCGGGGCCGCGCGGGCTCGGGCCTTCGGGGTGATCGGCTCGTTCATCGGGCTGGCGCTGGCGACCGGGCCGCTGCTCGGCGGGGTGATCCTGCAGACGCTGGGGCCGGACCTGGGCTGGCGGATGGTGTTCGGGGTCAACGTTCCGGTGGGGCTGCTGGCCGTGGTGCTCGCGCTGCGCTGGCTGCCGCGTCCGGTGCATGCGGAGCGGCCTCACGGGCGGGTCGACCTGGACCCGCTGGGCATCGTGGTCTTCGGCGCCGCGGTGCTCCTGGTGATGGCGCCGTTCCTGCAGGTGAGCGACTCGCTGTGGCGCTTCGCAGCGCTGCCGCTGAGCGCGCTGGTGCTGTGGGGTTGGGTGCGTTGGGAGCGGCGCTACCGGCGGCGCGGCGGTGAGCCGATGATCGACGTCCGGATCTTTGCCGACCGGGGGTTCGCCTACGGGACGTCGGTCGTGACGATCTACTTCCTGGGCCTGACGCCGTCCTGGGCGGTGCTGGCGCTCTACGTGCAGCAGGGCCTCGGTCGCTCGGCACTGGTCGCCGGGTTGCTCACGCTGCCCGGCGCGCTCGCGGCGTCGGTGACCTCTGTGCTCGGCGGGCGACTGGTCACCCGGCTCGGCCGGCCGATGGTCGCCGCCGGCGCGGCGGTGGCTGCGCTCGGCCAGCTCGGGACCGGCCTGCTGGCCCCATGGGTCGACGACGGCCGGGTCGGGCTGTGGGCGATGGCGGCGACCTTCCTGGTCACCGGGGCTGCCCAGGGCTTCGTGATCGGACCCAACCAGTCGCTCACCCTGGCCGACGTGCCGGTCGAGCACGGCGGCGCGGCCGGGGGCGTGATGCAGACCGGGCAGCGGATCGGCGGTGCGGTCGGCATCGCTGTCGGTACCGGGGTGCTGTATGCCGTGCTGGCGGACTCCGACTGGCCGACCGCGGTGCTGGTCTCGTTCGTGGTGATGGCGGCCGCGACGTCCATCTGCGTGGTGGTGGCTCTGCTGGATGCCCGCCGCCGGGCCCGGTAGACGCGCAAACTCCCGAGCAAGTCGTACACTTGTTCGTATGTCGAATGGACCGCCTGGCTGGCCCGACCGGGTGCCCCCGGCCGGGGTCTCCGGCTGGGAGCAGGCCGCAGTCTCCTGGCTGCTCGACCAGTGCCCAGCCGACTACCGGGCGTATGCCGCGTGGCGGCGGCACCCGGTGGCGCTCGCCTGGGTGACCGTGCGGCACCTGCAGGCCGACCTGGCGGCGATGCGCGGGGCCTGGCGCGACGTGCGGCCCGAGCTCGGACCCGTCCTGCCGACCGGCACGCTGGGTGACGTGTTGGGCTCGCTGACCCAGGAGGGACTGCGGTTGCGGGCCGCCCTGCGCAGTGCCGAGCTGATCTTGGAGGCGCTACGGGTTCGTGCCCCGATCAGCCCTCGGTGAGCGCCCTCCCAGGCTGATCGGAGGCTCGCGCCGTAGACTTGAGGGTCACGTCGACGCAGAAGGGGTGAGCGCACCCGTGGGCTTCCTCAGCTCCATCCATGGACCGGCCGACCTCAAGGCGCTGTCCAAGGCCCAGACGGCGGCGCTGGCCGGGGAGATCCGCGACTACCTCATCGACTGCGTCTCCCGCACCGGTGGGCATCTCGGCCCCAACCTCGGCGTCGTCGAGCTGAGCATCGCCATGCACCGGGTCTTCACCTCGCCCAGCGACACCATGGTGTTCGACACCGGGCACCAGTCCTACGTGCACAAGCTGCTCACCGGCCGGCACGATTTTTCGGCACTGAAGAAGCAGGGCGGGCTGTCCGGCTACCCCAGCCGCGCGGAATCCGAACACGATGTCGTCGAGAACTCGCATGCATCTGCGTCGCTGTCCTGGGCTGAAGGCATTGCGCAGGCTCGTGTCCTGCAAGGCCGCAGCGACCGGCACACGGTCGCCGTAATCGGTGACGGAGCGCTGACCGGTGGGATGGCCTGGGAGGCGCTCAACAAC
>NZ_JBPCKQ010000115.1:0-7400 GCF_051004135.1 Ornithinimicrobium sp.
TTAAGCACGCCGCCAGCGTTCGTCCTGAGCCAGGATCAAACTCTCCGTAGAAAAAAATCCCTACAAAAGGGTCCAAAACCCAACAAACAATCAACCCGACCACCACACACCCCACCCACAAAAGAGAACAGGACACACAGAAGCCAGGCAAACAAACTATGGCATCAATTTTTGACACGCTGTTGAGTTCTCAAGAATCACACGCACACCAACTGACGACGCCTTGTGAGCGCTGCTGTTGTCCGGGGCAACCTCATCATGCTAGCGGCACCGGGACACCCGAGTCAAAGCAACTCATGAGTACGGCCACCGTGTGCGACGAGGGTGTCAGGCCCCGGGACCGGCCAGCGTGCAGATCATGTCTGCTCGGTGTCCGTGCCTCCCTGTCGGGCTGACGGTTCGAAACCTTAGACGCCCCGGTGGCCCGTCAGCAAACTGCCTGGTCACGGGGCTTGCGGCGCACCGCCCGCGGAGCTGGCCCGCACCACCGCCAAGTGCCGCTTCCCGCGTTTGAGGAGCGCCACGCGGTCGTGGATGAAGGTGTTCGCCGTGAGCTGCGCCTCGACGTCTGCGCGCTCATTGTTGACCGACACGCCTCCCTCCTGGAGGAGACGGCGAGCCGCACCCCGGCTCTCGGCCAGTCCCGTCGCGACCAGTCCCTCGACGACGGTGGCACCGGGCGCGAGGTCTGCGTGGGGCAGCTCGGCGGTCGCGTCCGACAGGGTCTGCGCGTCCAACATGGCCGGGTCACCTTTGCCGAACAGGACCCGGCTGGCCGCCTCCACCTGCTCCGTTGCGGCCACACCGTGCACCAGGGTGGTCACCTCCCGAGCCAGTGCTCGGTGGGCCTCCCGCAGGTGCGGGCGCTCGGTCACGGAGTCCTCTAGGTCAGCGATCTCGGCCGACCCCAGACCAGTGAAGATCTTCGCGAGGCTGACCACCGAGGCGTCCTCCACGTTGATCCAGTACTGGTAGAAGGCGTACGGACTCGTCAGCTCCGCGCTCAGCCAGACCGCGTTGCCCTCCGACTTGCCCAGCTTCGCTCCGCCGCTGTCCACCAGCAGAGGCGTGGTGAGCGCGTGCACGGTCGCGCCCTCGGCCCGGTGCACGAGGTCGACCCCTGCGGTGAGGTTGCCCCACTGGTCGGTCCCCCCGGTCTGCAGGGTGCAGCCGAACTCGCGGTACAGGTGCAGGTAGTCCAGGGCCTGCAGGATCTGGTAGCTGAACTCGGTGTAGGAGATGCCCTCCTGACTGGCCAGCCGGGCGGCGACCGCGTCCTTGCGGATCATCTGGTTGACCCGGAAGTGCTTGCCGATGTCGCGCAGGAAGTCGAGCGCGCTGATCGGCGCCGTCCAGTCGAGGTTGTTGACCATCACCGCGGGGTTGACACCATCGAAGTCCAGGAAGGGGCGCACCAGGTCCTGGATGCGCGCGACGTTGGCAGCCGTGTGCTCCTTGGTCTTCAGGATCCGCTCGGACGTCGGCTTGGGGTCACCGATCAGGCCGGTGGAACCCCCCACCAGGCAGATCACCCGATGGCCGGCTCGCTGCAGATGGCGCAGCACGACGAGCTGCACCAGGTTGCCGAAGTGCAGCGACGGCGCCGTCGGGTCGAAGCCGCAGTAGACCGTGAGCGGCCCCGCTGCCAGGGCCGTGCGCAGGTCCGTCTCGTCGGTCGTCTGCGCGACCAGGCCACGCCACTGCAGATCCTCCAGGACGGTGTTGCTCACGATCTCGTGCTCCTCGTCTCGTCGCGTGCGGGGCGAGGCGGCCCGCGACCCGGGGCCAGCCTGCCTCATCGCGGCCGGGGAGCGACAACCCGGCCCGGCCGGTAGGCGGACACGCTCGACTCTCCCTCGATCCAGAACCGCCAGGGGTATGCCGTTCCGTCGCCACCGGGGCCGCTCACCCCAACTCGTGGTCCGGTCCGGATCCGGGACGCCGCGGGGGCCGAGCCCTGCCGGACGTGCACCGTCGCCCCCGCCGCGCACAGGTCCATGCCGTTGTGCCTCAGATCCACACCCAGTCCCTGCGTCAGCCGAGCCGGACCCCGCGCCAGGTCGCGGGCAGGATGGGTGAGCGACCGGCCTGCGTCGCGGCGCGCCCGCGCCCCGTTCTCCCCCGCGACCACCTCGCCGGCGCGCAGCAGCACCGCCCCCGCGACGCCGTCGCGGCCGCAGACCACGTTGAGGCAGTGGTGCATGCCGTAGGAGAAGTAGACGTAGGCGTGTCCTGCCGGGCCGAACATCACTGCTGCGCGAGGGGTGGGTCCACGATGGGCGTGCGACCCGGGATCCTCGCCGCCGGCATACGCCTCGACCTCCGTCAGCCGCACCCCGACGGGTCCGTGCCACACGACCGCTCCGAGCAGCCTGGGCGCCACCTCCAGCGCGGGATCCGCGAAAAGCGCCCTGGGCCAGGGAGCGCCCTGCAGATCGGCCGCCGCACCGTCCGGCTCCACCTATCGAGCACCATCTCCGCGCACAACCCCGAGCCGTGTTCCGGCCAGCAGCAGGAGCGGCGTGACGACGACGATCGGGATCACCGACAGGAGGATCCCGATCATGAACAGGCCCGTGACATCCGAGCTGGACCACCACAGATACAGGGTCACCAGTGCAGCCACGTCGGCGAGCACCCAGAGCCCGACGAAGATCCACCGGTGGGGTCGGGCCAGCGCCCCGGCGAGCACACATCCGGCCGCGACCGTCAGGAACCAGGCGATGGCGGTGGCGTCGGCGGCCTCCGCGCCGGACCAGGACACCCACAGCAACCAGGCCACGGCAGGCGCCAACAGCACCACGGCCACAGCTGACCACACGGGCACGCCGTCGACCGGTGCTGCCTGCCTCGGGCTAGGGCTCGCGCTCATGGTGAGCACGATAGTGACCCGCCGTGTCGCTAGTCACGCACGGACGGTGTCACTTCGATCCACCGGCGGGCCACGGCCAACCGCTTGAGCAGGTGGGCCCGCTGCTCGGCCACCCGGGCCGGAGCTGTCCCGCCGAAGGAGTCCCGCGAGGCCAACGACCCGGGCACGCTCAGCACGGACCGCACCTCAGGGGTCAGGTGCTCGCTGATCGAGGCCAGGTCGCCGTCGCTCAGCTCCTCCAGACCGATCCCGCGGCCCTCGCAGGCCTGCACGCACGCACCCGCCACCTCGTGCGCCACCCGGAACGGCACCCCTTCGCGCACCAGCCACTCCGCCACGTCGGTGGCCAGCGAGAAGCCCTGCGGCGCCAGCTCCGCCATCCGGTCGCGGTGGAAGACCAGCGTCGAGACCATCCCGGCCACGGCCGGCAGCAACACCCCCAACGTGTCGACCGCGTCGAAGACCGGCTCCTTGTCCTCCTGCAGGTCACGGTTGTAGGCCAGCGGCAGCCCCTTCAGCGTGGCCAGCAGCCCGGTCAGGTCCCCGATCAGCCGTCCGGCCTTCCCACGGGCGAGCTCGGCGACGTCCGGGTTCTTCTTCTGCGGCATGATGCTCGAGCCGGTCGAGAAGGCGTCGTCGAGGGTCACGAAGCCGAACTCGGCGGTCGCCCACAGGATGATCTCCTCGCTGACCCGGGACAGGTCGACGGCGATCATCGCGGTCACGAACGAGAACTCCGCCGCGAAGTCCCGACTCGCCGTCCCGTCGATCGAGTTCTCGACCGCACCCTGCATACCCAGGTCACCGGCGATCGCTTCGGGGTCCAGCCCGAGCGAGGACCCGGCCAGCGCCCCGCTGCCGTAGGGCGACCAGGCGGCGCGCCGGTCCCAGTCGACCAGCCGGTCCACGTCGCGCAGCAGCGGCCAGGCGTGGGCCTGCAGGTGGTGGGCCAGCAGCACCGGCTGCGCGTGCTGCAGGTGCGTGCGGCCGGGCATGGCCACCTCTGCGTGTCGATCGGCCTGGTCGACCAACGCCTGCACCACGTCGAGCACCAACCCGCCGAGCGCCCTGGCCTCGTCCCGCAGATACATCCGGAACTGCGTGGCGACCTGGTCGTTGCGGGACCGACCGGCGCGCAGCCGACCGCCCACGTCGGGGCCGACCCGCTCGATCAGCCCGCGCTCCAGCGCGGTGTGCACGTCCTCATCTGCCGGCTGCGGCGCGAAGGCACCCGAGCGCACGTCGGCGAGCAGGGTGGCCAGCCCGGCCAGCATCGTGTCGAGATCCTCCTCGCTGAGCAGGCCGGCCTGGTGCAGCACGCGGGCGTGGGCCCGCGACCCGGCGATGTCGTAGGGCGCCAGCCGCCAGTCGAAGTGTGTGCTCTGTGACAGGGCAGCCAGGGCCTGGCTCGGTCCGCCGGAGAATCGTCCCCCCCACAGGCTCGCCGTCATGAGCGTCTCGCAGTCATAGCGGCATTGTGCTGGGTATGCCGATCGCCCCGTCGCACCGGTCCCTCACGACCCGCTCTGGTCGGCGGCTCGCAGGTCCCGGGCCGATGCCATCTTGGCGGGTAGCGCCCATAGCTCGATGAAGCCCTTGGCAAGCGACTGGTCAAAGGTGTCCTGCTCGTCATAGGTCGCCATCCCGTAGTCGTAGAGGCCGACCGGCGAGCGACGGCCGGTGATCGTCGCCCGGCCCCCCTGCAGCGTCATCCGCACCTCGCCGGACACGTGCTCCTGGCTCGCGTCGACGAACGTGTCCAGCGCGCGGTGCAGCGGGGAGAACCACAGCCCGTCGTAGGTCAGCTCGCCCCAGCGCTGGTCGACGCCCTTCTTGAAGCGGGCCAGCTCGCGCTCCACGGTGACGTTCTCCAGCTCCTGGTGGGCGGTGATCAGCGCGATCGCGCCCGGCGCCTCGTAGACCTCGCGGCTCTTGATGCCGACCAGCCGGTCCTCGACCAGGTCCAGCCGGCCGACGCCGACGGCTCCGGCGCGGCGGTTGAGCTGCTCGATCGCCTCGAGCATGCTCACCGGCTGCCCGTCGATCGCCACCGGCGCGCCGGTCTCGAACGTGATGGTCACCTCGTCCGCCTCGTGCGCGGCGGCGGGGTCGGAGGTGTAGGAGTAGATGTCCTCGATCGGCGCGTTCCAGATGTCCTCAAGGAAGCCGGTCTCGACGGCGCGGCCCCAGACGTTCTGGTCGATGGAGTAGGGGTTGGACTTGGTGGTCTCGATCGGCAGGTCGTTGGCGTGGGCGAAGTCGATCGCCTTGTCGCGGGTCAGGGCAAGGTCGCGGACCGGGGCGATGCAGGTCAGGTCGGGCGCGAGGGACAGGATGCCGGCCTCGAAGCGCACCTGGTCGTTGCCCTTGCCGGTGCACCCGTGCGAGACGGTGGTCGCGCCGAACTCCCTCGCGGCGGTGACCAGGTGCTTGACGATGACCGGGCGGGACAGCGCGGAGACCAGCGGGTAGCGGTCCATGTAGAGCGCGTTGGCCTTGAGCGCGGGCAGGCAGTACTCGTCGGCGAACTCCTCGCGGGCATCCGCGACATAGGCCTCGACGGCGCCGCAGGCCAGGGCCCGCTTGCGGATGACCTCCAGGTCCTCCCCGCCCTGGCCGACGTCGACGGCCACGGCGACCACCTCGGCTCCGGTCGCCTCGGCGATCCAGCCGATGGCCACGGAGGTGTCCAGGCCGCCGGAGTAGGCGAGGACGATGCGGTTGGTCATGTCAGAAGCTCCTTGGTTCGGTGCTGGTGGTGAGGGGTATGTCGTGGGCGCCGGGCTCGGCTCAGTGTCGGTGCGGTCGGCCGGGCCCGGCTCAGCGTCGCTCATGCGAGTCGACCCGGGCCAGCGAGAGCAGGTCCGCGGCCACGGCGGCGGCACCCTGGGGGTCGGCGGCGATGACCAGGATGGTGTCGTCGCCGGCGATGGTGCCCAGCACGTCGGCCGTGTCGCTGCGGTCGATGGCCGAGGCGAGGTACTGCGCCGCGCCCGGTGGCGTGCGCAGGATCACCTGGTTGCCGCTGTGCGCGGCGCTGACCAGCAGCTCAGCGCACAGCCGGGTCAGCCGCGCCGAGACCTCGGCGCCGTCCACGGCCGGACGGGGTGTCGGGTCGCCACCCTGGGCGGGCACGGCATACACCAGTCCCAGCCCGGGCCCCTGCCGGATCTTGACGGCACCGAGCTCGAGCAGGTCGCGCGAGAGGGTGGCCTGAGTGACGCTGATGCCGTCCCTGGCCAGCAGGGTGAGCAGGTCGGCCTGCGAGCCGACAGCGTGCCGCTCCAGCACGTCAGCGATCCGCTGGTGCCGGGCAGCACGCGTCGTCGGGATGGCCCCCGTCGCTAGCTCGGTCGTCGTCACGCAGCAGAACTATACATCCCTCTGCATGAATATCCATCGACACTCGGCTTCTGGTCCGCTCGGGGCGCGGGGCGCCTCGGGCGGGCTACCCTTCTCGGAGTTTCTCCCCTGGACCCGGTGAGATCGTCGCGTGACTGTGCCGCCCGAACGTCGGCGGCCGTCGTGTTGATGGTGCCGCTACGGGAGGAAGCCCCCCGGGCTGCTGACCATCTCAGCGCGCAGACCGATGGGTCACCGGGTGTCACGACGGTGCACCATCGCCTCCTCGGACCGGTCCGGGCGTTGCTGCTCGCAGCGCCAGATGCCGAGCAAGGGACGGTGGCGACCGGAGAAGGTGGGGCGAGCTCACAGACGCAAGCCGAGGTCCACGATCGCTGAGGCCACCGAGCGCAACCCGACGTGGTTGTTGCGGGCGTGTCGCCGGATCCGCTCGAAGGCCTGCCCGACATCCTCGTTGTGCACCTGCGCGACGATCCCCTTGGCCTGCTCGATCACCACGCGTGAGTCCAGTGCATGTTGCAGCTGCTCGGTCAGCTGTTGCTGCCGCTGCAGCCGCGAGGAGTTGACCAGCAGGCCGGTGCACATGTCGGCCAGGACGTGCACTGCGCGCAGGTCCTCCTCGCTCCAGTCCCGGGCCCCCGCGGCATAGAGGTTCAGAGCGCCAACGGCCGTGCCGTCCAGGCGCATCGGGATGCCCGCGACGGCACCGATCCCCAGCTCGGCGGCCGTCGCGCGGTAGGCGTCCCACCCCTCGGTCATCCGTGCCAGGTCGGGGATGGCCACCACCTCCCCGGTGCGGTAGGCCTGCACGCACGGGCCCTCCTGGGCCTTCGCCTGGGCGTGCTCCAGAGCCGCGACCGTCTCGGGCACCGCCGTGGCGAACGCCAGCCGGTCGCCCGTCGCCAGGGACACGGCGCTGCCGCAGATGCCCAGCATCGCGGTGGCACGCTCGGCCAGCTCCTGCAGCGTGTCGTCCACGTCATACGGCATGACCAGTCGGCCGGCGAGGCTGAACCAGCGCCGCACAAGCCATTCCGGCTAGTACTACAGGGCTAGATCATGATCATTTGTAGGCGGAGATGGCGTCGGATGTGAGCGGGGCGGGCGTCGGCTTGATGACGTCGGCGCCACCTGGACCAGTGCAGGGCGAATTCGATGGACGCCT
>NZ_JBPCKQ010000116.1:0-13148 GCF_051004135.1 Ornithinimicrobium sp.
CGGTGCGGCTGGCCAACGACACGGCATACGGGCTGTCCGGCTCGATCTGGACCCGCGACGTGGGACGGGCGCTGCGGGTGTCCCGCGCGGTGGAGGCGGGCAACCTGTCGGTCAACTCGCATGCCTCGGTGCGCTACAGCACGCCGTTCGGCGGGTTCAAGCAGTCCGGACTGGGCCGCGAGCTCGGGCCCGACGCGCTGGACGCGTTCAGCGAGCTCAAGACCGTCTTCATCGCTGACAGCTAAGACCCGACGAGAGCAGGAGGAACGACTCATGACCGAGCAGCAGGGCGTGCCCGGGCGACTGAGCGGACGGGTCGCCGTCGTGACCGGAGGGGCGAGCGGCATCGGCCTGGCCAGCGTCCGGCGGATGGCCGCCGAGGGGGCCCGGGTCGTCATCGCCGACATCTGCGAGGAGCAGACCGGCTCCGCGGTGGCACAGCAGGTGGGCGGCCTGTTCGTGCGCACCGACGTGAGCGACGAGGCGCAGGTCGAGGCGCTGTATGCGCTCACCCACCGAACCTACGGGGCGATCGACATCGCGTTTCACAACGCGGGCATCAACCCGCCGGATGACGCCTCGGTGCTCGAGACCGAGGTCGAGGCTTGGCGCCGAGTGCAGCAGGTCAACCTGGACAGCGTCTTCTACTGCTGCAAGCACGTGCTGCCCTACATGCTGGAGCAGGGCCGCGGCTCCGTCATCAACATGGCCTCGTTCGTCGCGGTGATGGGCGCGGCGACCTCGCAGATCTCCTACAGCGCGTCCAAGGGCGGGGTGCTGTCGATGTCGCGGGAGATGGGCGTGCAGTTCGCCCGGCGTGGGGTGCGGGTCAACGCGTTGTGCCCGGGGCCGGTCAACACACCGCTGCTGCAAGAGCTGTTCGCCTCGGACCCGGAGCGCGCGCAGCGGCGTCTGGTGCACGTGCCGATGGGGCGCTTCGCCGAGCCCGACGAGCTGGCAGCCGCCGTAGCATTCCTGGCCAGCGACGACGCGTCCTTCATCACGGCCAGTGAGTTCCTGGTCGACGGGGGGATCAGCTCGGCCTACGTGACCCCACGGGAAGGCGACTAGCGCCGGGTATGCGGTGGCGCCAGGTATGCGGTGGCGCCGACGGGACTGCGCCGTTCAGCCGTGCGCGTCGGGGACGGCGTCGGCGCCGCCCTCGGCCGTCTCCTCGTTGAGCGTCGTGCCGCCGGCCTCGGAGACCTGGCCGGACCTGCCGCCCTTGTCCGACGACGGAGCGCCGGGGCCGGTGTCGGGACCAGGGGTGCCCTCCTGCCCCTGGTCGGGCTGCTCGAGGTCTTCGGGGCCGGGGTTCTCACTCATGCAGCCAGCATCGCACGGCCCGGTGACGACCCCGCAGGTAGGGCACCCTCAGCGCAGCCGCGCGGCCGGGGGCAGTCGCCGAGCCTGCCCGACCGGCCAGTCGCCGGGGTCGGGACCGAGGTCGTGCAGCAGCCGCACCTGCTGCCGGCACCACGGCGACCAGCCGGGCTCCTGCGCCAGCACCGCGCCGGCGAACCGGAGCCACGGCATCCAGTCGCTCGCCGCCACCTCAGCGCGCTCCAGGCGCAGGTCCGGGCCCCGGTCGACCCGGGCCACCAGCACCGGGCAGAGCTCGTGCTCGACCACCCCGTCCATCTCGGCCCGGTAGCCGAACTCGGGCAGCACCAGCTCGACCTGCGCCGCTCGGATGTGCAACCCGAGCTCGTCCCGGGCGCGGCGGCATACGGCGTCCACCAGAGTCTCCCCCGGTGCCGGGTGGCCACACAGCGAGTTGGTCCACAACGCCGGGAAGGTGGTCTTGCCCAGCGCCCGGCGGGTCACCAGCAGTCGGCCCTGCGGGTCGAGCACATAGCAGGAGAAGGCCAGGTGCAGCGGCGTGTCCGCGTGGTGCACACCGGCCTTGGCGGCCGTCCCGACGGCCCGACCCGCGGGGTCCAGCAGCACCACGAGCTCGGAGGCCGACCCGCCCGTCGACGCCGTCACGGCGGTGTCCCCCCTCACCGCAGCACCAGCCCGGCGACGTCGAGCAGGGCGATCCCGATCGCGGCGGCGAACGGGGTCCGGCCCCGGGTGCTCCAGGCCACCACCGCGAGCGCCAGGCACAGGGTCAGGACGGCCCACGCCCACCAGGGGACCGGCCCGGCGGGAGCGAGCGTCACCACCACGGACCCACACAGCAGCAGCAACGGGCCGAGGACGCGCACCCGCCGCTCCCCCAGCCGGTGCGGGAGACCGCGGACCCCCGCCCGTTCGTCCTCGACCAGGTCGGGCAGCACGTTGAGCAGGTGCGCCCCCACCCCGAGCAGGGCACCGACGACCGTCATCCACACCGGCGGCCAGACCGGCTGGGGGCCGGCCAGCCAGACCACCGCAGGCAGCGAGCCGAACGCCACCGCATACGGCACCCACGACCACACGGTCGGCTTCAGCCCCAGGTTGTAGGCCCAGCCCGAACCGACCACGAGCACCAGGTGCACCAGCGCGGCCCGCCACCCCAGGGCCGCCGACAGCAGCACGGAGGCCACGAGGGCCCCCACGATCGCGACCCGCACGGCCCGGACCGGCAACTGACCGCGGGCAAGCGGCTTGTCCTGGCGGTGCGCCTCCCGGTCGCGCCGTGCGTCGACCAGGTCGTTGGACCAGCCGATGCTCAGCTGACCGGCCAGGACGGCGGCCGACACGAGGAGCACGAGCGACGGTCCGGACCAGAGCACACCGGTCGGGTCGGCGGGGACCGACGCGGTCGATCCCGGCCTGCTGCCGAGGGCCAGCAGCGCGGTCAGCGCGGTCACGGCGACCGTCGGGCCGGGGTGGCAGGTCTGGGCCAGACCGCCGATCACGGCCCGCCTGGTCACCACCTGCGGCATCACGACCCGAGCCTAAGGCGGCGAGGAGGCCGAACCCTCCGTAGGGTGCCCTCGTGTCCACCATCGCCTCCGCCCGAGGGGTCCTGCCCGAGCACCGCTACGCCCAGCACCAGCTGACCTCCTTACTGGCCGAGCTGGCGGGGGTGCCCGCGGGCCGGGTCGACGCCCTCGCCCGCATCCACGCCAACGCGGGGGTGGAGCATCGCCACCTGGCGCTGCCGCTGGTCGACTACCCCGACGCCACCGCGGACTTCGGTCGGGCCAACGATGTCTTCCTCGAGGTCGGCACCGAGCTGGCCCGGCAGGCCGTTCAAGGGGCCCTCGATGATGCGGGGCTGGGTGCCCCCGACGTCGACCTGATCGTCTCGACGACCGTGACCGGGGTCGCGGTGCCTTCCCTGGACGCCCGGCTGACGGCCCTGATGCCGCTGCGCCCGGATCTCAAGCGGATCCCGATCATGGGTCTGGGCTGCGTCGGCGGCGCGGCCGGGATCGCCCGGGTGCACGACCATCTGGTCGGCCACCCCGGCGACGTGGCGGTGCTCCTGTCGGTGGAGCTGTGCAGCCTGACCCTGCAGCGCGACGACCTGAGCACGGCCAACCTGGTGGCCAGCGGACTGTTCGGCGACGGTGCGGCTGCGGTCGTGCTCACCGGCGCCGCAGTTCGGCCCAACGACGGTCCGCAGGTGCTGGGCAGCCGGAGCCGGATGTATGCCGACACCCAGCGGGCCATGGGCTGGGACGTCGGCCGCACCGGGCTGCGGATCGTGCTGGGGGCGGAGGTCCCCGATCTGGTCCGGGTGCACGTGCGCGACGACGTCGACGCGTTCCTCGCCCTGCACGGGCTGAGCCGCGCCGACATCGGCTGGTGGGTCGCCCACCCTGGGGGCCCCAAGGTGCTGGACGCCCTGGCCGAGGCGCTCGAGGTGGACCCGGAGGCGCTCGGGGTGACTTGGCGGTCCCTGGCTCGGATCGGCAACCTGTCGTCGTCCTCGGTGCTGCACGTGCTGGCCGACACGCTGCGCGACCATCGGCCGCAGCCCGGGAGCTACGGTGTGCTGATGGCGATGGGTCCGGGTTTCTGCTTGGAGACGGTGCTGCTGCGGATGCCCGAAGACCCAGCCGGCTGACCCGATGTCGACCTCCCTCACGTGGTATGTCGCGCTGATCGCCCTGGTCGTCCTGGAGCGGGTGGCCGAGCTGGTGCTCTCGCGCCGGCACGCCGCCTGGGCGCTGGCCCGCGGCGGCGTGGAGTTCGGCGCCGGGCACTACCCGGCGATGGTGCTGCTGCACAGCGCGCTGTTGGCCGGCGCGCTCGGCGAAGCCTGGCTGGCCGACCGGCCGTTCGTGCCGGCGCTGGGCTGGGCCATGGTGGCCCTGGTCGTGCTGACCCAAGGGCTGCGCTGGTGGTGCATCGCGACCCTGGGGCGACAGTGGAACACCCGCGTGATCGTGGTGCCGGGCCTGCCGCTCGTGGACGGCGGGCCCTACAAGTGGATCCGGCACCCCAACTACGTCGCGGTGGTCCTCGAGGGCATCGCGCTGCCGTTGGTGCACACGTCCTGGCTCACCGCCGTGGTCTTCACCCTGCTCAACGCCTGGCTGCTGAGCGTGCGGATCCGCACGGAGGACGCCGCCCTGGCCACGGGGCGCTGATCACCCCGGTAGCCTGGTCAGGGATGAGGGGAGCAGGGATGACGGGCAGCCCATGGCCACCGACCTGATTGTGATCGGCGGCGGACCGGTGGGCCTGGTCACCGCGCTCTACGCCGCCCACGCCGGCCTGCGGACCATCGTCCTCGAGCCGCGCAGCGGTGTCATCGACAAGGCCTGCGGCGAGGGCTTGATGCCCGGAGCCCTGGCGTCGCTGGCCGAGCTCGGCATCGACCCGCCGGGCCGGCCGCTGACCGGGATCCACTACACCGACGGCGAGCGCAGCGCACGAGCGTGGTTCCGGCGCGGTGCGGGGCGAGGGGTGCGGCGCACCACCTTGCACCGCTGCCTGCTCGACGCTGTCGACGCGGCCGGAGTCGACGTGCAGCACCGCCCGATGGTGGGCCTCGCCCAGGACCAGCACGGGGTGAGCGTCTCCGGCCGGGGCGAGCTGCGGGCCCCGTTCGTCGTCGCCGCCGACGGGCTGCACTCACCGACCCGGCGGCTGCTGCGGCTGCAGGTGCGCAGCAACGGACCGCGTCGGCACGGCCTGCGCCAGCACCTGCGCACCAGCCCGTGGAGCGACCACGTGGAGGTGCACTGGGGCCGCCGGGCGGAGGTCTATGTCACCCCGGTGGCCGACGACCTGGTGGGGGTCGCCGCGCTGACCAGCGCCCGGGGGCCGCTGCGCGAGGTGCTGGCCGAGTTCCCGGAGCTGACCGCCCGGGTGGCCGGGGCGACGTCGGTCACACCGCCCCGCGGCGCCGGTCCGCTGCGGCAGATCAGCACCTCGCGCCGGGTCGGCCGGGTGCTGCTCGTCGGCGACGCCGGGGGGTATGTCGACGCCCTGACCGGCGAGGGTCTCAGCGTCGGCTTCGCCCAGGCCCGGGTGGCCGTCGAGGCCATCGGCGCCGGACGACCGCAGCACTACCCGGCCGCCGCGCGCTCGGTCAGCTGGCGCAGCAGCCTGCTCACGCGCGGCCTGCTCACCGCCACCGGACCGCAGTGGACCCGGCGGCACCTGGTGGGTGCGGCAGCCTCCCTGCCGTGGGTGTTTCAAGGCGCAGTGGACGAGCTCTCCCACCCGCGCTGAGCGGACCGGCCCTCGGTCAAGGCGGGGTCCCTCGGGGTCACCTGGCCGGTGGCTGCCACGTCGGCATACCAGAGCGCGCTGGCCTTGGGGATGCGCGCGAGACTCTCGTAGTCGACCCGCACGATCCCGAACCGCTTGCTGTAGCCGAAGGCCCACTCGTAGTTGTCCAGCAGCGACCACAGGAAGTAGCCGCGCACGTCAGCGCCTTCCTGAATCGCTCCGTGGACCGCGAGCAGGTGCTCACGGACATAGTCGATCCGGTCCTGGTCGTCGACGAAGCCCCGCTCGTCCGGCTCGTCGGCATACGCCGCGCCGTTCTCGGTCACCACGAGCGCGACCCCGCGCGGCCCGGTGTAGGTGCGGTGCAGTCGGCCGAGCAGGTCGCTCAGACCCTCGGGCAGCACCTCCCAGCCCATGTCGGTGGTGGGCAGGTCGCGGGTGACCAAGGTGACGTGCTCCGAGCCGGGGTTCGGGGAGGGCGGCCCCTGCGCCCGCTGCCGGCGCGCCGCCTCGACAGCCTTCTCGGGGTCTACGCCGGTCACCGCCTGGCCGGCGTAGTAGTTGACCCCCAGGACGTCGATGGGGGTCGAGATGACCTCCAGGTCACCGTCCTGCAGCAGGTCCGCGGGCCACAGATCGGCGACATCCGCCAGCACGTCCTGCGGGTAGGCGCCGGTCAGGATGGGCTCGACGAAGAAGCGGTTGGACATCCCGTCGGCGCGTCGGGCGGCGTCGCGGTCCCCGGCGCTGGTCGGGTCGGCCGGGCGGATGTCGGCGAAGTTGAGGGTCAGACCCAGGTCGAGCCCGGCGTCCCGCGAGCGCAGCTCCTGCACCGCCAGCCCGTGCGCCAACATCAGGTGGTGGGCAGCTCGCAGCGCCTGAGCGCCGTCGGTCTGACCGGGCGCATGGTGGCCGTTGCCGTAGCCGAGGAACGCCGAGCACCACGGCTCGTTGAGCGTGGTCCAGTAGCGCACCCGATCGCCGAGCTCGTCGTGCACCGTCTGCGCGTAGTCCACGAAGCGGTATGCGGTGTCGCGGGCCGGCCATCCACCGGCGTCCTGCAGTCGCTGCGGCAGGTCCCAGTGGTAGAGCGTGAGCCACGGGGTGATGCCCCGCGCCAGCAGGGTGTCCACCAGGCGGGAGTAGAAGGCCAGGCCCTCAGGGTGGGGTTCGCCGCCACCTGGGCAGACCCGGGCCCAGGACACGGAGAACCGGTAGGCCCCCAAGTTGAGCCGGCTGATCAGCTCGACGTCGTCGGCATACCGGCCGTAGTGGTCGCAGGCCACCGAGCCGTCCTCACCGAGCAGCACCGCCCCCGGGACTCGGGCGAAGGTGTCCCAGATGCTGTCCTCCCGGCCGCCCTCGTGGGCGGCGCCTTCGATCTGGTAGGCCGCAGTGGCGGCGCCCCACAGGAAACCGGGTGGGAAGGTGACCGGATCGAGCATCGTCAGCTCCGAATCTCGCGTGCAGTACAGGGGGTGCAAGCAGCACTCAGGGTAGACGCGGCCATGACGACCACGTTACTCAATCGTTACACGTCTGTGACGTCAGAAAACCCACACCGGCCGTTGCAATCGCTTACATTACCTATATTCTCTCACCGCCGAGGGGCCCCGCCCCTCGGCTAACCAGCGAAACGGAGGCGGGCCCATGCCCTCACGCAAGACAACCCGTCGCTTCCCGGTGGTCATCTTCTTGCTCCTGCAGCGCTTCTTCGTCCGCGGCCTGCTGGCCGGTGGCGTCAAGGGCTGATGGGTCACAGGGCACGTGAGCACCATCTCAGAGGTGGCGCGGGCGGCCGGGGTCTCGGTGGCCACGGTCTCCCGCGCCCTTCGAGGAGTCAGCACCGTCAACCCGCATACTCGGGACCGGGTGCTGGCCGCCGCCGATCAGCTGCACTACGTCGCCTCCCCCACGGCAGCCTCCTTGGCCTCCGGGCGCACCCGCGTGGTCGGCATCGTCACCCCCTTCATGACCCGGTGGTTCTTCGTCACCGCCATGAGCGCCATCGAGAAGGTCCTACGCGAGCACGACTTCCACGCCCTGCTGATCGACCTCGAGGCCGACGACATGATGTCGCGGCGCCCGCTGACCAACCAGATGCTCAGCAAACGCGTCGACGGACTCATCACCATCACGGTGCCCCTGCGCCCCGATGAGCTGGCTCTGCTGCAGCGCCTCGACCTACCCGTCGTGGCCATCGGCAACCCCCTGCCCGGGCACCCCCTGGTCCGCATCGACGACGCCGCCGCCGTGCACACCGCCGTCGACCACCTGGTCGAGCTGGGCCACACCCGGATCGGCTACGTCGGCGCTGTACCTCCCGACGCCGAGCACCGGCTCGTGCCCGGCGGCCGCCTGCACGGCTTCCGCGACGCGATGAGCGGGCACGGCCTGACCGTCCAGGAACGCTGGGTCATCACGTGCGACTGGACCGCCCAGGACGCCGCCCGGCGCACCGCCCCCGTGTTCGACACCGACCACACCCCCACCGCGATCCTGGCCGCCAGCGACGAGATGGCCATCGGCGTCATGTCCGTGGCCATCACCGCCGGGCTACGCATCCCCCAGGACCTGTCGGTCGTCGGCGTCGACGACTACCACTTGTCCGACGTCGTCCGGCTTACCACCATCAGCCAGGACGTCACCGCACAAGGTCACGCCGCCGCCGCGATCCTGCTGCACACCCTCCTCGGCGACACCGAGTCCCCTGCACCCGACCTGCCCGCCGGCCTGACCGACGAGCAGACCCTGACCCTGCCGACCAGCCTGGTCCGCCGAGCCACCACCGGCCGCCTGCGCAGCGCCGCTGCCACGCCGCCATCCTTGCTGGGCTCGCCCACCGACCGCTGACCTACCGGCTGCCCGACCTCGCTCCCCGACCTGCGCTCTCGCGCCGGCCGGCGGAGCTATTGCCCCGGTAGCCTCCCCGGCGATCACCCGGACGACCGGCGCGATCACCGGGACGGGAGCCGGCGCGACGCGGGGGCCGCAGCACAGCGTCGAGGCGCGACTGCGGGATGGCCTCGCCGCTCGGCACCCGTCCGCCGGCGGTGGCCAGGACCGCGCGGTCGCCCGGCCCTGCGTCGACCGGACGGGCCTGCACTCCGGCCGAGTCCATCATCCGGCCGACCTGGCGGCGTTGGTGCGGAAGGGCCAGGGTGACGACCACGCCGTCCTCGCCGGCGCGGGCGGTGCGTCCGGAGCGATGCAGGTAGTCCTTGTGGTCGGCCGGGGGGTCCACCTGCAGCACCAGGCTCACGTCGTCGACGTGAATGCCTCGGGCCGCCACATCGGTGGCCACGAGTACCGGGATCTCCCCGGTCCGGAAGGCCTCCAGCACCCGCGTGCGCTGGGCCTGGTTGAGGCCGCCGTGCAACGCCGCGGCGAAGACGCCGGACTCCCGCAGCTGCAGTGCGACACGGTCGCAGCCGAGCTTGGTGCGCACGAAGACCAGTGTGCGGCCGGACCGGTTGGCGATGGTGGCGGTCACAGACTTCTTGTCGTGCGGGTGCACGAGGAACACGTGGTGGTCCATGGTGGTGACGCTGGCGGTCGCACTGTCGGTGGAGTGCGTCACCGGGTCCTCCAGGTAGCGCTTGGCCACCTTGTCGACTCCGTGGTCCAGGGTGGCCGAGAACAGCAGTCGCTGTCCCCCACTCGGGGTCAGGTCCAGGATCTGCGAGATAGCCTCCACGAAGCCCATCTGGGCCATGTGGTCTGCCTCGTCGAGCACGGTGACGTGCACCTCGGACAGGTCTGCCGCGCCGCGCTCGATCAGGTCCCAGAGGCGACCGGGCGTGGCGACCAGCACGTCGACGCCCTCATCCAGGGACCGCAGCTGGGGGGTGTAGGACATCCCGCCGGCGATGAGCTGGTGGCGCAGTCGCAGCGCGGACATCAGCGGCCGCAGGGCGTCCACGATCTGGCTGGCGAGCTCGCGAGTCGGCGTCAGCACGATGGCGTGCGGGCGGTGCGGCCGCGCCCGGGGCAGCTGGACGAGCCGGTGCAGGGTCGGCAGCCCGAACGCCATCGTCTTGCCCGAGCCGGTCTGACCGCGACCCAGCAGGTCGCGCCCGGCCAGTGCGTCCGGGATGGTCGCGGACTGGATCGGGAACGGCGCGACGATGCCCTGGCGGGCGAGGGCCGCGACCAGGTCGGGGTGCAGACCGAGCGCCGCAAACCCGTTGTCATCGGTCACCGGGGCGGCGGCGGGCCTCTTCACCCCCGACAAACCCTCGCGATCTGCTTCTCCACGACTCGCAGCACGATCCACACGGGGCTCCTCGAAGCGACGGTCCACACGGGGCTCCTCGAAGCGACGCTCGCCGCTCCTGCGCTGCTCGGTGTCACGCTGATCGCGGCGAGGGGTCGACCGCTCCCACGGGGCCGCGCGGTGTGCCTCGTGCTCGGCGCGCTCCCGACTGGAGGGTCGACGGTCAGGCGCCCGGTCGCTGGAGTCGGGGCGCCCCGCTCGCTCTTCGCGGTGACTACGGAAGCTGTGCTCGCTGCGCGGCTGGCGATGGCCGGTGCGCTGCTGACCATTGCGCTCCTGGCTTGTGCGCTCCTGGCTTGTGCGCTCCTCCCCGGGCATGTCCGAGGGGCGACGCCGAGACGGTCGCCGTCCGCGGGCGATTCGCGTCTCCTCGCTCCAGCGAGGGGACTTGCCTGCCCGACTGCCGCTGGCGCCACTGGAGTGGGACGAGCCCGCTCGCTGCTGCGCCTGCTCCCGGGCGGCCCGGGACGCCTTCTTCTGTGCGGCGGTGTGCCGGGGCTTCTTCTTGGTGGTGCTCTTGGTCGAGGGCGCGCCGGAGCGCGCGGGCTTGTTGGCCATAGTGGCTGGTGCTCGCTTCGTGATCGTCGAGGTGGGTGCGCCTCGACGCCTCTCGAGCGTGACCGGACCTACCTCCAGGCGCTGCATCGGCGCCCGATGGGCCACCGAAGGCGGATCGTCCGGTGGCAGATTGGGGTGCCCGACCCACATGGTCGGGACGTCCAGCGTAACAGTCCTCAGGCGTCGATGCGCTCACGGTCGAGGTCGTGCGCGGAGTCCACGATGAAGTCCTTGCGCGGGGCGACGTTGGTGCCCATCAGGAGCTCGAACATCTCCTCAGCCCTGGCCGCATCGGCGAGGGTGACCCGGCGCAGTGTGCGCCGGCGAGGGTCCATCGTCGTCTCGGCCAGCTGGTCTGCGTCCATCTCGCCGAGCCCCTTGTAGCGCTGGAACGGCTGCTTGACGGTGCGACCCCGCTTGTGCAGCGCCGCCACGGTGCGCCGCATCTCAGGCTCGGTGTAGGTGTAGATCAGCTCGCGCTTGGAGCGACCGGAGGCGGCAACCTCGATGCGGTGCAGCGGCGGCATGGCGGCATACACCCGCCCTTGCTGGACGAGGGGACGCATGTAGCGGAAGAACAGGGTGAGCAGCAGGGTGCGGATGTGGGCGCCGTCCACGTCGGCATCGGTCATGATGATCACCTTGCCGTAGCGGACCAGGTCGGGGTCGAAGGACCGCCCGGACCCCGCGCCGATCACCTGGATGATGGCGGCGCACTCGGCGTTGTGCAGCATGTCCGAGACCGAGGCCTTCTGGACGTTGAGGATCTTGCCCCGGATGGGCAGCAGGGCCTGGTGGTCGCTGGAGCGGGCGAGCTTGGCCGTGCCCAGGGCGCTGTCCCCTTCGACGATGAACAGCTCGGACCGCTCGGTGTCGGTGCTGCGGCAGTCCGCCAGCTTGGCCGGCAGCGTCGAGGACTCCAGGGCGTTCTTGCGGCGCTGGGTCTCCTTGTGCAGGCGGGCGGAGACCCGCGACTTCATCTCCGCGACCACCTTCTCCAGCACCAGTGCGGACTGCGCCTTGTCACCCCGCTTGGTCGAGGTCAGTCGTGCGGTCAGCTCGGTCTCGACGACCTTGGCCACGATCGCGCGCACGGCCGCGGTGCCCAGCACCTCCTTCGTCTGTCCCTCGAACTGCGGCTCGGCCAGACGCACCGTGACCACGACTGTCAGACCGGCCAGCACGTCGTCCTTGTCGATCCGGTCGTTGCCGACCTTGAGGCGGCGAGCGGCGAGCTCGACCTGCTTGCGCAGGACCTTGACCAGTGCCTGGTCGAAGCCGGCGAGGTGGGTGCCGCCCTTGGGGGTGGCGATGATGTTGACGAAGCTGCGCACCGTGGTCTCGTAGCCGGTGCCCCAGCGCAACGCGACGTCGACCTCGCAGTCCCGCTCCACCTCGGTGGAGGTCATCTGCCCGTTGTCACCAAGCACCGGCACCGTCTCGGTGAACCTGCCCGAGCCCTGCAGTCGCCAGGTGTCGGTGAGGGCCGGGTCGATGGCCAGGAAGTCGGCGAACTCGGCGATCCCCCCGTCGTGGCAGAAGAGCTCCTCGTGCGGACCGTCGTGTCCCGGAGTGCCGGGCAGGCCACGCTCGTCCCGGACAGCCAGGGTGAGCCCCGGCACCAGGAACGAGGTCTGTCGCGCCCGCTCGAGCAGCTCGTCATAGGCGAACTGCGCGCTCTTGAGGAAGATCTGCGGATCGGCCCAGTAGCGCACGCGGGTGCCGGTCACCCCCCGCTTGGTGCGCCCCGCGATCCGTAGCTCGCTGGTGCGCTCGAACGGGGTGAAGTCCGCGTCCGGCCCCGGCACCCCCCCGTCGTCGAAGACGCCGGGCTCGCCACGGCGGAAGCTCATGGCGTGCGTGCGCCCGCCCCGGTCCACCTCGACGTCCAGCCGGGCGGACAGAGCATTGACCACCGACGCGCCGACTCCGTGCAGACCTCCGGAGGCGGTGTAGGACCCCCCGCCGAACTTACCCCCGGCGTGCAGCTTGGTGAAGACGACCTCGACCCCCGACAGCCCGGTCCTTGGCTCGGCGTCCACCGGGATGCCCCGGCCGTCGTCACGGACCTGCACCGAGCCGTCCGCCAGCAGCGCGACTTCGATCCGCTGCCCCTGGCCGGCGAGGGCCTCGTCGACCGAGTTGTCGATGATCTCCCACAGGCAGTGCATCAGCCCCCGGGAGTCGGTCGAGCCGATGTACATGCCCGGACGCTTGCGGACGGCCTCGAGCCCCTCCAGCACCTGCAGGTGGCGCGCGGAGTAGTCGGTGGCCACGCAGCTCTCCTCGGGTTCGCAGGGTTCGGGTTCACACGGTCGGTGTCCTCGCAGAGTAGCCGAGCGGGCCGACGGACCTGCGCGGGCACACCGAGCAGAGTGTGATCCGAGTCACAGATACGATCCGGTGCAGTCTCCGCGACGAACCACCATCGCGCTCGATGTGCCGGTGCGTCATCCATCGGCGACGGGCGGCTGGAGGCGCAGGCACTCGCTGTCCGCATCCCCAGTGCGGTAGGCGGTGGCTCGAGGCAGTCGGTGCCGTGACTGTGCGGGCCACAGCCGCCGCTCACCGGTGGTTCCGTGACGATCATCGCGGGAGGGCGGGGGGGTTGTCACGTCCCCCGCCCCCCCTTTTTTTCTTCCCCCCCCCCCCCCCCCCTTTCCGCTCCCCACCCAATCCTCACCCCCCTTCGTTT
>NZ_JBPCKQ010000117.1:0-35786 GCF_051004135.1 Ornithinimicrobium sp.
GCTCCAGCAGGACCCCGATCACCGTGTCCCGCTCCAGCACAGCCACCCGCAGCTGCTCCACCGTCGGCTCAGCCGGAATCGGCGGCAGCGGATCATCGGACACCTAACAACTGTCCCACCAGTCACATCAGTATCAACCCGCCACGCCGAACACCTGAGTAGTTACGCCCCAGCGCACAATCCGTATGACCTTGTCTGCTCGGGACGACGTGGCAGCATGCGTGAGGTGATACAGCAGAGCCATAGCGATGAGACGCCGACGGGGGCCAGCCGAAGTGGGGAGCGGGTTCCCGTGGCGGTGGTGGGCGCCGGGGCGATGGGCGCCGGCATCGCTCAGGTGGCTGCGCAGGCGGGGCACGACGTGTATGTCGTCGACGCCCGGGAGGGCGCGGCGGCGGCAGCCCTCGACAGCACCGGCACCCGGCTGCGCCGTATGGCCGACAAGGGCCGGGTCACCGCCGAGCAGGCCGAGACCGTCATCGGCCGGCTGCACGTCGCCGGAGCGGAGGGCACGGGGTCCCGAGGCTCTGCCAAAGCCTCTCCCCACCCTGCGGGCACCGACGTCGCGGACCTGCCGCCAGCCGGGCTGGTCGTCGAGGCCGTCGTGGAGGATCTCGGAGTCAAGCGCGAGATCTTCGCCGCCCTGGCCAGCAGCCAGCCTCCCGAGACCGTGCTCGCGACCAACACCTCGAGCTTGGACATCTCCGCGATCGCCGAGGGACTGCCCCGTCCCGAGCGCGTCATCGGGCTGCACTTCTTCAACCCACCACCGCTGATGCGCCTGGTCGAGGTCATCCGCGGCGACGCCTCGTCCCGACAGGTGCTCGACGACGCCAACGCGCTGATGCGCGCCTGGGGCAAGACGCCGGTCGAGTGCGCCTCGAGCCCCGGCTTCATCGTCAACCGGGTCGCCCGGCCGTTTTACGGGGAGGCGCAGCGGATGGTCGCCGACGGCACCCTCGACGCCGCCAGCCTCGATACGGCCCTGCGCGGGCACGCCGGATTCCGGATGGGCCCGATGGAGCTGACCGACCTGATCGGCCAGGACGTCAACCTCGCCGTCGGCACCAGCGTGTGGGAGCAGACCGGCCGCGACCCGCGCTACGAGCCCACGGCATACCAGCAGCAGCTCGTGGCCGCCGGACGCCTGGGCCGCAAGACCGGGCACGGCGTCTACCGCTACGACGAGCAAGGCCTCCCGCTGGATGCCGAGCCGGATCACGCCCTGGTCGAGCGGCTGGTCGGCGGCGACGTCACCACCGATCCGGTCGCTCGCACCCTGGCGATGATCATCAACGAAGCGGTCGACCTGGTGCATCACGACGTGGCCGGCGCCGAGGACGTCGACACCGCGATGCGGCTGGGCACCAACTACCCCAAGGGTCCCCACGAGTGGTTGCACGAGCTCGGCGCCGAGCGGGTCCGGCATACCCTGCAGACGCTGGACCGGGCCTTCTCCGGGGGGCGCTACCGGCCAAGTCCAGGACTGATGCGATGAGCGCATGTCGTCGCTGACGCTGATCCTGCGCCGCGGGGCGGGCTGGCAGACTGCGCAGGTGGCAGCCGAGCTCCCGACGTTCACCGCCAGCCGCCTGCAGCGGGGTTACGCCACCGCTGAGGTCGATGCCTACCTCAGCCACGTCTTCGACGTGCTCGCCCGTGGGGAGGCGGTGCCGGACAGCCGGCAGGCGTCCTTCCGCGTGAAGCTCGGGGGATACGACATGCAGGAGGCGGACGCGTTCCTGGACGACCTGCGCAAGCAGGGCCACGTCGACGGCTCGACCGCGCAGGCCGTCGACGTCGCGGTGCGCGAGGGCAGGCAGGCGCCCCGGATCGAGGAGGCGATCTTCGGCAGGACCTACTTCGGCGGCTACTCCGAGCCGGAGGTCGACGACTACCTGGACACTCTGGCGGGTCTGCTCGGGCAGTAGCCGGCGCCCTCCCTGACATACTCGCGGCATGCGCGTCCTGGTCACCGGCGGTGCCGGCTACATCGGCTCCCACACAGTCCTGCAGCTGCTCAGGGCCGGGCACGAGGTGGTGGTGGTCGACGACTTCAGCAACGCCAAGCCGACCGTGGTCGGGCGACTGGAGGAGCTTGCGGGGCAGCCGGTGCCGGTGCACGCGTTCGACCTGGCCGACGGCGACAAGCTGGATGTCCTGCTGGCTCAGGAGCGCATCGACGCCGTGGTGCACTTCGCCGGGTCCAAAGCGGTCGGCGAGTCGGTGGCCAAGCCGCTGGACTACTACGCCAACAACATCGGCGGCACGATCTCGCTGCTGCGGGCGATGGCCCAGCAGAGGGTGTGGCGGATCGTCTTCTCCTCTTCGGCGACGGTCTACGGCGAGCACGCCCCGGTGCCGATGACCGAGGACCTGCCGACGTCCGCGACCAACCCCTACGGCTGGACCAAAGTGATGATCGAGCAGATCCTGCGCGACGTCGCCGTCACCGACGAGCGGTGGCGAGTGGCCCTGCTGCGCTACTTCAACCCGGTCGGCGCGCACGGCTCCGGGCGGATCGGGGAGGACCCCTCCGGCATACCCAACAACCTGATGCCGTATGTCGCGCAGGTCGCGGTGGGGCGGCGCGAGGAGCTGACCGTCTTCGGCGACGACTACGACACGGTCGACGGCACCGGAGTCCGCGACTACATCCATGTGGAGGACCTGGCAGCCGGCCACGTCGAGGCACTGCAGTGGATCAGCGAGCACGACCGCGCGGTGTCCACCTGGAACCTGGGCACCGGCAGAGGCAGCAGCGTGCTCCAGGTGATCGGTGCCTTCGAGCAGGCCAGCGGACGCACCATCCCCTACCGAGTGGCGCCCCGGCGAGCCGGGGACATCGCCGCGTCGTATGCCGATCCCGCACGGGCGGAGCGCGAGCTGGGCTGGCGCGCGGAGCGGACCCTGGTCGACATGTGCGCCGACACGTGGCGCTGGCAGTCGACCAACCCCGAGGGCTACCCCGACGGGCAGGACTGACCCGGCGCACACCCGACCGATCCGGCCGACCACCACCACACGTGGCGCCACCGGCGTTGCCCAGGGTGGAGGAGGGGACGGGCTAGGATCGCGAGCATGGCGCGTCTCTTCAAGGGTCTGGGGGATCTTGAGCGCGCCGTGATGGACGTGCTGTGGCAGCAGGGACCGGAGCTGACGGTCCGACAGGTGCACGAGGTCCTCCGCGAGCGAGACCTCGCCTACACCACGGTGATGACCGTGCTGGACCGCTTGGCCAAGAAGGACCTGGTCACCCGCGCCCGCGACGGCAGGGCGTGGCGCTACGCCGCAGCCGCCAGCTGTGAAGAGCTGACCGCGGCCTCGATGCGCACCGGGATGGAGTCGCTGGCCACCGACGACCGACGCGCGGCCCTGCTGCACTTCCTCGGTGACTCCAGCCCCGACGAGCTCGCCGACCTGCGGGAGGCCCTCGCCGAGGTCGAGCGCCGGCATCACTGAAGCGAGGGTCCGACTCGTGACTCCTGCGCGGCGTGGGTGGGCACACGGCGCGTCATGACTGTCCTTGCGGTGCTGTTGCTGGCCACCTTGGCAGTGGTTCTGGCCGGACTCGCCCCGCGATTGTTGGCGCCAATGACGCTCTTCCGGCGCTGCCCCGGGCCGACGCTCCTGCTCTGGCAGGCGGTCAGTCTCACCGCCAGCGTCTGCGCCCTGCTGGTCGCCCCGTGGCGTGGTGGAGCATGACCGACCGGCAGCCGCTGCTGCTCGCCCTGGCCTTCCTGGTCACCGCCGGCATGTAATCCAGCTGCTGCGCAGCGGGCACGTCGTCGGCACCGGTCTGCGCGAGCGCCGCCGTCGCCACCGGGACCTCGTCGACCTGCTCGGCACCCCGGACGCACCCGCGCAGCCCAGCCGGGCCCTGCAACGTCAGGACGGGCTGCGGGTGCTCGACCACCCCACCCCCACCGCATACTGCCTGCCCGGTCAGCAGCAACGAATCGTGCTGAGCGCCGGCGTGCTGGACCGCTTGGGACCCCAGGAGATCGGCGCGGTGCTGGCCCACGAGCGTGCGCACCTCGGCGCCCGGCACGACCTGGTGCTGGAGCTGTTCACCGTCCTGCACCGGGCGGTGACCACCCCGACGCCGCGCTGGGCGCTTGCACGGGCGCCGCACTGACCCGGACCCGGCTCGAGCTGATCGCGGATGCCGACACCCCGCGACGCGGTCAATCTGTGGCGATGGTCACAGTGGCCGCACTCGTGGCGCTGGCGCCGTGGATTCTGGTGGCGCTCTCGCTGTAGTTTTGCTACGTCACGTAGTACGTCAGCCTGTAGCACCGGAGCGCCATGGAAGCACTGGACCTCGCACGGTGGCAGTTCGGCATCACGACCGTCTACCACTACTTCTTCGTCCCCATCACGATCGGGCTCTCGCTGCTCCTCCCGCGCTCGTGTCGCGGTGGTCGACGACGAGCCGCACGCCTTCGTCGGCACCGTGCGGGCCAACCTCTTGCTGGCGCGCCCCGACGCGGAGGACGCGCGGTGCGCGAGGCGCTGAGCACGGTCGGGTTGAGCGACTGGCTGGCCGGTCTGCCGCACGCTCTGGACACACCACTGACCGGTCTCAGCGGTGGTGAGCGCACCCGGCTGGCACTGGCCAGGGCCGTGCTCTGCGCGCGGCCCATCGTGCTGCTCGACGAGCCCACCGCGCATCTGGACGGCCCGCACCGTGCTGGCGGGGGTCCTGACCCGCACCGGGGATCGCAGCGTCGTCATGGTCTCGCACGACCTGCGGGGGGCGGCGTGGGATCCGGGGGCCTGGCGACGGACGACGCTCGAGGCATCCGAGCCTCTTGCTGCACCAGCCGAGGTGGTCACGGTGGGCGGACACCTCTAACCTGACCTCAGGACGACGATCAGGAGGACAGGTCATGGGCGACAACGGCTGGGTGTGGTGGCTGCTCGCGGCGCTGGTGGTGCTGCTCGTGATCGCGGCCGTCGTCTGGATCGTCACGCGCCGCAAGCGAGGCCGCGCCAAGGCCTCCAGGCTGCGTGAGCAGGCGAGCGCCGGTGGCCCGGCGATCGGCGAGCACGAGTCCTCCGCCAAGGACCTCCGGGACGGCGCCGCCCTGGCCCGGCAGCAGGCCGACGACCTGCGGGGCCGGGCCGACCGGGCCGACCGGAAGGCCCGCGACCTCGAGACCCGCGCCGAGCAGGCGGTGCTTGCGGCCCGCGATGAGCGGGACCAGCAGACCGAGACCTTCCAGCGCGCCGATGAGGTCGACCCCGACACCAAGCACTGAGTCGGCCCCCTGGGCGAGCGGCCCGCCGACCGAACCTCGGATGTTTAGCGTTGCTCCCGAATGGGTATAGGAAGGCAATGTGGCGCCAAGGGTGGCCGTAGCGGGCTGCGCACGGGTTGGCGGGTGGGGTCGGCAGGCCGGGTGGGCGGCTCTGGGAAGATGACCCCATGGTCTCCCTCGCCGAGCTCTCGCCACCCCTGGCCCTGGGCACCCTCGACGGTCGCTACCGTCCGGTCGTCGCCCCCTTGGTCGAGCACCTGTCGGAGGCTGCCCTCAACCGCTGCCGGCTGCACGTCGAGGTCGAGTGGCTCATCCATCTGACCGCACATGGCGTGGTCCCGGGCGCGGGCACCCTGAGCGAGTCCGAGCAGCAGGAGCTGCGCGCGCTGATCGAGCAGTTCGACGCCGACAGCATCGTCGAGCTGGCCGCGATCGAGGCCGAGACGGTGCACGACGTCAAGGCCGTCGAGTACTACCTGCGTCGGCGGCTCGTCGACCGGCTGGGGCGCGATGACGGCATCGGCGAACTCGTGCACTTCGCGTGCACGTCCGAGGACGTCAACAACCTGTCCTACGCGCTGATGGTCCGTGGCGCGATGACCGAGGTCTGGCTGCCCCGCGCCCAGGCCCTGGTCGAGCAGGTGAGCGGGATGGCTCGCGAGCTGGCCGGCATACCCCTGCTGGCCCGGACCCACGGTCAGGCCGCCACGCCCACCACCATGGGCAAGGAGCTGGCCGTGCTGGCGCACCGGCTGTCCCGGCAGCTGCGCCGCATCGAGGGCGCGGAGTATCTCGGCAAGCTCAACGGCGCGACCGGCACCTACGGCGCCCACCTGGCCGCGGTCCCGGACGCCGACTGGCAGCAGGTCAGTCGCGGTTTCGTCGAGGGGCTCGGGCTGACCTGGAACCCGCTGACCACCCAGATCGAGAGCCACGACTGGCAGGCCGAGCTGTATGCCGACGTCGCGAGGTTCAACCGGGTGCTGCACAACCTGTGCACCGACCTGTGGTCCTACATCTCGCTGGGCTACTTCGCCCAGGTGCGCGGGCAGGGCAGCATCGGCTCCTCGACCATGCCGCACAAGGTCAACCCGATCCGGTTCGAGAACGCCGAGGCCAACCTGGAGGTCTCCGACGCGCTCCTCGACGTGCTGGCCTCGACTCTGGTGACCTCCCGGTTGCAGCGCGACCTGACCGACTCCTCGATGCAGCGCAACGTGGGCACGGCGCTGGGACACTCGCTGCTGGCCATCGACAACGCCGGGCGGGGCCTGGCCGGGCTGGATGCCGTGCCCGCCGCCATGAGTGCCGACCTGGAAGCCAACTGGGAGGTCCTGGCCGAGCCGGTGCAGTCGGTGATGCGCGCCCTGGCCGCGGCGGGCGACGAGAGCATGGCCAACCCCTACGAGCGGCTCAAGGAGCTCACCCGGGGCCGACGGATCACCGGGGCGGACCTGCGCGACTTCGTGCGCGACCTGGGGCTGCCGCAGGAGGCGGAGCAACGGCTGCTCGCGCTGACTCCCGCCACGTATGTCGGGCTGGCCCCGGAGCTGGTCGCGCACCTCAACCAACCATGAGCTCGCGGCCGGGGACCGAAATACCTCGGGGGGGTATGCTGTTGTGATGAGCGTGCACGGTTACAGCGGGTCCAAGGACGACTACCTCAAGAGGCTGGCCCGCATCGAAGGTCAGATCCGGGGCATCTCCCGGATGGTCGAGGGCGACACCTACTGCATCGACGTGCTGACCCAGGTCAGCGCCGCGACCAAGGGACTTCAGGCGGTCAGTCTCGGCCTGCTGGAGGACCACATCTCGCACTGTGTCGTCGATGCCGCCAAGGAGTCCGACGCGGCGGCCCAGGCGAAGGTGACCGAGGCCTCGGCGGCGATCGCCCGGCTCGTCCGCAGCTGAGTCGATACCCCTCGCGCACTGTCGAGAATCGGCGCAGACTCGCTGCACGGCGCAGAGTGCGGACGCAGTACCCTCAGCAGGCAGATTCGGCCCAACCCCCCAACGGAGGAGATCAGCATGAGCCAGACCCAGACCACCACGATCAGCGTCAGCGGGATGACCTGCGGGCACTGCACGTCCGCCGTCTCGGAGGAGCTGAAGGAGATCGACAACGTCCAGGACGTGCGCATCGACCTGGTCGCCGGCGGTGACTCTCCGGTGGAGGTGGACTCCGTCGGCGAACTCGACCAGGATGCCGTGCGGGTGGCCGTCACCGAGGCCGGCTACACCATGACCCGATGAGTGCAATGCCTCTGGCAGAACGTCACTGACGGGCGCAAAGTCCCTAGCAAATCGCAGTTCGAGGAGCCATGACCACACCGGCCACCACTGACCCGAGCACGTCCCGCACACCGGACACGGGGGGCCAGCACGTCGACCTGGCCATCACCGGGATGACCTGCGCCTCGTGCTCGGCCCGCATCGAGCGCAAGCTCAACAAGCTCGACGGTGTGCAGGCCAGCGTCAACCTGGCAACCGAGAAGGCCAGGGTGTCCTACGCCGACCCGGTCACTGTCCAGGACCTGCTCTCGACGGTCTCGGCGACCGGCTACGGCGCGACCCCCATCGAGGACAAGACCGACACCACACACGAGCCGATGGACCACGACCTGGTCGGCGACCGCGCCCTGAAGGTGCGGGCGATCGTCGCCTCGGCGCTGGCGTCCCTCGTGCTGCTGCTGGCCATGGTGCCGCCGGTGCGCGACGCCTTCGGCGCCACCGGTCCGTGGCTGCAGCTGCTGCTGACCACCCCGGTCTACGCCTGGGCCGCGTGGCCGTTCCACCGCGCCGCGGTGATCAACGCCCGCCACCTGGCCTCCACGATGGACACGCTGGTCTCGATCGGGATCAGCGCGGCATACGGTTGGTCACTGGTCGCCCTGCTGACCGGGTTCACCGAGCACCTCTACTTCGAGACCGCCGCGATCGTCACCGCCTTCCTGCTGATCGGCCGCTACATCGAGTCGCGGGCCAAGGCCTCCGGTCGGTCCGCGCTGACCTCGCTGCTGCAGCTGGGCGCCAAGGACGTCGCCGTGCTGCGCCACCACGCCCGCAACGGCGCGTGGACCGAGCAGCGGATCCCCGTCGAGGAGCTGGCGAAGGGTATGCGGTTCGTCGTGCGCCCCGGTGAGAAGGTCGCCACCGACGGCCTCGTCGTCGACGGCAGCAGCGCCGTGGACACCTCGATGGTGACCGGTGAGTCGATGCCGGTCGAGGTGAGCACGGGCAGTGAGGTGGTCGGCGCCACCGTCAACGGTCACGGCCGACTCGTGGTCGAGGCCACCCGGATCGGCAGCGAGACCACCTTGGCTCGGATCACGAGACTGGTCGAGCAGGCGCAGACCGGCAAGGCTCCCGTCCAGCGACTGGCCGACCGGGTCTCCGCGGTGTTCGTGCCCGCCGTCCTGGTCGTCGCCCTGGTCACGCTCGTCGCCTGGCTGCTGACCGGCAACGGCTTCGCCGACGCCCTGGAGCCGGCCGTGGCCGTCCTGATCATCGCCTGCCCGTGCGCCCTCGGGCTGGCGACCCCGACCGCACTGCTCAGCGGCACCGGCCGCGGTGCCCAGCTGGGCATCCTGATCAAAGGTCCGCAGATTCTGGAGAGCACCCGTCGGGTCGACACCGTCGTGCTGGACAAGACCGGCACCATCACGGCGGGGCGTCCGGTGCTCACCTCGATCACCGTGCACGGGTCGCTGACCAAGGAGGCCGCGCTCACGACGGCCGCCGCCGTCGAGTCCGGCAGCGAGCACCCGATCGCGCAGGCGATCATCGACGGGAGCCGGCAGGCCCGGCTGTCACTGCCGCCGATCACCGACTTCACCAACCTGCCGGGCCAGGGCGCCCGCGCGCGGATCAAGGACACCGAGGTCGTCGTCGGCAAGCCTGCGCTGTTCGACAGCGTGCCCGACACGCTGACCGAGGCCCTCGCGGGTGAGGGCAGCACCGTGCTGGTCGGCTGGGGGGGCAGCGCCCGGGCAGCGCTGACCGTGGCCGATGAGGCCCGCGAGACCAGCCCCGCGGCGATCGCCCGGCTGCGCGAGCTCGGCCTCACGCCATACCTGCTGACCGGCGACAACGAGCACACGGCCCGGGCGGTGGCCACTCAGGTCGGCATCGACCCCGACAAGGTGCGGGCCGGGGTGCTACCGCAGGACAAGCACGCGGAAATCGAGCGGTTGCAGGGTCAGGGCAAGGTCGTCGCGATGGTCGGCGACGGGGTCAACGACGCGGCCGCCCTTGCCCAGGCCGACCTGGGCATGGCGATGGGCTCGGGCACCGACGTGGCGATGGAGTCGGCCGACGTCGTGCTGATGCGCCCTGACCTCGACACCGTGGCCGGCGCCATCGGGCTGTCCCGGGAGACGCTGCGGATCATCAAGCAGAACCTGGCCTGGGCGTTCGGCTACAACACCGCGGCGATCCCGCTGGCCGCCTTCGGTCTGCTCAACCCGATGATCGCCGGGGGCGCCATGGCCGCCAGCAGCGTGATCGTCGTGCTCAACAGCCTCCGGCTGCGACGCTACGCGCGCTGACCCATCGCCAGGCCGGTGACCGTGGTGCGCGCGCACGCACCCTGCGCAGCCCCCACTGGCGCGCATATCGGTCCGGGCCGACCGGTGTGCGCGCGCACGCACCCTGCGCAACCCCCACTGGCGCGCATATCGGTCCGTGGGTCAGAGGGTGACCGGGCCGTCGGCTGTCGCGAAGGTCACCGACTCCAGCGCCGGCTCTCGGTCGACGAAGGCGAAGTCGACGTCACGCTCCCACTCGCCGGGCTCCTCATCGAGCGCCAGGAACTCCCGGATCCGCGCTGAGTCACCGGCGATCCGCAGACTGGACAGCGACACGTCGGTGTCGGCCAGCGTCGAGGGGTGATGCTCGGTGGAGTCCCAGCGCACGAAGAACGGCAGCTGCGGGTCCTCGAGCAGCGACTTCACGCCCAGCTGCCGCCAGCTCAGCTCCACGCCCTCGGGGGTATGCCGTCGGCCGGCCACCGATGAGCGGCCCAGCCGGGTCTCGATGTCGGCCAGGTCATCGACGGCGACGACCCAGGCCATCCAGCCACCGCCACGCTCGGAGGTGCGGCGCACCGCCTGGCCGAACGGCGCCTTGTCCGAGGCAGGGTGGTCCAGCACCTCGACGACCTCCAGATAGCGCTGGTCGGCCAGCGGCAACACCATGTTGCGGGTGCCGAAGGTGGGGTGCACCCCACCGGCGTGGACGGGCACCCCGAGCCGCTCACCCAACCGGCGCGCACAGGCCTGGCTGCCCTCGGGCCCGGCCGCATAACAGACGTGATCGATGCGCATGCGCCTCATCGTGACACAGCCCGCGCAACGCCCCGGACCCCGCCTATCCGATCGGCGCCCGGCGCTGCCGCACTGCCTCGTAGACCAGGATCGCCGCCGAGGTCGCCACGTTGAGCGAGTTCGCCTGCCCCACCATCGGGATCCGCACCCGGTGCGTCGCAGCGGCCAGTGCCTGTTCACTGAGCCCGTGCTTCTCCGCACCCACCGCGATGGCGACGGGTCCGGCATACGAGATATCGGTGTGATCGGTCATGGTGTCGGGCGTGGCAGCGACCAGGGGTATGCCGTGGCTCGCGAGCCAGGCCAGCGCCACCGGCGTCGGGTCGGCGGCGACGGGCACCGAGAAGACGGTGCCTTTGGCCGAGCGGATCAGGTTGGGGTTGCCCCAGTCGGTGACCGGGTCGGCGGCGATCACGGCGTGCACGCCGGCGGCGTCGGCGGTGCGCAGCATGGCGCCGAGGTTGCCCGGCTTCTCCACCCCCTCGCACAGCAGCACGAAGGCGTCGTCCGGGACCACGAGATCGGCGCAGGTGCTGCGAATCGAGGGGACCACCGCGAGGAACCCGTCCGGCCCCTCCCGGTAGGCGGCGCGCTCGAAGGCGACCCGGGCCAGCTGGACGACCTCCGCCCCAAGCTCGGCCACCCGGTCCACGGTCTCGGACTGGGCCGCCGGGTCGCCCATCAGCTCGGGGCAGTGGTAGAGCGAGACCGGCACCACCCCGGAGTCCAGGGCCAGCACGAGCTCCTCGTAGCCCTCCACCACGGTCAACCCCTTGTCCTCCCGGACGCCACGGCGGCGCAGCGCGGCCAGCGCCTTGAGCCGGGGGTTGGCCGGGGAGGTGATGACCAGGTCGGCGCTCACGACCGACCGAGCCGCACGGTGGCCAGGACCTCGTCGAGCACGGCGGCCAAGCCGTCCTCCTCGACGGTGCCGGTGCTGCTGTCGGCGGCATCGACGACGTCCTGCGGCGCCTGCCCCATGGCGACCCCCCAGGCGGCCCAGTGCAGCATCTCCAGGTCGTTGCGTTGGTCGCCGACCGCCACGGTGTCGCTCGGCTCGACGCGCAGGACCCGCCGCAGGTGCTCCAGGGCGGACGCCTTGGACACCCCCTCCGGCGCCAGGTCGAGCCATGCGCTGAAGCCGATCGCGTAGTTGACGCCGTGCAGACCGATCCGCTCCACCACCTCGGCGAACTCCTCCGGGGTGGCCGACAGGTCGCGCACGGTGACCCGGGTGGCCGGAGTCGAGACCAGCTCCGCCGCGCTCACCGCCCGCTGCTCGCCGGACAGCTCCGGCTCGGGGAACAGCTCGTTGACCTTGAAGCCCCGGCCCACCTCCTCCACGGCGATCAGCACCCCAGGCAGCGCCTGCTGCACCAGCTCGACCGCAGGCCGGGGGTCGAAGGTCACGACGTCGTGCACCCGGAAGCCGTCCGCCGCAGCGGAGTCCACGACGACCGTCACCGCCCCGTTGGAGCACACCGCATACGACCCGTCCACCAACAGGTCCAAGTCCTGTAGCACCGGCAGGGTGGCCAGCACCGAGCGACCGGTGGCGATCATGACCTGGGCCGGGGTTGCGGCCAGCGCACGCACCGCGTCACGCACCTGGTCGGACAGGTGACCGTCGTGATGCAGGATCGTCCCGTCCACGTCCAGTGCGATCAAGGGTGCGCCGACGAAGGACCGGGCGGTGACATCCACGAAGTCAGCCTAATGGTCACCTGCCTCACGTCAGTCGCCCAGCCGGAGGACCTGAGCGAAGGTGACCCGCCCCTGCGTCTGCAGCAGCGCCCGACGGTAGAGCCGCGCCCCGAGGCGGACGGTCAGCCAACAGAAGCCCAGCGTGAGCGCGAGCGCGAGCACCGGCTCCCACCACGCGGCGTCGCCCTCCAACAGCCGCATCGGCATCACGATGGTGGACATGACCGGCACGTAGGAGCCCGCGACCTTCCAGGCACCGTCGATGTTGATGGCGATCAGGAAGACCGCGACCAGGAGCAGCGTCAGCGGCATGGTGGTCGACTGCAGGTCCTCCACCCGGGAGGCCATCGCCCCGAAGGCGGCCCAGATGCAGGCCAGCGCCACGAAACCGGAAAGGAAGAACGGCAGGTACCACAGCAGCGCCTCGGTGAACATCGGCAGGAACCGGTCGTATGCGGTGAGGCTGAGTCCGATCAGGCCCACCCCGACCAGCAGCACCATCTGCCCGAAGGCCAGCAGCGTGTTGCCCAGCACCTTGCCGGTGAGCAGGGCCCGCACCGGGATCGCCGCGGTGAGGATCTCCACGATCCGGGACTGCTTCTCCTCGACCACGCTCTGCGCGATGCTCAGCCCGAAGAGCAGCGAGGCCATGTAGAACAGCAGCCCGAACGCGATCCCCGCGACGACCCGCACCAGCTGCTCGTCGTCGTCCCGACCGGAGTAGTCGACGGTGCTGACCTCGGTGCCCGCCATCAGCTCGGTCAGCGTGGTCCCGGCCGTGGCGGCGTTGGCCTGCAGCACCTGGGTGCGCACCGCCTCGGTGACCGCACGGCGCAGCTCGACGTCGGGGGAGCCGTCGGCGCCCAGTGTCCAGACGCCGTCCGCCTGTGTGAGCACGGCGTCGACGTCTCCCTCCTGCGCCGCCTCCTGCGCGGCTGCCGGGTCATCCATCAGCACGGACTCCACCGTGCCGTCGGGAGTCCCCTCCTGCAGCGTCTGCTGCACGCCCTCGACCAGGCCTGATCCCTGCTCATCGGTGACCGCGACCTGGTACTCCGGAGCGGACGCCTGCCCGGCCAGGAAGGCCTGCAGGCCGAAGACGGCGGCCAGCAGCACCACCGTGAAGACGGTCGACAGCACGAAGTTGCGATCGGTCAGCTTGACCCGGATCTCCCGGCCCGCGACCACCGCCCAGGGCCGCGTCAACGGCTGCACCTCATCGGCACCGCCGGTCCGGTGCTCCCGCTGAGACTCGGTCTGCGTCGTGGTGCTCATGCCGCCACCTCCCGGTAGATCTCGCTCAGTGTCGGCACGACCCGGCTGAAGTCGCGCACCCCACCGAGTTGCACGGCCTGCCTCAGCAGCTGTTGTGCGGCCTGCTCGTTGTCCGGCTGCACCACCGCAGTGGGCCCGTCCACGTCGAGGACCTGTATGCCGTGCGCTCCCCGGACCCACCCGGCGTCACCGTCGAGGGTGATCCGGTAGCGCAGCGGCCCTCCTGACCGCAGGTCGTGGGAGGTGCCTTCGGCGACGACCTTGCCGTGGTGCAGCACCACGATGGAGTCGCACAGCCGGTCGACCAGGTCGAGCTGGTGGGAGCTGAACAGCACCGGCACCCCGGCGCTGGTGTGCTCGCGCAGCAGCTGCGACATCTGGTCGACCGCTGCCGGGTCGAGCCCGCTGAACGGCTCGTCCAGGATCAGCGCGACGGGGTCGCCCAACACGGAGGCGATGATCTGCGCCCGCTGTTGGTTGCCGAGCGAGAGCTGCTCGACCTTGGCGCGCAGCCGCTCGCCGAGGCCGAACCGCTCGAGCAGCTCGGTGGCGCGCGCGGAGGCCTGGCCGGACGACATACCGTGCAGCCGGCCGAGGTAGACCAGCTGGTCCAGCACCGGCTGCTTGGGGTAGAGCCCGCGCTCCTCGGGCATGTAGCCGAACCGGGACCGGTCGGCCGTGCTGATCGGCCGCCCGTCCCAGTGCACCTGACCGTCGTCCATGGCCAGCAGACCCATGATCATCCGCATGGTCGTGGTCTTGCCGGCGCCGTTGGCCCCGACGAAACCGACCATCGACCCGGCCGGGACCTCGAACGTGACGTCGTCGACGGCCAGCACGTCACCGTAGCGCCGGGTGGCTCCTCGCATCTGCAGCATGACTGCTCCTTCGGGGTCGGCGCCCTGGGCTGCGGGCGTGTCACCAACCTACGGAGGCCGGGTCGCGGCCGCATCGGCCACGCGAGGGAGATCCCTGCTCATCCCTTTGGCGGAGAGTGGCCGGCTAGCCCGGACTCGAAGGCGGCGATGACGGCCTGCACCCGGTCGCGCACCCCCAGCTTGGCGAGCACGTTGGACACGTGCGTCTTGACGGTGGCCTCACTGACGAACAGTTCGCGGGCGATCTCGCCGTTGCTCAACCCCCGGGCGAGGAGGCCAAGGATGTCCCGCTCGCGTTCGGTGAGCCGGGCCAGCGTGGCGTCAGTATGCCGTGGCGCGGCAGCAGGATCGGTTGAGGGGGCGAGGCCGTCGCCGGGGTTGACCATCCTGCTGATCACCCGGCGGGTGACTTCGGGGGCCAGCAGGGCGTGCCCACCTGCGACGGCGCGGATGGCCTCGATGCCGTCGAGCACCGGCATCTGCACGTCCATCAGGACGACGTCGGGGCGCAGCCGGGCCACGGCCTCGATCGCTGCCTGCCCGTCGGTGGCCTGGCCGACGACGTCGATGTCGGGCTCGGTCGACAGGATGAGGGAGAAGCCCGACAGCAGCAGCGGTTGGTCGTCGACGAGCAACACCCGGATGGTGGTCATCGCTCAGCGCTCATCGCGCCGCCTCCTGCCGGGCCGGTGCTCGGTGGACACCGTCGATGGGCAGCCAGACCCGCACCCGGTAGCCGGTCTCGGCCCGGGGGCCGACCTCGACGCCGCCGCCCAGATGCTGGGCCCGCTCACGCATCCCGAGATGCCCCAGGCCCGTGCCGGACGTGCCGGTGCGGGGTCGACCGTCGTCGACGACCTCCACCTCGAGCGTGCCGGCAGCCTCGTCCACCCGGACGGTCGCCGTGGCCCGGCGAGCGGTCGAGTGCCGGCGCACGTTGGCCAGAGCCTCCTGCACCACCCGGTATGCGGACAGCTGCACCGGCTGCGGCACCCGCTGCGCCGCGCCGGGGCTGCTCTCCACCACGGTGTGCTCGACTGTGCAGGTCGGGGTGGCGGCCTGCGTGACCAGCGTGCTCAGGTCGGCCAGACTCGGCGCCGGCGACCGCTGGGACGCAGACCCAGCGACCGCATGGGTCGACGCGTCACCAGGTGAGCCGGCATCGGCGGCCTCCTCGCCGGCGCGCAACGTGCCCAGGAGGTCGCGCATCTGCCCGACGGCGTCCCGCGACGAGGTCTCGACAGCACTCAGCGCCTCCGCGGCCACCTCGGGTTGGCTCCGCAGCACACGCCGGGCGGCGGCAGCCTGGACCCCCATGACGGAGACGTGGTGGGCCACGACGTCGTGCAGCTCGCGTGCGATGCGCAGCCGCTCCGCGACCACGGCCTGGTCGCGCAGCCGCGCACTCTGCACCGCGATGGTGTGGGCCTGTTCGACGACCTGGGCGGTGTCATGCGCCCGCGCCAGGCCACCTGCCCGAGCACGGTCGCCCCGGTGAAGAAGAGGACGTTGTTGAGCAGCACGAACAGCACGGCTCCCGTCAGCGGCGGGAGCAGACCCACCTGCTCTTCGGCGAGGTTGCCGGAGAGCTCCTGGATGCCCGAGCTGAGCGCGAACCACCACGCGAACCAGGCGTACGTCACGGCGACGATGCTCAGCACGACATACGGCACGGACCGCCGTTCCCGGGCCCAGGCGACGCCGCTGTAGATCGCTACGAAATAGAGGATCTGCATCGGAAGGGTCGCCACGACCGACGGCACGAGCGTGCTGCACACCAACAGGTGGGCGGCGGCTCCCGCAGCGACCGGCAGGGGGTGCGAACGGCGGAAGACCAGCAGGAGGGCGGCGCTGACGACGGCGGCGTACTGCTCCGCGACGCCATTGCTCTGGCTCAGCGCCCCCATCGAGCGCAGCAGCTCCACCCCCAACGCCGTGACGAGCAAGAACCCCACGGCGGTCCCGACGTCGGCATGCCGCTGCTCCGGGGTCGGCTCGGGCCGCTGCCACCCCGTGTCGGCACCGGCCAGCCGCTCGAGCCGCTCCATGGTCACCACCAGCCCAGGGTATGCCGGGTGGCCCGCCGACCGACTCCCCCGAACGACGGAGACCGCGCCGGTGGCCAGCATCCGCATCAGGCGTCGGCATCGCCTGCCCAACAGACCATTGCCGAAGGTGCAGAACATCGGCCTCCAGGGCGATGGTCTGCGCGCTCGGCGAGTTTCTTGCACGCTGGGCGATGGTCTGCGCTCGGCGCAGTTTCTGCACGTTCAACGAGTTCGTGCTCGACCGCCGACTGCGATCAGCGAGTGACGGGTTCCAGGGTCTGCAGACCGGCATACGGCTGCAGCGCCTCGGGGACCCGCACCGAGCCGTCGGCCTGCTGATGGTTCTCCAGCAGTGCCACGAGCCAGCGGGTGGTAGCCATCGTCCCGTTGAGCGTGGCGACCATCCGGGTGCCCGAGCCGTGCGGGTCGCGCTCGCGGGTGTTGAGGCGCCGGGCCTGGAAGGTCGTGCAGTTGGACGTCGAGGTCAGCTCGCGGTGCCGGCCCTGGGTCGGCACCCACGCCTCGCAGTCGAACTTGCGGGCCGCGGGACCGCCGAGGTCACCGGCCGCCGTGTCGATGACCCGGTAGGGCAGCTCCATCGAGTCCAGCATCCCGCGCTCCAGATCGAGCATCCGCTCATGCTCGGCCTCGGCGTCCTCGGGTCGCACGTAGGCGAACATCTCGACCTTCTGGAACTGGTGCACCCGGATGATGCCCTTGGTGTCCTTGCCGTGACTGCCCGCCTCCCGGCGGTAGCAGGTCGACAGCGCGGTGTAGCGCCGCGGCCCCTGGCTCAGGTCCAGGATCTCCCCGGCGTGGAAGCCGGCGAGTGCGACCTCGGAGGTGCCGGTCAGATAAAGCTCGTCGGCGGCCAGCCGGTAGACCTCGTCGGCGTGCGCGTCGAGGAACCCCGCAGCCTCCATCGTCTCCGGTGTCACCAGCGTCGGGACGCTGAGCTGCTCGAACCCGGCGGCCAGGGCCCGGTCCAACGCCATCCGCATCAGCGCGAGCTCCAGCCGTGCCAGCGTTCCGCGCAGGAAGTAGAAGCGGGCTCCGGCGACCTTGGCGCCCCGGCTCATGTCGATGCCGCCGAGCAGGGTGCCCAGCTCCAGGTGGTCGCGCGGCTCGAAGCCCTCGGCGGCGAAGTCACGGGGAGCCCCCTGTTCCTCGAGCACGACGTAGTCGTCCTCGCCGCCGGCCGGAACGCCGTCGATGATGACGTTGCCGATCCGGCGCAACCCCCCTTCACGCTCGGCGGCCGCCTCAGCCGACCGCTGATCCAGCTCCTTGACCCTGGCGGAATCCTGCTTGGCCTGCGCCAGCAGGGCCTGCTTGTCCTCCCCCGTGGCCTTCGCGACCTGCTTGCCGAACGACTTCTGCGCGGCCCGCAGGCTCTCGAACTCGGACAGCGCCGAGCGGTGCCGCGCATCGGCCTCCAGCACGGCATCGACCAACGTCTCGTCCTCACCGCGGGCACGCTGGCTGGCCCGCACCCGCTCGGGGTCGTCACGCAGAGCTCGGATGTCGATCACGGCCACACTGTATGCCGTCCGCCGCGCGACGAAATGCCGTGTGCCGGGCGACGGAAACACGGTATGCCGAACACCCGTCGGGGGTGGGACGACAGCGCCCTGGGCCGTGAGGTGACGGTGTGGGCGTGCTACGCCGATACGGTGCCCTCATGACCAACGAATCGAGCTGGGTGTGGCTGGCCCTCGCCGTGGCCCTCCTGCTCGTGCTGCTCGGCGTCGTCGCTACCCTGGTCGTCACCGAGGCCGGCGCGGTGCAGGAGCACCGTGATCCCGCCGAGCATCGGCGACGGCGTGGGGAGCCGACCCAGGCCGACCGGGCGAGCCGAGCGCCTCGCTCGGCGTTCGGCGGGGGCGAACCGCATACCGAGCACCGCGCCGCGATCATCGTCAACCCCACCAAGTTCGAGGACGTGTCCCGGGTCCGGGCCACGCTGACCCGCACGTGCCGGAAGCAAGGGTGGGCCGAGCCGCTCTGGCTGGAGACGACGATCGAGGATCCCGGCTCGGGGCAGACCAGGCAGGCACTGGAGGCCGGGGTCGACCTGGTGTGTCCGCTCGGCGGGGACGGCACGGTGCGCACGGTCGGCGCGGCGCTGTCCGGCACCGGCACGCCGATGGGTCTGCTGCCGGGGGGCACCGGCAACCTGCTGGCACGCAACCTGAGGCTTCCCATCGACTCGCTGACCAAGGCACTGAGCGTGGCGCTGACCGGTCGCAACAAGCCGATCGACACCTGCCGACTGCAGCTCACCCGTCCCAGCGAGCAGCAGCTGCGCGCCCGCGACGAGGATCCGCACGACTCGTCGGACAACGTGGACGCCCAGGACGCCGCCGGGCACCACGACACCGACACCGGTGCGACCACGCGGGAGACCGAGGACCACGTCTTCCTGGTGATGGCCGGTCTCGGCTTCGACGCCGAGGTGATGGCCGGCGCTCCGGAGGCGCTGAAGGCCAAGGTGGGCTGGCCGGCCTACGCCGTGGCAGGGGCGCGCCACCTCAAGGGGCCGCAGTTCATCGTCGACGCGAACTTCGAGGACGGCACCCGGATCCATCGCCGCGCCCGAGGGGTGATCGTCGGCAACGTGGGCCGGCTGCAGGGTGGGGTGGTGCTGATGCCCGACGCCCAGAGTGACGACGGCGTGGCCGACCTGATGCTCATCTCTCCCAAGGGGGTCGTGGGCTGGGGTGCGGTGATGGCCCAGGTGCTGACCCGGCAGCGCAAGGGCCACGAGCGGGTGGAGCACGTCAAGACCGCCAAGGTGCGGATCAGGGTGTCCAAGCCGATCGAGATCCAGCTCGACGGCGACACCCTGGGCACCGTCGTCGGCATGGACGTCACCGTCGACCCGGGCAGCCTGGTGGTGCGGGTCCCGGCGTAGCGTGCTGTCATGACTCTCACCCTCGGCAGCGGACCCCTGGCCAGCGCAGGTCCCGATGACACCAACTACGAGGTCGTGGGCCCCAAGCATCGCCTGCTGTTCGCCGACTTCCCGCGGCGGGTCCGCGCCGTTCTCGGGGATGCCACCGTCCTCGACACGACCCGGGGTCGGCTGTTGCACGAGTCCAACCTGCTACCGGTCCTCTACGTCCCGGAGCAGGACGTCGACCAGTCGCTGCTGCAGCGCACGGAGCACTCCACGCACTGTCCGTTCAAGGGTGACGCCGCCTACTGGAGCGTGGTGGCGGACAGTCGGACCGCAGACAACGCGGTGTGGGGCTACCCCGAGCCGCACGCCGACGCGCAGTGGCTGCGCGGCTACCAGGCGGTCTACTTCGAGTCCATGGATGGCTGGCTCGATGAGGACGAGCAGGTCCAGGGCCACCTACGCGACCCCTATCACCGGGTGGATGCGCGTCGCTCGTCGCGCACCGTCCGGGTGACGGCGGGGACCGGGGCGCAGGCCACCACGCTGGCGCAGAGCAGCAGACCCGTCGTGGTGTCGGAGACCGGCCTGCCCAACCGGTTCTACCTGCCCGCGCAGGACGTGCGCACCGCCCTGTTGGAGCGCTCGCCGACGACGACGCACTGCCCCTACAAGGGCACCTCGACCTACTGGTCGCTGGCCGACGGATCGGGCGACGACGTCGCCTGGAGCTACGCCGAGCCGTACCCCGACGTGGCGGTCGCGGCCGGGATGCTCTGCTTCCTCGCCGACGGCGTCACCACCGAGGTCACCCCCTGATTTTGCTCGGGATCTTGCGCGGCCTCGACGCGATTTGCTCGGGAGTTTGCGCGGCCTCGGAACGGCTTGCGAGGGACTTTGCGTCACTCGGCGCTGCCGGAGCGGGCCGCGTCCAAGGCGTGCCGCTCCTCCGGGCTCAGGGTGATGTCGCTGCTGCCCCGGACGATGCCCTTGGCATAGCTGCGGCTCTCGCCCCGCGCGTGGATCGAGCTGATCACCATGCCGTCACCGTGGTCGTCGATGATCGCGGCGCTGAACGACATCCGCCCGCCCATGTCGCCGAACGCGTCGTAGCGCACGACCGCCACGTGCTGCAGACTCTGCGCCAGCCCGTCGCGCAGGCGCGTCACCGAGCGCTCGACCTCTCCGATCCGGGTGGACTCGGCCTCGATCCGCCCCGACTGCCGGGCCAGCAGCGTCGACACGTCAGCGGCACCGTCACCCCATAGCACCTGGTAGCGCCGCCGGACGGTGGCAAAGCGGCGCCACTGCACCAGCGCGAGCACGAGGGCGAGCACGGCGATCACCAGGGCCGCCGCGGTCAGCGCGGTCAGCTGCGGTTCGGTCAGGTCCACGTCTGCGAGGGTATGCGGTCAGCAGAGCCAGGCACGGGAGGTGCTGAGTAGGCAGCGCTCACGGGCCCAACGCTCCGATCGGAATGACGTGAACGCCGTCCGGACGTCGGTAGCCGTATCCGGAACCCGTGATGACTCCGAGCGCCGCCGGCTTGCCACACTTGTCTGTGTCGACCTGCGAGCTGAACCGCAGCAGGGACGCGGCTCCGTCATCGACCGAATGGGGACTCAACTTGACCTCGAAAGCCGCCCAGCGCCCGTCCGCACACTCGATGATCGCGTCGACCTCCAGGCCGTTGCTGTCGCGGTAGTGCTGCACCTCACCCTCCCGGGGCTGGGAGTAGATCCTCAGATCTCGGATCACCATGGATTCGAAGACGAGACCGAAGAGATTGAGGTCCGCACGTAAGCGAGCCGGCGAGGCCCGTAGCGCGGCGACGGCCAGGGAGGGATCCACGAAGTGCCGCTTGGCGGACTGTCGCAGTCTGGCCTTGGACCGCAGATGGCGCGCCCAGGCGGGTTGGTCCTCCAGCACCATCAAGCGCGTCAGGGCGTCGAGGTAGTCCCTGACCGTGCTGCGTTCCAGCCCGGAGACGCCGATCACGTCGGACGCCAGGGTCGACACGCTGACCTCGGTGGCCACATTGCGCGCCAACGCGGTGGCCAGAGCACGCACCTTGTCGGGGTCACGGCGCACGCCGTCGACTCGCCCTACGTCCACCCTGGTGACCTGTTCGAGATAGTCCCGCACGCCCTGCGCAGCGCCAGCAGGCGTGCGATCCTGAAACCCGGGCCACCCGCCGACGGTGGCACGCTCGGTGAGGTCATTCAGGCCCAGCCTGGACTCGGTGCTACGCGCCGACTCGCCGTCCAAGAGCTGTCGCAAGGATATGGCGCCTGTGCTGTGACCGGACTCGAACAACGACATGGGCCGCATGCGCAGTCGCGACACGCGTGCCGCCCCGGTATGCCGGGTTTGGTCGTCAGCGGGGACAGCCGAACCGGTCAAGATGAACTGACCCGGCCTACGACGCTCGTCCACTGCACGACGCACGTGGTTCCACAGCGCAGACTCCGACTGCCACTCGTCCAGTAGTCGTGGCGCGGCACCGGCCAGGACCAGGGACGGGTCTATCGCCAACGTCTGTCGCGCACCCACGTCCGTATCCAGGTAGACCATGCTGGCAGCGGCCTGCCTCGCCGTCTCGGTCTTGCCGCATGCTTTCGGACCCTCGATAAGCACGGCCCCGCTCGACTCGAGACGAGCAGCGAGCTCCCCGTCGAGCACTCTCGAGCGGTAGTGATCGGCTATGCGAACGGCTCTCTTTCCTGGAAAGAAGTGCCAGAATATGTTTCACAAATCGTTTTGCAACTATAGTATTAATCAGTTCGCAACACTATCAACCATCAGTTTGCAGCACTTTCAGTAGTCGATTCCTGCGCTCATTCGGTGACGGCTAGGGTCGGCCGGATGAGCGAGACGGCGCGCAGAAGTCTCGCCTGGGTGCTGCTCGCCCTCACGCTCGGTGGCCTCCTGGGCGCTGCGGCATGGCGGGCGCTCGACCCGCCGGCCGAGCGCGAGCCGCTGCCAGCCTCGGCCGGTCCGGTCGTGCTGGTGGGGATCCCCGGGCTGACCTGGGACCTGATCTCGACCGAGCGCACCCCGGCACTGGCCGGGCTGGCCCAGCGGGGCTCGGCCGCCCTCGTGGTCCGGGGCGTGGACCGGGTCACCTGCCCCGCTCAGGGCTGGCTCACCCTCGGCGCCGGTCAACGGGCCGGGACCGGCCTGCGGGGCGACCGTGCTGCGCAGGGCGCGAGCGCAGCCAGCGTCGACCGGGACGGGTCCACCTGCACGGCTCCCGACGTTGCCGCGGACGGGACCCCGAGCGAGTTCGCCCAGTGGCAGACGGCGGCCGGCCGGCAGGGGATCCCGGCGAGCCTGGGGACCCTGGCCACCGCGGTGCAGGACAGCGGAGGGTGCGTCGCTGCCTACGGGCCGCTCGCCGCGCTCGCGGCGGCCGACCGGGACGGCCGCGTCACCGCATACCGCCCGCAGGGACTGACCGAGCTCGACGGTGATCTCGACCCCGCGTGCGGCGTGCACTTGATCGATGCGCCCGTGGTGCTCGAGAGCGACCGCTCCGACACCCTGGTCGAGACAGACGCGGCGCTGGGCCGGCTGCGCGCCGGCCTGCCCGACGACGCCACGCTGATCGTGGCCGGCCTGGCCGACACCACCGACCGTGCCCAGCTGCATACTGCGCTCGTCGACAGTCCGGCGATCCGCGGGCCGGCACTGCTCGGCTCCTCGACGACTCGGCAGCCTGCCCTGGTGCAGACCACCGACCTGACCGCGACCGTGCTCGACCTCGCCGGCGCGGACGTGCCGGACGTCGTCGCCGGTGCACCGACCGGATTCACCGTCGATCCCGCTGCCGGACAGCGGACCCGCGATCTGGCCAAGGCCGGCACCTGGGCCTCCTACCTCGTGCCCTGGATCGCCGTCGGGCTGGCGCCATGGATCGTGGTGCTGTTGGTGCTGGGAATGCTGCTGCGCCGCCGTCGGCACGACTCTGCCACGCGTCGTGTGGGTGCCGTGGTGGTCGCCCTCGCCGGCACGGCCACGACGGCCGTGCCGGCCGAGGGGTTCCTGGCCGGGATGGTGCCGTGGTGGCGGTCCGGGCAGCCGCTCTTCGGGCTGTATGCCGTGGTGCTGGGCTTCATGGCGGCGCTCGTCGCGCTGGCCTGGCTGGGACCGTGGCGGCGCGACCCTCGCGGACCGGTGGCTGTGCTCGGTGCCGTCACCGTGCTCGTCCTGGGGGTCGACGTCATCCTCGGCGGCCCGTTGGGGCTGATCTCCTGGCTCGGGGTGCAGCCGCGCGAGGCGGGGCGGTTCTACGGGATGGGCAACATCGGCTTCGGCGCCATCTCGGCCGCCGGGCTGGTGCTGGCCGGGTGTCTGGCCTCCTGGCTGCTCCCGCGGCGTCGGGCCGCGGTGGTGGGCGTGGTCCTCGTCGGTCTGGCCGTGGTGGTGGTCGACGGGACCCCCGCCTACGGCGCCGACTTCGGCGGGGTGCCCGCGATGGTCGTGGCGACGGGGGTGCTGGCGCTGGGGGCGGCCGGGGTGCGGCTGAGCCCGCTGCGGCTCGTCGCTCTCCTCGGCGGGTCACTCCTGCTGGCGGGGTCGGTGATGGTGCTGGACTGGCTGCGCCCGGTCTCGTCGCGCAGCCACCTCGGCGACTTCGTGCAGGCGGTCCTCGACGGTCAGGCGTGGGAGATCGTCACCCGCAAGCTGGGTCAGAGCCTGAGCATCTTCGTGGACTACCCGGCCTCGTGGCTGGCGGTGGTGTTCGTGGCTGTGGTGGTCTGGGCGGTGGCGTCCCCGACGTCGGCCGTCGGCCGGCCGGTCGCCGGGCTGTGGCAGGTGCCGCTGGCTCGGCATACCGCGTGGGCACTGATCGCCTGTTGGGCGCTCGGCTGGGCGCTGAACGACTCGGGCATCGCGCTGGTCGGGATGGGCCTCGCTGTTGCCATCGGCGCAGGCCTGGCGGTCCTGGCGCGAAGAGCCTGAGGTGCCCAGCGTCGGCCGCCCTTCACCCAGGCGTGGGGAGCGAGCGGAACCGGCACCGGGGACCGGGTGCTCGCACCAGTCGACGATCCAACGTCACGAGGTCGGCATCGAGCTGCTCGGCCAGCGCGACGTAGACAGCGTCGTAGCTGGACACCGAGCCTCGCAGCTCCCACGCGCGGTGGGCGATCGGCGGATAGGGCATCAGGTCGATCGGCAGGCTGAGCAGTTCCTCATGCGCCAAAGTCGCGACCTCCCTCGTGAGGCGAGCAGCCAACTGGCCACGGCGCAGCGCACTGGCCACCTCGACGTAGAGGTGCTGGGGGGCCACCGCCTCACCTTCGCGCAAGGTTGTCAGCGCCCAGGATCCAGCAGGACCGTCATCCACCAACGCGGCAGTCACCACGGAGGCATCGACGACCAGCGTCACCGCCGATCCGCGTCACGCCACGCAAGGATGTCGTCGACCGAGACCACATCGCCGGTCGCCGCCTTGCGACGCTGCACCGCGTCAGCCCAGGAGTCGATGTCAGGTCGGGCGGCCAATCCGATGAGATGGCCCCGGAGGTACTCCTGCAGCGAGCGCCCGCCCCGTGCCGCTCGAGCAGCGAGCTCCCTGGTGACCTCATCGGGCACGTCTCGCACGGTGATGGCCTTCGACATGCCTGCACTATAGCTGCATCGGCGGTAGATGCGCGTCGACGAAGTCGTCGGCTCAGACCCTGACGACGCGAAGTAGCGGGTGGGCACTCGCGATCGTGTCGAAGTCCTCGTCCTGCGTCACGACGGGCAAGCCGTGCACGACGGCCGTAGCGGCGATCAGCGCATCCGTGAGCCTGACGGTGCGGTGCACACCCGCCCGACGGCAGTCGATGACCAGTCGCGCCCAGGCCCCCATCACGGGCTCGGTGATCGGGATGGGGTCGGCCTCACGAGCGAGCGCGAGGGTGTCCGCTCGTCGGGCCCGAACGTCGTCCTCGGTGGCCGCGAGCACGCCGAGCTCCAGCTCGCCCATCGTGATCACGGACACCGCAACGCGCTGTGGCAGCGGGCCGAGGGGCCGACCGCTCTCCTGCGCGATGAACACCGAGGTGTCGAGCAGGCCCGAGGTCACGGGTCGGCCAAGGTCTCGCTCGCCAGGTCGGCGAGGTCACCACGCAGCCCCGGATCCGCCGAACGATGCACCAGTCGATCCCCCAGCGACGCTCCGGAAAGCCATCGCGTGCGGGCGCCGTGGGGGACGATGTCGGCGATCGGCTCGCCGCGGACCGTCAGGGTGACCCGTTCCCCGGCCTGCACCGCGTCGATGACGCGGGCCGTATCGTTGCGCAGCTCTCTGACGCCGACGTCCATGTGCGACAACGTAGCACCTGGACTCGGCCGATCAGCTGCCGAGCCGGCGTCGCGCACCGAGCGCTCGGCGGACGTCGCGGTACTGCCGGGCTCGATGCACCTGCGCCCGCCAGCCCCGCCCGGTGACCCGGTGCCGCAACGCGCACGGCACCTCCAGCACCCGCCCGCCCGAGCGCAGCACGTCGATGGTCAACCCGACCTCGACACCCCACCCGCGGGCCAGCGGCATCGCCGCATCGAAGGCATCCCGGGTGAGGCACCGCATACCAGAGAGCGGCTGCGCGGCCTCCCACCCGGTCAGCTCCCGTATGCCGTCCCTCGCCGGCCGGACGACGAAGCCGAACCCGCCGCCGGCCCGGTCCTGCGGCGGCAACACCGCAATCGTCATGTCTGCCTCGCCCGCGAGCACTGGGTCGCACAGCACGCCCAGTCCTGCCGCGCTGTCCGCCAGGTCGGCGTCGACGAAGAGCAGCGCCGCCCCCGGGTGCCGTTCGCCCGCGGCCTGGGCCCCGGTCTGCATCGCCGCGGCCTTGCCCTGGTTGCGGGTATGCCGACACACCAGCACCCCAGTCTGCTCGGCGATGACGGCGGTGCGGTCGCGGCTGCCGTCGTCGACCACGATCACCGCCGACACCTGCGGCACCCTGGCCAGCGCGGAGAGGGTCGCCCCCAGTCGCTGCGCCTCGTCCTTGGCGGGGATGACGGCGACCACGCCTTGCTCGGTCACGGCCGGTCAGCGCAAGGTGACCTGGCGGCTGATCAGTCCCTCGCGGGCCCGGCGCTCCTGCGGCGTGAGCGGGTCGTCCTGCCCCAGCGCCTCGGCATACCGTCCCTGCAGCGCGAGCAACGCCTCGACGTGGTCGCTCGCCTCGGTGTCGGGGGACACCTCGAGCACCGGCACCAGCAGCCCGGCGGCGCGGAAGGCCCCCAACAGCTCGGTGTCATCGCCCAGGGTGTGCTCCCCGGCGGCCTGCAGCCGGGCCAGCGCCACGACGGCGATGTCCTCATCGTCGGGCAGGATCCAGCGGATGTAGGTGCGCCCGCCCATCTTGCACCAGTACGCCGAGGGCAGCTCCTCGATCTTGACGGTCGGCACCGCCGCCTCGTTGGTCTGCTCCAGCGCCGCGGCAGCCTCGGGGGTGACCTCGTCCTGGTCCATCCAGAAGGAGAAGTCCTCGTGCACCGTCGGCGTCAGCCCTTGGTCGTCGATCAGGTCCTGCAACCGGGGGGTACCCATCGTGGCCGGACGCACTGAGGTCAGCGGGGTGCCCGGCTCGGCGGCGACCGCGGCGATGACCGCCTGGGCGATGTCGCGGCTGGCGTCACCGCTGGAGGTGCGGGCCTGACAGGCCACCAGGATCTCCCCGTCGGCGCGGTGCAGCGCCGGCATCGCGCCCGGCAGCACGGTGGTCAGCGTGACCTGCTGCGGGTTGCCGTCGGGCAGGGTGAGGGTGACCGGTGCGGTGGCGGCGGGCACGATCTCGCGCATCGCCACCCACTCGGTCTCGTCGGCGAGCCCCTCGAAGGGCCGCGCCACGAACGGTGCCCGCTGCTGCTCGGGATCGGTCTTGGTGCCCTGACCCTGTGCCTGGCGCTTGCGCCTCGATGCCTTGCCCATGGCGGGTGAGTCTACGTCCGCGGCTAGGGTCAGCCGCTATGACGGATGTTCGCCCCGACGCGGTGCTGCACGAGGTCGTCGGTCCGGTCGGCCGGCTCACGCTCAACCGCCCGCGCGCCATCAACTCGTTGGATGACGCGATGGTCATCGAGGCGCTGAGGGTGCTCGACGCCTGGGCGGACGACCCAGCGGTCCAAGCCGTGTGGGTCGAGGGCGCCGGGGACAAGGGCCTGTGCGCCGGCGGCGACGTCGTGGCGCTGCGCCGCTCGGTCCTGGACGGCGACGTCGAGTCGGTGCTGGGGTTCTGGGAGCGCGAGTACGCGCTGAACGCCCGGATCGCGTCCTACCCCAAGCCGTATGTGGTGTGGATGGACGGCGTCGTGATGGGCGGCGGCGTCGGGGTGTCGGCGCACGGCTCGCACCGGGTCGTGACCGAGCGCACCAAGCTGGCGATGCCGGAGACGATCATCGGCTTCTTCCCCGACGTGGGCGGGCTGTGGTTCCTGTCTCGGGCACCCGGCGAGCTCGGCACCCATGTGGCGCTGACCGGGCTGCCGGTGAACGGGGCGGATGCGGTGCTGCTGGGAGTGGCCGATGCGCTCGTGCCGTCGCAGGCCAAGGACGCAGTGCTGTCAGACCTGACCTCGGGGCTGTCCGGCGAGTTGCGGGATCAGACGGAGCCGATGGAGTGGTCGATCCCCTCCGTCGACGCGCTCAACGTCGAGGGTGTCGAGCTGCCTGAGTCGAGCCTGGCCGAGCGCGGGGAGTGGATCGACGAGTGCTACGCCGGCGACGACCCGGCGGCCATCGTCGACCGGCTGACCCGGCATACCCACCGCTCAGCGCGCGAGGCCGCGGCCACGATCGAGCAGCGCTCCCCCCACTCCGTCGCGGTCACCCTGGCCGCGCTGCGCCGTGCGGGGTCGCTAAGTGTGGACGAGGTGCTGGCCCAGGACCAGCGACTGGGACGGGCGTTCGTGGGCCACCCCGACTTCGCGGAGGGCATCCGCGCCCTCCTGGTCGACAAGGACCGCTCTCCCCGCTGGGCCGACGCGCACGTCTCGGACGTCGACCGGCAGGCAGTCCTTGCTCCCTTCTGAGACCAGCTGCCGCATGCCAACTCCGGCGGCCGAGATGTCCGCCCGCGTACGGCCGGACCCGCCACCATCGGCATCCGTCCAGACCATGCGGCGACGAACGGGGTCGACGCCGTCGGTCAGTATGTGGATGAGGTCGCCCAGGTCCCCCTAGGGCACCGCGTCGGCCCGGCGAGCACACGCCGAGGTCTGCGGGGCGCGGCCGCACTCGATGTCCTGGGCCAGGGACTCCCGCATGTCCTGCCGGCTGGCATCGGACAGCACCCAGCCCAGCGGCGCCTCGATCGCCGGCTCGCTGCTCTGCTGCACCGCGAAGACCCCGCCGCCCCAGGTCTCGATCACCCCCGGGCCGGTGACTCCGGCGGGATTGCCACCTGATCGGGGTCGATCATGCCGGTGGCCCGCTGCAGCCAGGCCGCCACGCTCTGCTGCGTCTTGCCGGCCGTGAGCAGACCGCGCACCGGCCCCAGGGGCTGCACCCGCGGGGCCGGGTCGACGCCGCCGACGAAGTCCTCGGTCTCCCCGGGGTCTCAGAGGGGGCGGCGTCCGGCACCGTGGGTGGGATGTCGGTCTGCGTTGTCATGGGTGCCGCCTGCTCTGGGCGCGCCCGGGATGAGCCCGCACATCTGCAGGAGCAGCCACCAGCGCCGGTGATACCCAGGCCACGCGCAGGCGCAGCCCAGGCGTGCTCCAAGGCTCCCAGAGGTCGAGGGTCACCGCAATGATCGGTGGACCGGGAACGGCGGACGAGGCTCCTCGGCACAAGTTCGCCCGCCCCTGCGGTCCACTAGCGCTTCGGCTTGGACCAGTGCTCCGTCATCGCTGCCACCGCTTCCTCCAGCGTCATCTGCACCACTCGTGACTCCGGGATACCGGCCTCCCTGATCAGCTGGGCGGCGAGCGAGGCGGGCAATGCGCGCTGCGGAACCGAAGCGGCCTGGACGCCGCGGTCTGGTGGCTTCCGATCGGTGACGCAGGCCCAGAACTCTTCTTCGCTCACGCACAGCTGGTCCCTCAGGATGGCCTTCCACAGGCCGATCCCGTATGCCGTTCCGTCGGCCGGCCGGGAGATGCGGCTGCGCAGAATCCGGCCATCGGACAGTGACAACTCGTAGGTGATGTGGTGACCGACGGCCTTACCCCGGGCGTTCCGAACCTCCACCCGACCTTCGATCTTGCAGAAGCGGTGGTGGTCGGCCCGGCTCCCGGACCTGCTCACGCCGTGGCGAGCCGGTCAGGGTCCGACGCGTGCTGGTGAGGCGATACCACCAGCCACTCACGCAACTGCTCGTCATTGGAGAGCTCGACGAGCTCCACGACCACGCGGTGCTGTCGGTGATTCGGGGCGAGGTGCAGCCGGTCGTTCCAGTCCTGCGCATACTCACGCAGAGCGTCCACTGCGTCCTCGATGGCACCGTCGAACGTCTCTGCGTCACCATGCACGGGCAAGCCCGGGAGGATGACAGACCAGCCGCCGCCTTCGGCCACCACGACCGCGTCGGCAGGTCTCAGTGCGGCCAGGTCCTCGCGCAGATGGTCACCGAGCAGGACGACATACCGTTGCCTGTCGCGCTCGAGGGTGGTGACAAGTCCCTGCTGCGCAGCGTCGAGCACGGATCGCAGCTGCTTGCGAGCGTCGGTGAAACTGCTGAAGTGGCGTGGGTGATTCATCCCGCTGCTCCTCGCTGTGGGCTTCGATCATCACGCCAAGCCGTAGGTACGTCAAGTACGGAGAGTACGCCGTTCCGTCCGCCGCTCGATTTCACGTGCGGGGAGCGCCGTAGCGCTATAGTTGCGCTATGGCGACAATCCAGATTCGGGAGATCCCAGAGGCTGCCTATGAGGTGATCCGCATGCGGGCGCGGGCCGACGGACGCTCCATCCAGTCCTACATGCGCGACTGGGTGGTCGACTTCGCCGCCCACCCCACCACGCAAGAAGCCATGGCGGCGCTGGAGGATGCTCTGCGCAGATACGACACTCCTGGGGCGACGCGGGAGTCCATTCAGGCCGACCTGGCCGCCGACCGCCGGTGAGCGAATGCGTGCTCGACGCATCGTCGCTGCTCCTGGCGTTGAGTGGCAAGACCACTGAAGCAGTGCTGCTGCGAAAGCAGTTGGCGGGTGCCCGCACGCATGCCCCGCACCTGATCGACGCGGAGGTCGGCAACGTATTGCGCCGGCACGAACGACAGGGTCTGCTGAGCCCTGAGGAGGCTCTGCTCGCGTTGCGCGCTGCACCCGCAGTCGTCGACCATCGCTACCCCCATGGCGCCCCGTTGTCGGAGATGGCGTGGAGCTTGCGACACAACCTCAGCTTCTATGACGGGCTCTACGTCGCCCAGGCTGCACTGCTGGACCTGCCGCTTCTCACCGCAGACGGCCGCCTCGGCCGAGTTCCAGGCCTGCCCTGCACCGTCGAGCTGGTCTGACCGCGAGCGCAGCAGGCCGCGCCTCGTCGCTCGCCGGTTGGTTGCACACTTCAAGCTCGGCTATTCGTCTGATTCAGAGCCTGCTGGATGCGTGATTCACCTCAGAAGTGCTTGCCGCCGGAGAACTTGTCCTCCAGCTCGGCCGGGTCCACGCCGATGCGCTGCAAGATGTCTCGATCGTGGTCACTTTGGGTGTCGACCTCCTCGGGCAGCTCCTCCTCAGCGTCGGTGTGCTTGCCCATCCGCTCCTGATCCTGCAGGAGCGCCATGACTTGCTGCTTGGGGATCTTCACAACGCCCACCATGGCACGGACCGGCCGGACCATCCACCGGCACAGTCATCCCTTTTGACCCTGCAGCTGTGTCGCCCTGCGCCTGGCCACACAATTGCACTGGCTTGTCCTACGCCACCGAGATCAACGCATCAGCCTTGGGCACCAGCCGTCCGATCACCGGGTGCCCCGGCACCTCACCGGCGATCAGCAGCCCGCCCGAGGTCTGCGCGTCGGCCAGCAGCACCAGCTCGTCGTCACTCACCGTCGACGCCAGGTGAGGTCGCACCCAGTCCAGGTTGCGCCGACTCCCACCGGGCACGAAACCGGCGGCCAGCGCCTCCCGTGCACCCTCGACATACGGCACCGCCCTCGCGTCGATCTCCGCCGATACGCCACTGGCCCGACACAGCTTCAGCAGATGCCCCAGCAAGCCGAACCCGGTCACATCGGTCGCGCACACCACCCCCGCGCCCAGCGCCGCCTGCGAGGCCTCCCGGTTCAGCGTGGTCATCACCTCAATGGCCTCGCCGAAGATCTCGCCGGTCGCCTTGTGCCGGTTGTTGAGCACCCCCAGCCCCAGCGGCTTGGTCAGCGTCAGCGGCACCCCCGCCACCCCCGCGTCGTTGCGCAGCAGCCGCTCCGGGTCGGCCAGCCCGGTCACCGCAACGCCGTACTTCGGCTCCGGGTCATCGATCGAGTGCCCGCCGGCCAGGAAGCTGCCGGCCGCGCGGCATACCTCGGCCCCACCGCGCAGCACCTCCGCGGCCAGCTCGAACGGGATCCGGTCCCGCGGCCAGCACAGCAGGTTGACCCCCACCACCGGCGTGCCACCCATCGCGTAGACGTCGGACAGCGCGTTGGTCGCCGCGATCCGCCCCCAGTCGTAGGCGTCGTCGACCACCGGGGTGAAGAAGTCGGCGGTCGCGATCAGCGCCCGACCCCCCTCGATCCGCACCGCCGCACCGTCGTCGCCGGCATCCACCCCGACCAGCAGGTCGCCCCCGGCCCGCGACATCGGCAGGTCGCCCAGCACCTTGTCCAGCTCACCGGGCGGCACCTTGCAGGCGCACCCGCCGCCCGAGGCGTACTGGGTGAGCCGGATCGCCGCAGTCGTGGTCGTCACGACCCTCACCGTATGCCGAGGCGGCGGTGTCGTGCCTAGCCAGGTGGACAATTGCAGCCGCCCGTTCGCGTCGGCGATCCGCACCGTCCCGGCGCTTTCCTCCAGATATGCGGCCGCTTGTCGGGCGGCACTCACGATCAGGAGGGGACATGCGCGCATCGCGCTGGGAGTGGAGGTATGCCGCCGCTGGGCTGGGGTGGGGCGCGGCGCTCGGCATCCTGACCGGATCCCTCGTGGCTCTCGGGTCGATGCTCGACCCTTCCGGGGTGAGGCCGGCGGCCTCGACGACCCTGACCACCAGCTGAGTCACCGATCCTCGACGACCCTGACCACCAGCTGAGTCACCGATCCGCGGCGAGCCTGGCGCTCCGCGCTGGTCACCACGTGGGTCGCCGGTGTCGTTGCCGGCGTGGCGTTGCTCTTCGCGATCGGCGCGTTCACCTACCCGATGGAGTGGTGGCACTTCGCCGTTATCGTGCTTCCGGCAACCCTTGGCGCCTGGCTGATGGCTCGCACGACCAGGGCAACCGTCGCTGCAACGACCAACCAGACCGGCCGATATCCACCTTCCGATCGGGAGCGGTAGACGTCGGCGCGGTGGTCGATGTGGACGACGTAGACGATCTGCGCCTCGTCGTCGATGCGGTAGAGCGACGGTAGGGACCTCGGCGGGCACCGAACAGTCCCGCCAGGTCGCGCTTGAGAGGATTACCGACTCTTCGCGGCTCACGGGCCAGGGGACCGAAGGCGAACTCGAGGATCGCGGGGACGATGCGTGGCGGGATACCCTGCGCCGCGCCGCGCCGGACCGGTGAGTCGGACCTCATCGCTCACTGTCTCGCCGCTCAACTGTGGGTCTTGGGCACCCCGGGCTCGGCTCTGATCGCGGCCTCGTCGTAAGTGCGACCGGCCTCGACATCGGCCCGAGCTTCGGCGATGGTCTCGTGGATGCCGGGCTGCGAGAGCCAGCACAAGGTCTCCTGGATCGATTCCCACTCCTCGACGCTGATCAGCACCGCCGCAGGGGATCTGTTCTTGGTGATCGTCACCTGATCTCTGGTCAGACCGACCGAGTCGACGTACTCGTTCAACCTGTCCTTGACCTTCCAGATCGGCAGTGTTTCCATCGCCTCATTCCAGGCCCAGGAAAAAACCCATGACCGGTTGCGAGGGATCGCGTCAGGCCGAGTGGTCGGCCTTCTTCACCACATGGGTCGTGGCTGGCGCAGTCGCACTTGCCCTCCCCGTCCTGATCTACTGCTCCTCCTGCTCCTCGGCCGGATGGCCCACTGGTGTCCTCGTGGCAGCAGCCACGCTCGGCGCGTGGCTCATGGCGCGCACCAGCCGCCCGGTCCTTGCCGACACTTCCTGACCCACCCCCGGGCCTCGCTCGCACCAAGGCTTGCTCGTCCACGATCACGCCGTCGAACCGGCTCCCGCCGGACCGCTGGCCTGCCGCTCGGCCAGGCGCTCCTTCTGCGGGATGACGGTGTACTTCGGGTCGCGGGCGGAGGCCAGACCGGCCTCGAAGACCGCGAAGCGGGTCACCACCGACCCGGCCACACACGCCACGCCGCCGACCAGCGCCGCCGCTCGCGAGCGCCGAGCAAGCAGGCTCGCCACCGCGCCGGTCACGCTCAGACTCCGCGCGATCTTCATCAACACCCCCGGCGTCCCCTGGTGATAGGGCTCGCTGATCAGCGGCCCCATCCGCAGCTCCATCGCCTCGTGCGCGGCGACGTCCAGGAGCACCCCGGCGACCGACATACGCCGGGCCGGGCCGGCCTGGTCCGCGGGCACCAACAGCATCGCCAGTCCGCCGGCGGCCGCGGCACCGCTGCCCGCGAAGACGAACGGCAGCTCCCGGTGCCCGTCATGCCACACCGGCACCGCCGTGTTGGCCAGCAGCGCCCCGGTGTAGGTGGCCAGCAGCGGCCCCAGCCCGGCCGCCCCCAGACCCGCAACCCGACCCAGCACCGGCAGCCGGCCGGTCACCTCCGAGGCCGCCGCCCCCGCGGCCAGCGACGAGAAGGGCGCCAGGACGAAGGACCCCACCGACAGCGGCGAGGTGACCTTGAACATCCGCAACATGTTCAGGAACCGCGCCGGGCGCCCCAGGTCGTGGATCAGCCAGACCGTGCCGAGCCCGGCGCCACCCGCCGCGGCCAGCCGGGTGACCCGCTCCAGGTCCGGGTAGTCACCCAGCGCCGCACCCTGCGCCAGCACCGCCGAGGCTCCCGCCAGCCCGCCCAGGAAGAGGTAGAGCGGCACGTCCGGGGTCTTCCACGTGGGCGTCTTGATGATCTGCCGGCCGTAGTAGGACTCGAACTCCGGCTCGGACATCATCGCCCGCTCCCTCACCGGCGTGACCCCGCGAACGCCGCAGCGCCCAGCCCGACCAGGGCGCCCGCAGCCAGACCGACCGAGGACCACATCGAGCGCAGGTCGCGGGTCGTCACCACCGGGTCCGGCGGCAGACCGTAGACCTCCGGCTCGTCCAGCAGCAGGAAGAACGCACCGTCACCGCCCACCCCGTCAGTCGGGTCGTGGCCGTAGAGCCGGGCTTGGCTGACCCCCCGCTCGTGCAGCGCCTCCACCCTCCCCTGGGCGCGCTCCCGCAGCTCGTCCAGGTCGCCGAACTGGATCGACTCCGTCGGGCACGCCTGGGCACAGGCCGGAGTCTGGTCGTCCTTGAGCCGGTCGTAGCACAGCGTGCACTTGAACGCGCGGCCGTCGCCCGGCCGCAGGTCGATCACGCCGTAGGGGCAGGCGGGCACGCAGTAGCCACACCCGTTGCAGATGTCCTCCTGCACGACCACGGTGCCGAACTCGGTGCGGAACAGCGACCCGGTCGGGCACACGTCCAGGCACGCCGCGTGGGTGCAGTGCTTGCACACGTCGGAGGACATCAGCCAGGTCACCCCCGCCTGCTGCGTGGTCGCGGTCTGCTCCGCACCCACCGGCGGGCCGACCCCCGGCATACCCAGCGAGGTCGGCTCCCGCTCCGGGGCCACCGCCGGCTCAGGCGGCGCCGTCTTCTCGACGAACGCCACGTGCCGCCAGCTGTTGGCCCCCAGCTCCTGGGTGTTGTCGTAGGACATGCCGCTCAGGCTCAGCCCGTCCGCACCGATGGCGTTCCACTCCTTGCAGGCCACCTCGCACGCCTTGCAGCCGATGCACACCGAGGTGTCGGTGAAGAATCCCTTGCGTGGCGGGTGCCCCTCGGCATACCCCGCGTCGCCCTGCACGTCCTCCAACGGTCCGAACAAGGAACCCATCAGCTCTGCTCCTCCACGTCGTCGCCGGCCGTGTCATCACCGTTCACGTTGTCGCTGTCCCCGGGGGTGACGCCGGCCCGCCGCCGGTAGTCCTCGACATACTCCAGCAGCTCCGGTCCGCGCGGGCGCCGACCGGGCCGTATGTCGCACGTGCCCACCTTGCCCTGGATGTGCACACTCGGGTCGGTGATCACCCCGACCAGGTCGTTGGCCGGATCACCCGTGGTCAGCCCGGTGCCACCCCAGTGCCAGGGCAG
>NZ_JBPCKQ010000118.1:0-5635 GCF_051004135.1 Ornithinimicrobium sp.
CGGCCTTCCGCACATTGCGCGGCGTCCGAACCCCGCGCGATGTGCACAATGCCGCGCGATTGGCCGGAACGCGGATCCTGACCGACCGTCGCCGGAGCCGGTCCTCAACCTCCCAACAGGCTGGTGCGCCTAGGGGTGGACAGGTGATGATCGGCGCAGGAGGCGAGTGTGGCAAGGACAGGGACGCCGAGTTCGTGACCTTCGTCGACCAGGTCTCGCCGCGTCTGCTCACGGCTGCCTGGATGCTCACGGGCGATCCGCATACCGCTGAGGACCTCTGCAGGAGGCGCTCGAGCGGGTCTACGTGCGGTGGGGACGGGTCAAGCCCGGCAGTCACCCGGGCCTATGCCCGCAGGATCATGGCCAACCTGCACACCGACCGGTGGCGCAGGCGACGCCGCGAGGTGCTGGTCAACGACATACCCGAGAGCGGGCAGGAGCAGGAGTCCCGTCACCTCGATCTGGTCCGAGCCTTGCAGGCCCTCCCGGCTCGCGAACGCCAGGTGGTGGTGCTGCGGCACTACCTGGACCAGTCGGAGCGCGACACCGCCGACGCCCTCGGGGTGAGCGTCGGCACCGTGAAGAGCTCCGGCTCCCGGGGTCTGGCCAGGATGCGGGCGTTCATGGATGGAGATGAGTCGCATGTCAACGTCTGACCACGACGTGCTGGAGGCCATGGACCGGGCGGCCATGGACCCCCCGCGCATGGGGCTGTCCGCGGGTTCGGTGCTGTCCGGTGGCAAGGGACGGGTGCGCCGGCGGCGCGCCACCGGGGCCGGTATGTCGATCGCTGCGGCTGCCCTCGCGGTGACCGCCTGGGTGGGGCTCGGCCCGACGTCGGACACGGCCCTGCAGGAGATTTCCCCGGCGCAGGAAACCGCCGTGGACCAGGACACCTCCGCGGACTGGACGACGGACCTCGACGCCTCGCTGGCCACCCCCGTGCTGCGCGACCAGCCCGGCGTGACCCCGGAGCCGGTGGAGTTCGACGAGCCGGAGATCGCCGAACTCGGCAACGGCCGCTCCCCTGTTCATCGCCCGAGAGACCGTCGCACCGACGACCGAGGCGGGGGCCAGTCTCATCGGTCTGGACGTCGACGGCGACGGTGAGGCGGACGACACCTGGGAGTGAGCTGTCGCCACACATTGCGCGGCCTTGCGTGCATTGCGCGGTGTCCGAACACGGCGCAATGTGCACAATGCCGCGCGACTCGACGAGCCCCCCACAGCTCTGCTCAGCCGGTGCGAAAACGGGTGGCGGGGCCCACCTAGACTCGAGCGCATGTCCCATGTCCTGTCCGCCGTCGCCTGGCCGTATGCCAACGGTCCGCGCCACCTGGGCCACGTGGCCGGGTTCGGCGTGCCCTCCGACGTGTTCAGCAGATTCATGCGGATGGCCGGTCACGACGTGCTCATGGTCTCCGGAACCGACGAGCACGGCACCCCGATCCTGGTGGCGGCTGACCAACAGGGTGTCTCCGCGCGCGAGCTGGCCGACACCAACAACCGGATGATCGTGCAGGACCTGGTCGACCTGGGCGTCTCCTACGACCTGTTCACCCGCACGACGACGGCCAACCACTACGCCGTCGTGCAGCAGATGTTCACGGCCGTCTACGACAACGGCTACATGGTGGAGCAGACCACCCCTGCCGCGATCAGTCCGTCGACCGGGCGCACGCTGCCCGACCGCTACATCGAGGGCACCTGCCCGATCTGTGGGTATGCCGAGGCGCGCGGTGACCAGTGCGACAACTGCGGCAACCAGCTGGACCCGACCGAGCTGATCGAGCCGCACAGCAAGATCAACGGCGAGACCCCCGACTTCGTCCAGACCCAGCATTTCTTCCTCGACCTGCCGGCGCTGGCCGGCGCGCTGGGGGAGTGGCTCGAGGACCGCGCCGAGACCGGGCTGTGGCGGCCCAACGTCATCAAGTTCTCGCAGAACATCCTGACCGACATCAAGCCGCGGGCCATGAGCCGCGACATCGACTGGGGCATCCCGATCCCGCTCGACGGGTGGCGCGACGAGCCGACCAAGCGGCTCTACGTATGGTTTGACGCGGTGATCGGCTACCTGTCTGCCTCGATCGAGTGGGCGCGGCGGAAGGGGGATCCGGAGCGCTGGCGCGAGTGGTGGAACGATCCTGACGCGCTGTCGTACTACTTCATGGGCAAGGACAACATCACCTTCCACTCCCAGATCTGGCCTGCCGAGATGCTGGCGCACAACGGGCAGGGCGACCGAGATGGTCAGCCCGGACCGTTCGGTGAGCTCAACCTGCCGACCGAAGTGGTCAGCAGCGAGTTCCTGACGATGGAAGGCAAGCAGTTCTCCTCCTCCCGCGGTGTCGTGATCTTCGTGCACGACGTGCTCGAGCGCTACCAGGTCGACGCGCTGCGTTACTTCCTGTCCGCGGCCGCACCGGAGAACAACGACTCCGACTTCTCCTGGCCCGAGTTCGTCAAGCGCACCAACAACGAGCTGGTCGCCGGCTGGGGCAACCTGGTCAACCGGACCGCCACGATGATCGCCAAGAACGTCGGCGAGATCCCGCAGGCCGGGCCGCTGGAGCCGGTCGACAAGGCCATCCTGGAGCAGATCAAGACCGGGTTCGACACCGTCGGCGGGTTGATCGGCGCGCACCGGCAGCGGGCCGCACTCGCCGAGGCGATGCATCTGGTCGGCGAGACCAACACCTACGTCTCGACCACCGAGCCGTTCAAGCTCAAGGGCGAGGATCAGCGGGAGCGACTGCATACCGTGCTGCACGTGCTCGCCCAGGCCGTGGTCGACCTCAACACGATGCTCTCCCCGTTCCTGCCGCACTCGTCCAATGCCGTGCACACCGCGCTCGGCGGTGAGGGCGCCTTCATGCCGATGCCGCACGCGCAGGAGGTGAGCGACCTCGACGAGCCGCAGCGCGCGCCATACCTGATCATCACCGGCGACTACAGCGCCATGCCGCGCTGGGAGCACCGGCCGGTCCGGTTAGGCGCGCCGGTGGCCAAGCCGACCCCGATCTTCACCAAGCTCGACCCGGGTGTGGTCGATGAGGAGCGGCGCCGGCTGGGCCTGGAGCCGGACGACGCCGACGATGCCGTATGACGGATGCTCGCCTGCTCGAGCGGCCGCCGGTGCCCGACCGGCTGCCGATCCCGGTGGTCGACAACCACTGCCACCTGGACATCGACCGGGAGGGCGCCCCGGCCCGCCCGATCGGCGAGGTCATCGCCCAGGCGAGTGCGGTGGGCGTGGACCGGCTGGTGCAGATCGGCTGCGACCGGGGCAGCGCGCAGTGGACCGTCGACGCGATCGACGAGCACGAGCAGTTGCTCGGTGGGGTGGCGATCCACCCCAACGAGGCCCCCGGCCACGCCGCGGCCGGCGAACTGGAGGAGGTGCTCACCGAGATCGAGCAGCACGCACGGCATCCGCGGATCCGCGCGATCGGGGAGACCGGGCTCGACTACTACCGCACGGGGCCCGAGGGGGTGGCCGCTCAGCAGGAGTCGTTCCGGGCGCACATCGAGCTGGCCAAGCGCACCGGGCTGGCCCTGCAGATCCACGACCGCGACGCGCACGACGACGTGCTGCGCATCCTCGCCGAGGAGGGTGCTCCCGAGCGGACCGTGTTGCACTGTTTCTCCGGCGACATGGCGATGGCCAGGGAGTGCGTGCGCCGCGGCTACTCCCTGTCCTTCTCCGGGACGGTGACCTTCAAGAACGCGCGGCCGCTGCGCAACGCCCTGTCTGTCGTGCCCACCGAGCACCTGCTGGTCGAGACCGACGCGCCCTACCTGACCCCCAACCCGCACCGCGGCCAGGTCAACGCCCCCTACCTGGTGCCGCTGACCGTGCGGGCGATGGCGGCCACCCTCAACATCGCCGTGCCGACCCTGTGCACAGCGCTGTCCGACAACAGCGAGGCCGTCTACGGCCCCTGGTGAGGCTGGTCGTGGGCCGGAGCACCGACACCATGCCCTTCCTCAGCTCGGCTGGCCCGCGGGGAGGTTCGCGGACGAAACTCGGGGTCCTCGCAGCACGAGCCAGCCAAGGCCCGCCTGAAGTAGGCCCGGGAGCAGCATCGAGATCCAGAGCAGTGATTCGGTGAGCCAGTTCTGCGGGTCGAGGAGATTGAGCATGTCCAATACGGAGGTGAACAGGAAGGACGTGGGAATGGTCAGGACGATGAGATGGACGACCATGAGTGAGGCGCCGACGTGATCGACAAGGAACGCGTCGTAGACGGTCACGAGCCAGGCGACCAACACCAGGAACAGGTAGCCACCACAGATGAGTGCCGCCATACGGCCCCGGCTGAAGTTGGAGGGGCGCAGCTGAGACCCCAACCTCGAGCTCATGAGGTCGCCGCCGTAGCGAGGGCGGGAGCCGCGAGCACCAACAGGACGGCTAAGCCGGACCCCAGGATCAGACCGATTCCGGCGTCGCGCTTCTGCAGATGCCGTGTCTTGCGCTCACCCCAGGCGGCGACGGCGAAGGGCAGAGCGACCATGAAGGCCAGCAGCAAGGTCGACCGAAGTTGCTCTGTGCGCATCGATACTTCGCTGTAAGCGGCGCCGGAGGGACCGACGGCGCCCAAGGCAAATCCGAGCGCCATGGTGATTGCGGCCACGACCACGGCAGCGCCGAGCATGACCATCAAGCGCAGCAGATGGCGCGAGTGCGTCGCGATGGCGACGTCGTAACCAGGCCGCCCCCGTTCGTCGAGGCTGACGGTTGTCCTCGGCCAGACGACCCGATGGTGCAGGCCGTGCGCGGCCAAGAGATCAGAGACCATCGACGTGATCCCGAGTCCGCCCACGTCTGGGACATCTCCTCCCCGTAGCTCTCGCGCCACGAGCGGGGCCCGCAGGCCAGGACCCATCGAGGCACAGACGTGCTGTCGAGGTCATCTCGGTGCTGGGCGCTGAGCTGTACGGTCTTCATGCCTGAGCCAGTCGCTGTTGGCCGACCTGAAGCGCTGAGCTCATCGCGGCGAGATAGCCGCACAGCTCGGTTCGGCCGGCACCCGTCAGCTCATAGGGTCGGCGACGACCCTCAGGAGCCGCACGGACGACGAGCCCCTCGCCGATCATGCGATCCAAGATGCCGTAGAGCGTGCCGACCGTCAGATCGCGGCCGGCGGTCTGTGCCACGTTCTCGATGATCGCAGCCGGGTGTAGCGGACCGTCAGCCAGACTGACCGTGACCAACGCGGCACCATCACTCACGTCCATGATTCGCCCCATCATGAGATTCGGATCCTGAAGGGTCGAAATCCGAACCTTCTGAATCCGAAGGTGACATCGAAGGTCGATCTCGGCAAGACTCACGCCCAAGAACGACTGCGTGGCCGTTGCGCGGAGATCTTGGACCTCATCGCCCCGTCAACCGACGACGAGTGGGGCTCCTGGTCGCCGAGTCAGTCGCCCTGCTCGAGCAGGCGGAGGGCGTCCTCCAGCCGAGCCAGGGGGGGGGCAACGCCGGTGACGAGGGACTGCAGAATCATGCCGTCGATGAGCGCGGAGACCACTTCGGCTCTCTGTGCGCCCAGGTGTGGCACCAGCAGGTCCCGCAGCCCGGCGAGCCAGACGTTGGCCAGGGGACGGAGGGCGGAGTTGCGGGCCGCCG
>NZ_JBPCKQ010000119.1:0-39907 GCF_051004135.1 Ornithinimicrobium sp.
CGGCGGCACGGGCGGTAAGGTCCACCGCAAGCACCTGGGGGGCGGTCAGCCCCCCGTTCCACACGCCGTAGGTGATGTGGTGGGTGATGGCTCTTGTTTTGCCGGTGCCGGCACCGGCCAGCACCACCATCGGGCCGAGCGGACTCTGGGCGACCGCACGCTGCTCGGGGTCCAGGCCGAGCAGCACCTCCTCGGCGCTGCGCGGCATACTCACGGGGCGTCCCGGCCCCGGAACGGGCCGGTCGGCTCGGTGGGCTGCTCCACCTCCCCGCCGTACCAGTCCTCGATCAGTCGCCGGGCAATGGACACGCGCGGAGGCAGGGCCAGCGCTCCCGAGCGGGTCGCCCAGCCCAGCTCGCCCCGCGTGAACCAGGCCGCCTCGGCGATCTCCTCCGGGTCCGGCTCCAGCTCGGTCCCCGATGTCCGGGCGGTGAAGCCGATCATCAGCGAGGCAGGGAAGGGCCACGGCTGGTTGCCCCGGTAGGCGATCTCCCGCACCCGCAGCCCGACCTCCTCGCCCACCTCGCGCGCCACCGCGGCCTCCAGTGACTCCCCTGCCTCGACGAATCCGGCGAGCACCGACATCCGGCCCTGCGGCCAGTGCGGGCCACGCCCCAGCAGGATGCGCTCCTGGTCATCGACCACGGCCACGATGACCGCGGTGTCGGTGCGGGGGTGGTGCTCACTCCCGTCCTCCTCGCACACCCTGACCCAGCCCCCTTGGGCAGGGACGGTGGCGGCGCCGCAGCGGGGGCAGCACGGGTGTCGTGCGTGCCAGTTGGCCAGCGCCACGGCGCTGGTCAGCACTCCGGCGTCGGTGTCGCCCAGCTCGGCGCCGGCGTCGCGCAGCGTGCGCCAGCCCTTGGCTCCCGGGTCGGGCCGGGACGGCTGGTCCTCGGACCAGACGATCGCGACATGGTCGCGCCCCTGGTCGTTGCGCCCGAGGTAGATGGCCAGCCGCGCCTCGTCGGCCATCTCGGCCGCTCGGGGGACCAGGCGCAGCTCACCGTCGACCCGGCAGGTGCGCATCCGGCCCTCGACGAGGTCGTAGACCCTGCTGGTGGAGTCGCCCAGGGCGCGCTTGAGCAGATCCTGGTCCCGCCGCCTCTTGCCGTCCCGGTCCAGGGTGCCGCGCGACAGCGACAGGTCCAACAGGGCGTCCGCTGTGCTGCTCACCGTCCCACTGTAGGACGGCGAGGGACCGGCCGCGGCCCTGCCTACGAGCATTCGGCGGACACCCGTCATACGGTGGCGTCGTGACCCGCAGTGACCTGGCCCTCGCCGCACTCGCCTGTGCCGCCGTGCCCGGGATGCGACCCGTCACCGTGCAGGAGTGGCGCGGGGCGTTGGGCGACAGCGACACCTCCGCCAGCAGACAGCATGCGCTGATCGAGGATGCCACGGGCCGGCGCTGGGAGGTGGTCGCCCCTCGGGCCGGCACGACCGGGGCGGACGCGGAGCACCACGACCCCCTGGTCCGTCACCTCGGCAAGCACCTGCCCTTCAAGGTCCCGGTGGCCGCAGGCTACGTGCCGCTGGGCGAGTCCGGCCGGGCCACCGTCTTCCCCCACGTCGAGGGTTCGGCCCTCGATCTGCACCGGCTGCCGGCCGGTCCGGGGCTGGCCAGCGCCGTGGGGCGGGCCGTCGCGGCGATCCACAACATTCCCGTCGGACTCTTCGAGGAGCACGGGGCCCCGGTCTTCGACGCCCAGGATCACCGGGAGCGCCGGCTGTCGCTGCTGGACCGGGCGGCCGAGACCGGTCATGTCCCCACCGGACTGCTGGCCCGCTGGGAGCAGGCCTTCGACACACCGGCACTGTGGAAGTTCACCCCGACCAGCGTGCACGGCTCGCTCGACGGCCACTCGTTCCGGGTGGCCTTCGCCGACGACGACGCCGCGAGCGGCCGGGTGGTGGCGATGATCGGATGGGCCCAGGCGGCCGTGACCGATCCGGCGGAGGACTTCGCCCTGCTGGTCGACCAAGCGCCACCGCCGGCCGTGGAGAGCGTGCTGGAGAGCTATGCCCTCGCGCGCTCGCAACGGCCCGATCCGCACCTGCTGCCCCGAGCTCGCCTCGCTGCCGAGATGCGCCTCCTCGATGGTCTCGCCGCCGCGGTGGCCGGTGACGACGAGGGTCGCGTGCGCCGCTACGTCGACCAGCTGCGCAAGCTCGACCGACTCACCTCGGCCGATGACTCCCTCGTGCCCGTGGAGCCCGACACCGACGAAGCCGTGGTGCAGGTCAGCCACGACTCGGCCCCGCCGGAGCCGCGCCCGGCCCAGTCGGACGACGACGCACCGGAGCACGAAGCACCGAACCACGACCCTACGGAGCTCGGCGCGCCGGAGCACGGTGAGTCCGAGAGCTCGGGGGCGCTGGACGAGCCGGCGGACAACGACGGAGAGACCCAGGTGTTGCCCGTCGTCCGGCTGGGCGAGGAGCTCGATGAGCGGACCCGTCTGCAAGACCTTTACGACGTGCCTGCCGAGGACCTGCCGGACGTGCCTGCCGACGACCTGCCCGAGGACCCCCCGGGCACCGGCGGCTCCACGAGGGCCGGACGCTCTCAGGGCGACTGAGACGAACTGCCAAGGAGCTCACCGACGACGGCATCCAGCTCCTGGTCATCCGGGAGATCGGGGCGCACCGTCTCGCCGGTGGCGGCGTAGAAGAACGCCCCATCCACCGCATTCTGTCCCCACCCGCGCAGCCGAGCGTAGGCCCGTCGGTAGATCGCCAGCTGCAACGCCTTGACCGGTTGCTCGGTGTGGTCGGGTGGGGAGCCGGTCTTCCAGTCCACCACACTCGCGCCTCCGTCGGCGCGGGGAAACACCGCGTCGATCCGGCCACGGACCACTCGTCCGGCCACCGTGGTCTCGATCCCGAGCTCGACGTGGGTCGGCACCCGATGCGCCCACTCACTGGCCAGGAAGGTCTTCTGCAGCCGGGCCAGCGAAGCGGGCACCGCGATGTCGGCACTGCCCGGCAGATCGTCCAGGTCGACCAGGGTCGCCGTGGAGAAGTAGTGCTCGACCCAGGCGTGGAACCGGGTGCCGACCTGAGCGTGCGGGGCGGGGGGTGCCGGCAGCGGGCGGCGCAGCGTGCGGCGGTACGCTGCCGGATCCCGCGCCAGGTCCAGGACGGCAGAGGTGGACAGCTGCTCGGGCAGCTGGGCCCCCTGCGGGTCGTCGCGCTGCGCCGCTCGCTCGGCGAGGAGCAGCGCAGCCTGGAGGGCGCGCGGGTCGGCCGGCTCGGACGCGGTGCCGAGATGTCCTGCACCGTCGCCGGGTGCGGGCTGCGCGAGCGCCCTGGTCTCCATGACGGCCTGCACGGTCTCGGCCACCGCTCGACGGCGGGATGAGGGCAGGACCGGCCAGGGGGCGGTCGTGTCGTGGGCCAGCATCGGGTTGTCGGCGGCGGCGTCCTCGGGAAGCCCTGCCCAAGGACCCACGCGGGCGTGCTCGACGACCTCGTCCAGGAAACGGGCGCTCACGCGTGGCCGCTTGCCGGTCGACCACACCGGGGCACTGAGGAGCAGCTCGCGCCGGGCCCGGGTCAGGGCGACGTAGGCCAGTCGGCGCTCCTCCTGCACCCGGTGCGCGACGCCAGCCTGGTAGAACGCGGTCAGCCGCTCCTTCAGCTCGTGGGTGTCCGCGACGCTCGCCCAAGGCAGCCTGGGCAGCCCGTCGTGGTCGCCGCGCAACGGGTAGGGCAGCGCTCCGATCCCGCTGAGCCACCCCTTGACCTGGTGCGCAGCGAAGATCCAGCCGTCGGCAGCCGGTTTTGCCGTGCCCCGCAGCGCCGGGAACGTGCCCTCGGCGAGCCCCGGCACGGCGACGACGTCCCATTCCAGGCCCTTGGCCGCGTGCACCGTCAACACCTGCACCGCCCCCGAGCTGACGGACACCTCGGCGAGCTCGGGGATCTCCACGTCCTCGAGCCCCCGCTCGTGGTCGCGGGCGGCCTCCAGCCACTCCAGGAACCCCCCCAGGGTGGGGCGCTCTGCCGCTGCGGCGAAGGAGGCCGACACTTCGCCCAGGGCGTCCAGGTGGGCCCTGGCCCAACCCTCACCGGCCCCGTCGACGAGGTCGGGGTCGGCGAGCACGTCGATGTCCAGCCCGAGGACCCGCTCGGCCTCCAGCAGCAGGTCGGGCAGGGGCAGTCCGACGGCGGAGCGCACGCGCGCCACGGCACGGGACAGGGTGCGCACGCGACGGAGTCCCTCGGCACCGAGGCAGGCACCGTCGGCGGCGCTCCACCCGGTCGGCGGTGGATGGTCCACCGCCTCCCCCAGGGTGGGCTCGTCGTCGGGGTGATGCCGGACCAGGTGCCGGGCCCAGGCCCACAGGGCGGTGAGGTCGGCCGCGCCCAGTCGGGTGACCGGCCCGGTCAGCAGCCGCATCAGCTGGTCGCCGCGGCCCGGCTCTTGCGCCGCCCACAGCAGGGCGACGAGGTCCACGAGCTCCGGCGCGTCGAGCAGGCCACCCAGACCGACCACCTCGACCGGCAGGCCCTCCGCTCTGAGGGCATCGACGACCGGGCCGAACTGCGCCCGGTTGCGGCACAGCACGGCGGCCGACACCCCGGTCCACCGCTGCTCGTGGTCGTGGAAGCGCTGCTTCAGCCAGCTGGCCAGGTGAGCGGCCTCGTCCAGGTGCGTCGGCAGCTGCGCGACGTGCACCGCCCCGGAGTGGGCGTCCGGTGAGCAGGTCAGCTGTGGCACGTCGACGGTGCTGCGGGCACGCAGCGGCCTTGCCACGGTGTTGGCCGCCTCCAACACCTGTCGGCTGTTGCGCCACGAGGTGCTCAGCGGCAGCACCGGGCAGGTCCGGTCGCCGTGCGCGAAGACCGTCGGGAAGCGGGTGAGCGTCGTCGCGCTGGCGCCGCGCCATCCGTAGATCGACTGGTGCGGGTCGCCGACCGCCGTGACGGGCACCGTGCTCCCGGCGAACAAGGAGGACAGCAACACCAGCTGCGCCTCCGAGGTGTCCTGGAACTCATCGAGCAGCACCACGGCGTAGCGGCTGCGCTCGGTGGCACCCACGAGGGGCAGGTCCCGCGCCAGCTGCGCGGCCAGCGCCATCTGGTCGGCGAAGTCCAGCGCCGACCGTTCGCGCTTGGCCTGCTGGTAGGCGCGCACCAGGGGCAGCACCAGGGTCTGGGTGCGCAACAGTCTCGCCGTGGCGCGACCCTCCGCCACCGCCCGGCGGCCGTCCCGCCCCGGCAGATTGTCCAGCCGGTCGGCAGTCACGCCCAGCCAGTCCACCACCTGCTCGGGGGAGACCAGGTGCTCGGCCAGCTCCCCTGCGAGGTGCACCACGGCGTGCACCACCGTGCTCGCCGCCTGCTCCAGTCCATCCATCGACCCGGTGTGCCGGTGCACGACCTCGTGCGCGACCTGCCACGCCGCAGCCTCGGAGAGCAGTCGGCTGTCCGGCTCCAGACCGAGTCGCAGCCCGTGCTCGCTGACCAGGCGACCGGCATACGCGTGATAAGTGGACACGGTAGGGGGAATGGCGGCGTCCACCTCCAGGGGGGAGGAGCGCCCCACGCCGTGGGCGTGCAACCGACGCAGTCGGTCGCCCACCCGCGCGCTCAGCTCCAGTGCGGCCTTGCGGGTGAAGGTGAGCCCGAGGATCTGCTCAGGGCGGACCGCTGCGTTGGCCACGAGCCAGAGCACCCGCGCGGCCATCGTCTCGGTCTTGCCGGAGCCGGCGCCGGCCACCACCAGCGTCGAGGTGAGCGGTCCCTCGATCACGGCGGTCTGCTCGGCGGTCGGCGTCGGCAGGCCCACCGCCTCGGCGATAGCGGCGGCCGACCAGACGGCTGTGGCACCTGCCTCTGTCATTGGTGGTCTCCTTCGGGCTGCACGGGGCAGGACAGCCGCACCTGGCAGGTGCGGCAGCCGTCGCCGACACTCGCCTGAAACGCTGCCTCGGCCATCCCCTCCGCGGTGCGGTGCAGCAGATCATGGGCCCAGCCCGGTTCTTCGCTCCCAGCCAGCGGCGACTGCATCTGCGGCTCCCCGTCGCGGACGGCGACCTTGCCGACGTGCGCCAGCGCAGCACCGCCGGAATCGGGCTGCGGGCCGGTCACCCCCGCGAAGGCCCCCTCCTGGACGGCCACCTGGTAGGCGCCGAGCTGGGGGTGGGTGGCCACCTCGTGCCGTGCCGGCTTGCGTGAGCCCGTCTTGAGATCCACGACGAGATAGCGACCCGCCGCGTCGCGCTCGAGACGGTCGACCTGGCCCACGACGAGGGCCCGACCCACACCGACCTCCCCCGCGAGCTCCACGGCGACCAGCTCGCGACCGGCCCGGGTCGCTGTCGACCGGTAGGCCACATACGCCTCGACCATCGCCTCCGCGCGTCTGCGCTCGCGTTGGGCCACCCACGAGGCAGGCAGCCGCAGCTCCTCCCAGCGAGTCCCCAGGGCCTGCACCAGGTCGCCGGCTTCGGCGTGCGGCGTCGCCGCGACCACCTCATGGACGAGGGTGCCCACCGAGCTGGCGACCGCACCCCCTACCTCGCCCCCGTGACTGCTCAGCAGCCAGCGCAACGAGCACTCGGAGAACGACTGCACCTTCGAGGGCGAAACCCGCACGGGACCCTGGGCCACTCGTGGAGCCGTGCTCGAGACGCTCCGTGCATCCGACCACGCCGCCGGGTCGGCGCCGGCCACCTCGTGGGCGGCCAGCGTCGCCAGCAGGTCGGCGCAGCGGTCCCGCTCGACCACCTGGCCGGAGCGGTGTGCCCGGACCAGGTCCCGACGCAGCGAGGCCACCAGGCTGCGCAGCGTCGGCGCCGGCGGGACGTGCACGAGGCTCGAGGTGTCGGCGTCCGGGTCGACCAGGCGACAGAACATCGAGGGCTGCTCGTCCGTGCTCGACACCGCAGTCACGAGGAGCCGCGTGGTCGCCCGGCTGACCGCCACGTGAAACTGACGGGCCTCGTCGTCCAGCACCTGCCGTTGTGCTGCCTGCACCCCCGCCGGGCCGGACGACGCTCGACCGTGCACCGTCTCCACCAGCAGCTGGGCGCCCAGCAGGGTGTCCCGCAGCCGCAGATCGGGCCACACCCCCTCCTGCACCCCGATCACCGCCACGGTGTGCCACTGCCGACCTGCGGCGGCGAACGGGGTGAGCACCTCGACCGCCTCGGCCAACCGCGACCGAGCGGCCAGGCTGTCGGGAGCGACGTCGTGACTGCCCACGTGCTCGAGAAACCCCCAGGGATCGGTGCGGCCCAGTCGGGTGACGAAGTCCTCTGCGGCGTCGAACAGGACCATCACGGCATCGAGCTGGCGATCCGCGCGAGCCCCTGCGGACCCCCCCTCGGCGGACTGGGAGTCCCAGTGCCGAGCCAGTCCGCTGGAGGACCACAGTGCCCACAGCAGATGATGCGCATCACCCCGCTGAGCGGGGTCGCGCAGCAACTGGGCACCGGCGTGCAGGACCCCGGCCAGCCGGCGCGCCGGCAGCAGGTCGACATCGTGACCGACGCCCGGATCCGTGCGCCAGACCGGATCCAGCAGCGCCGCCACGAGCAGCTCGTCCGCGCTCGGTGGCGGCGTTGCCGCCGCTCCGCTGAGGTCGCCCTGCCGGTGCAGGGCGCGGCGCAGCCGCCGCAGGGTGACCGGGTCGGCGCGGCCCAGCGGCGAGGTGACCAGCTCGACGGCCTCCGCTGCGCTCAGCGCCGGTGCAGGCCCGTCCACCATGACCAGCACCACCTGGTAAGCGAGCAGCAACGTTCTCGTCGCGGGATCCTGACGCAGCGGCAGCGCCGCGCGACCCGGGTGCGCCGGGACCGATGCGACCCGCAGCGCCCGCCGAACCGCCTCGTGGGCCGCACCGGACCGGGCGATGACCGCCATCTGCGACCAGGGCACCTCGTCGCGCAGATGAGCCACCCGCAGCGCCTGCGCGACGTAGGCCGCCTCCTGGGCGGTGCTGTGCAACGCCACGACGTCCACCTGGCCGGGGTCGTCGCGGGCGATCTCCGGCCCCCGGTGAGCAGCCCCGGAGGCGACGCCGATCCGCCGCGCCACCCGCTGCGTGACGGCGGCCGGCAGCCGGGCGACCCGATGCACCCGGGGCAGCACCACTTCGGCGGGAGCCTGGCCCGGCAGGTGCGCGGCCAGGTCTCGGGCGAGGCCGGCGAAGCGCTCGGGGGACGCGCCGCGGAAGCCTTGGACCACGGCATCGCCGTCCCCGGCCAGCAGCACGTGCATGCCGGGACGGTGCACCGCGGCCACCAGCCGGGCCGCGGACGCCGTGAGCTCCTGCGCGTCGTCCACGACCAGGAGCCGGAGGGGGTCCAGGATCGTCCTTGCCACGGCAGGGTCGGTCTGCAGGACCTGCGCCGCCGCCGCACAGATCCACGCGGGGTCGTAGGCACCCGGGGAGGCCAGGGCACTGACCTCGTCGTACTCCTGCATGACCTTGGCCGCCGCGACCCACGCCGGGTGATCGTGCCGGTCCCCCCAGCACGCGAGCTGCTCCGGGTCGACACCGTGCTCCACCGCTCGCATGATCAGGTCGCGCAGCTGATCGCGGAAGCCGCGGGTCTCCAGCGCCCCGTTCAGCTCCTCGGGCCAGCCGGGAGCAGGTGAGTCGCCGCTGCGATGCCCGCGCAGCAGGTCCCGAAGGAGCGCGTCCTGCTCGGCCCCGGTCAGCAGTCGGGGCTCGGGGAGCCCGTGCGCTGCCGCCGCGCCGCGCAGCACCGCGAAGGCCAACGACGCCGGGGTGCGCACCAACGGCTCGGTGTGGGTGCCTCCCACGGCGGCACCGAGGTCACCGCGCAGCCGGCCCGCTGCCACCCGGCTGGGCGCGATCACCAGCGCACCGGAGCGCGGCGTGCCGCTCTCGACCTGCTCGCGCACGACCCCGAGTGCGGTCGTGGTCTTGCCGGTGCCCGGTGCGCCGGTCAGCAGCACCACCCCGGCCGGGGTGTCGCGCAGCAGGTGGCTGACGCTGCGCGACCGGGATACCTGCTCGGCCACCTGCTCGCCGTCGGGCCGGGCGGCACGCTGCTGATCCATAGGACCATCAGATCAGGCGCCACCGACACGCGTGGCCGCGCCGAGCCGCGACCCCCCTAGGATCGCCTCTCAGGGAGACCAGGAGGTATGCGGTGAGCACGGATGCAGGGGTGCGGCGACGGCGCTCCCGCGCAGAGCGTCGGCACCAGCTGCTGGAGGCGGCGCGGGACGCCTTCGTCGAGTCCGGATACCACGCCACGGCCATGGACGACATCGCCGAGCGCGCCGGGGTCTCCAAGCCGGTGCTCTACCAGCACTTCCCCAGCAAGCTGGACCTCTACCTCGGACTGCTCGACCAACAGGCGGCGACGCTGGTCGAGCTCATCGAGCAGGCACTGCAGTCGACGCAGGACAACCAGCAGCGGATCGCTGCGACCGTCGAGGCCTACTTCGACTTCGTCGACACTCCGGACGGCGCCTACCGGCTGGTCTTCGAGTCCGACCTCGTGGCCGAGGCAGCGGTGAAGCGCCGCGTGGAGGCGGTCACCGACGCGTGCGCCGGCGCCGTGGCCGAGGTGATCCAGGAGGACACCGGGCTGGACGCCGATCACGCCTTCCTGCTCGGCGTCTGCCTGGCCGGCATGGCCCAGGCGTGCGCGGCCCGATGGGTGGCCCTACAGCGACCGGTGCCCCGCAGCCGCGCTGCCGAGCTGGTGCGCTGCCTCGGCTGGAGCGGGCTGGAGTCCTTCCCCCTGGCCCGGACGCCCGAATGAGGCCTGGGCCCGGCGCAGCCGGGGGCCGATGTCGCCGTCGATCCCACGAGGCGGCACGATAGGGGCAGCCGTCCACGCATGACCCGCTCGAAGCGAGCGGTCCCGACCAGAAGGAGCAAGGTGCAGATTCGCATCGGCGTACGCAACGTCGCCCGAGAGATCACGATGGAGTCCGACGGAACGTCCCAGGACGTCCGCGACGCCGTCGCCTCGGCGTTGAGCGATCCGGACGGCCTCCTGTCGTTGACCGACGAGCGGGGCGCCACGGTCCTGGTGCCCGCGCAGGCCCTTGGCTACGTCGAGATCGGCGCCTCCGAGAAGGGACGTGTGGGCTTCGGGACCACCTGAGGTCACCGCATACGAGGAGGAGCTCATGCAGATCACCGTCACCACCATCATCGCGGCGTTCATCCTGGGGATCGTCATCGGCCCCCTGGCCAGGTTGTTGCTGCCGGGCCGGCAGGACGTCAACCTGCTCATGACGGTGCTGCTCGGGGCCGTCGGTGCCCTGGCGGGCTCGATCATCGTCTCGGCAGTCGGCTCGGGCACAGGCTTCAACATCTGGGCCCTGCTGACCGGTGTCGTCGTGGCTGCCGTGCTGGTCCTGCTCTACACCGCAGTAGCCGGCAACAAGACCCGCTGAGCCGGGCTCAGGCGCTCAGGCCGATCCGCCGCATGCGCACGGTGTGCGCCTCGGTCAGCCGGGTCAGCATGCGCCCCAGCTCGACCAGGTCCGCCTCCGCGCCGGGCACCTCCCAGGCGCCGACCAGCAGCGCGGCCAGCGCGTCGCGCTCCACCGCGACCCGCTGGGTCTGCGCCAGGGCCTCACCGACTAGTCGCCGGCCCCACAGCGCCAGCCGGCCGGCCCGGTCGGCCCTGTGGTCCAGGGCGTCGCCGATCGTCGCTGCGAGCACGTCGTCCTGCCCGTGGTCGGCCAGTACGCGCTCCATCAGCTCGCGGGTCTGCGGGTCGACCCGGCGGGACACCTCGCGGTAGAAGTCCCGGGCGATGCCGTCGCCGACGTAGGCCTTGACCAACACCTCCAGCAAGTCCCGTGGCCGGCTGCGCTCGTGGAAGCCGTCGATGGCAGCGGCGAAGGGCGCCATGGCCTGCTCGGGCTCGGACCCGAGCTCGACCAGCCGAGACTCGATCAGGGTGTAGCTGTCCCATGCCTGCGCGCCGATCCGGGCCACGGTGAGCCGCACGTCCAGCGCGGGTGCGTCCCGGGCGTCAGCGGCCAGCTGCAGCGATCCGGCCAGCTCGGCGTAGGCCAGCGCACCCAGCACGTCCACGACGGCCTGTTGGTAGGTCGCCTCGCCGACCGGCTCCTGGTGCATGGGCTCACGCTATCGCCGCCTACACTGGATGGACCACGGTGCCCGGTCGGCACGGACGAGGGAAGCCCACAGCGGGCTCGCAGATGAGCGCACCCGATCGGCCCATCCGCAGCGCACCGATCCCGGTGGCGCCCACCGACCCAGAGGTTCACCCCATGCAAGACCAGCCCACGTTTGCCGATTTCGGCATCCACCCCGACGTCGTCGCGGCCTTGGCCCAGCACGGCATCATCCATCCCTTCCCCATCCAGGCGATGACCCTGCCGGTGGCCCTGGGCGGCCACGACATCATCGGCCAGGCCAAGACCGGCACGGGAAAGACCCTCGGCTTCGGCCTGCCCATCCTGCAGCGAGTCCTCGCCCCGCAGGACCCCGGCTTCACCTCTCTGGCCGTGCCCGGCGCACCCCAGGCCCTCGCCGTGGCGCCGACCCGGGAGCTGGCGGTGCAGGTCGCCCAGGACCTGACCCGGGCCGGAGCGCGGCGTGGCGTCCGGGTGCTGACGGTCTACGGCGGACGGGCCTACGAGCCGCAGATCGAGGCCCTGACCAAGGGGGTGGAGATCGTCGTCGGGACGCCGGGACGGCTGATCGACCTGGCCGAGAAGGGCCACCTGAGCCTGGCCCACGCGCGGACCGTGGTGCTCGACGAGGCGGACGAGATGCTCGACCTCGGCTTCCTGCCGGATGTCCAGAAGATCCTGGCGATGACCCCGGCGGGACGACAGACGATGCTGTTCAGCGCCACCATGCCCGGCGCGGTGGTCTCGCTGGCCCGCGGCTACATGACCCAGCCGACGCACATCCGGGCGATCACCGAGGGCGACGAGGGCCAGACCGTGGCCGCCGTGGAGCAGTTCGTCTACCGCGCCCACGCGATGGACAAGGTCGAGCTGCTCTCCCGCGTGCTGCAGGCTCGGGACCGGGGCCTGACCATCGTGTTCACCCGCACCAAGCGCACCGCGGCCAAGATCGCCGACGACCTGGCCGACCGCGGGTTCGCGGCTGCAGCCATCCACGGCGACCTCGGCCAGGGTGCCCGCGAGCAGGCGCTGCGAGCCTTCCGCAACAAAAAGATCGACGTGTTGGTGGCCACCGACGTGGCGGCCCGGGGCATCGATGTCGAGGCAGTGACCCACGTCATCAACTACCAGTGCCCGGAGGACGAGAAGCCCTACCTGCACCGGATCGGCCGGACCGGCCGGGCCGCCGCCACCGGGGTCGCGCTGACCTTCGTGGACTGGGACGACCTGCACCGGTGGGCCCTGATCAACAAGGCCCTGGACCTGGGCATCCCGGACCCTCAGGAGACCTACTCCTCCTCCCCCCACCTGTTCACCGACCTGGACATCCCGTCGGGGATCACGGGCTCGCTGCCCCGCTCCGCCCGCACCCGGGAGGGTTTGGGTGCCGAACGGGTGGAGGACATCGAGAGCCCCGGTGGCGCACGGCGACGCCAGGGGGGCGCGTCCGGAGGTGGCCGCGTCAGTGGCCGTGACAGTGACCGAGACAGTGGCCGTGGAGGTGCACGAGGCGGCGCACGAAGCGGGCGGGCGAGCCGCGACGGGGCCGACTCGCCCCGGACCGAGCGCGCATCGACCTCGACCTCGACCTCGAAGGACGGAAGCCGACGGCGGCGCCGACGGACCTCCGGTGGTCGCTCCGGTCACGGCGCGGACGCGTCCTCGACCGGCGACTGACCCGACGCCTCCAGGGCCTCCAGCCCCGCCCAACCCGGGTGCGCAGCGCCGACCTGCAGACCCTCGGCGCAGTGCTGCTGCACCGCGCACCACCGGCACAGCGCCGAGGGCCGCGCCGGGAAGGCTCCCGCATCCGCGCCGTCGCCGGCGTGCGCGGCCAGCGCCTCCCTCAGCTCGGCGCCGATCGACTCCGCCTCGGCGAGCTTGCGCGCAGCAGAGGTTTCGGTGTGCCGGTGCGCCTGCACCGTCTGGGAGGGCACATGGTGCAGCTCGACCCGGGAGCAGGGGCGACGCCACATCCGGGACACCGCCAGCGCGTAGAGCCCCAGGGCCAGCGAGGTCCGCGCCGCGTCGGGTGCTGGTGGATGCCTGCCGGTCTTGTAGTCGACCACGACCAGCTCGCCGTCCCGCTCGTCGAGGCGGTCGACCCGGCCCTGGACGGCCAGACCATCCGCCGGCATCGCCACCGTGCGCTCGACGGCCAGGGGATCAGCAGTCCGGTCCATCCCCCGCAGGTAGTCGATCACCCACCCGGTGACGATCGGACGCCAGTGGTCTGTCTGTGCTCGATCCCGGAACCCTGCGGACTGCCAGTGCGCTCCGACCAGCTCCGCCACCCGCCTCGGCACCCGGTCCGGGACGTCGAGCTCCCAGAATCGGCTCAGGGCGGCGTGGGCGGTGTTGCCGATGGAGACCACCGCTCGCTGGGGCGCGGGCGCAGGGCGTGGACGGTCCAGATAGCGCAGCCGGTAGGCCCGCGGACAGTCCAGCCAGGTGCCCAGGCTCGACGGGCTCACGTTGAGCAGTCGTGGGCCGGTCATGGCAGGGGGGCTCCGAGCAGCGCCGTGCCGGTGGCACCGGCCACAATGCGCTCGAGGGACCGCACGGGCGTGGTGTGCTCCGCGATCCGGTTGGGCTTGCCGGCGCCGTGGTAGTCGCTCGAGCCCGTGGGAATCAGGCCCCAGCGCACACAGAGCTCGGCGGCATGGTCCCGGTCGGCCTGCTGATGGTCGCGGTGGTCGACCTCCAGCCCGGCCAGCCCCGCTCGCACCATCCCCTCGATGACGCCGTCCGCCACGGTGCGCCCGCGGGCACGGGCGAAGGGGTGGGCCATCACGGGGACGCCGCCCGCGGCTCGGACCGTCCGGATGGCGTCGAGCACGTCGGGCGCCCAGTGCCGGACGTAGTAGGCGCTGCGCCCGTGCAGCACCTCGGCGAAGGCACGATCCCGGTCCGGATGGGCCCCCGCGCGCACCAGCGCGTCGGCGACGTGCGGACGACCGAGGGTGGCTCCCGGCGAGGAGTGGGCGAGGATCTCGTCGTAGTCGAGGGGATAGCCGTCGGCGACGAGACGTCCGACCATGGTGCGCAGCCGCGTGCGCCGGTGGTCCCTAATCTGCTGCAGCAGGTGCACGAGGGCAGGCAGATCCGGATCGGGCAGGTAGGCCAGCAGGTGCACCGAGATGCCGCCGGCCTGGCACGACACCTCGATGCCGGGCACCAGGCTCACTCCCAGCCGATGTGCCTGCGCCCCGGCCTCCTGCCACCCCGCAGTCACGTCGTGATCGGTCAGGCCCAGCACCGCAACCCCGGCCCGCGCGGCAGCGCGGACCAGGTCGGCAGGGGCCTGGGTCCCGTCACTGCAGGTTGAGTGGGTGTGCAGGTCGATCACCTGTCCCGCTCCAGCCATGAGGGCACGGTATGCCATGGAGGTCGGCATACTGGGACCGTCCACAGCACCGGAGCCGATCTGCCACAGGAGTCCCGATGACCCAACGCGTCCGCATCTCGCTCTGCGCCGGTCTCGGTGCCCTCGTGCTGGTCACCGGTTGCGCCGGGCCGGACGAGGGGAGCAGCCCCGAAGGGGATGATGCCGCGCCGGCGGCCACGTCCAGCGCCTCGTCCGGGGACGTTGCCGCCCCGACCACTCCCGGGACCGGGGGCGAGGACGCCCGGGCGACGAGCTCGGCTCCGGACGACGCCGCCACCAGCACAGCGCAACAGCAGGTCACGTCGGTGACGTCCACAGACGGGGCCTTCACCTTCGACACGCCGCAGGCGTGGAGTGACGTGACCTCCGAGGCGGGTGCCCAGTCGGTCGCGGCCGTGCGTGCCGACGAGCGTGCCGACGACTTCTTCACCAACCTGGTCGTCGTGGCGGAGGAGCCGATCGCGGATCTCGAGCAGTCCATCGAGGAAGCCAAGACCACGATCGCCGGCGCGGACGGGGCCGCCACGGCCACGGAGCAGATCGAGGTCGACGGTGAGACCGGCTACGCCTTCCGGATCAGCCGCACCGTGCAGGACGTCGACATCGTGCAGGCGCAGCGATGGGTCGAGCACGACGGGGCGCTCTATGTCCTGACCATGTCGTCCGCGCGGACCCAGCAGCGGTCGGCCGTCGACACGCTCGAGGAGATCCTGCAGTCCTGGTCCTGGCAGTGAGGCACGCTCCGGTGCACCGGAGCCTCACTCCTGCCAGCCACCGACGGCCTGGCGTCGCGCCCGGATGGCCGCACGGTCAAGCCCGAACCGCAACCGCGCGGCATACGCGCCGATCGAGAGCCCCGCGGCCAGTCCCAACGCGATCCCCAGCGCGGAGATGAGCTCCAGTGCACCTCCGGAGAGCTGGCCCGAGCCCTGCAGGATCTGGGAGAGTCCTCGGTAGACCGACAGACCGGGGAGCAGGCTCACGATGGCCGCGGTGGTCACCGCCAGCTCGGGCACATGCAGGGTCCGGTGCGCGAGATGTCCGAGGGCACCCGCGACGGCTGCCGCCACGGTCACGGTGGCTGCCGTGCCCAGGCCGAGCGGCCCCAAGGCCTCGAAGCAGATCCAGGTGAGGGCAGCGAGCAGGGCCGAGACCCCTGTGGCGCGGACCCCGGTGTAGGTCGACAGCGCGAAGCCGAGCGCCACGATCGTCGCCCCGATCGTGCCCGTCAGCGGGGAGCCACCGAGGTTCACCGACGAGGAGACGAACATGTTGACCCCGAACCGACCTGCCAGGGCCAGCACCGCGGAGATGCCCAGGGCGATGCCCAGGGTCAACATCAGGACCTCCAGCCCTCGAGCGCCGGCGGTGACGTAGTAGCCGTCGATGGCGTCCTCTGCCGCGCCCATCACGGAGAGGCCGGCCAGCAGCACGATGATCCCGGAGACGACCAGCAGCGACGGCGAGGTCAACCCCGGCACGTCGACACCCACCGAGGTCAGGACGAACAGACCGGCCGCGATGGCCGTGGGGATGGCTGCGCTGAGAGCCTGCCGGAAGAAGGCCGCGATCCCGATCTGGTGCAACCGGCGCTGCACCCGGTCCACGATCGTGGCACTCAGCGCCGCCACGACCCACATGCCCGGCGCCGCGCCGAAGAGGATGACGACGCCCGCCGCCATCAGTGCGTAGCCGAGGGTGACCACCCAGCGCCGGTAGGGGTGCGGGGCCCTCAGCAGGTCATCGAGTCGCTCGCGCGCGTCGTCGACGGGGATGGGCTCCTGGCCGGCTCGCGCACGGTCCGTGATCCCGTCCACCAGGAGCTGCAGCGCCTCGAGCCGGGAGTAGTCGGGGGAGCGCACCTTGATGACCCGCAGCACCGCCAGGGAGTCCTGGTCCAGACCGCGCTCGATGGACACCGAGATCGAGGTGTAGGTGATGTCCACCGAGGTGGAGGGCACACCGTAGGCCGAGGTGAGGCGCAGCACGGTGGCGACCACCTCCGCGGCCGAGCCCCCCGTCGTCAGCAGTGCCTCGCCCGCCCGCAGGGCCAGGTCCAGGACCGCGCGCGCATGTCGTTGCGACACGTCGTCGTCGCCGCTGCCGGGCACGCCGATCGGCACGGTGGGTGGCCCAAGACCCCGCACGGCCCACCCTGCGCGCCGGCGCCAGACCTGGCCGACCGAGGTGGCCGGACGCACCTGCGGTCCCGTGATCTCCCGGCCGGACGGCCGGCTCCGCCCGCCCTCGGAGGCACCTGATGTCACGGGGCCAGCCTAGGGCCCCCGCGGCCTTTACGGGACCTCATGCCACGATGGACCAGTGAGTGAGAAGCAGGCCCCGGCGGGGCATCGCAGCCGGCCCACCGGAGCTGCCTTCCGGTCGTTCATGAGCACCGGTTGGGCGGCTGCACGGGCCGAGCTGCCGGAGCGCACCGAGGCGGCGCGGTATGCCGCGGCACGCCGGGCGCAGGTGTCCGCAACCTTCCCCGGTGACCGGTTGGTGGTCCCGGCCGGGGGGTTGAAGGTGCGCAGCAACGACAGCGACTACGTCTTCCGCCCGCACAGCGCCTTCGCGCACCTGAGCGGTCTGGGCGCCGACCGTGAGCCCGACGCCGTCCTGGTGCTCGAGCCACGCGAGCAGGCGGACCACGACGCGGTGCTGTACTTCCGGCCCTCCGCCACCCGCGACAGCGACGAGTTCTTCGCCGACTCCCGGGTCGGGGAGTTCTGGGTCGGCAGCAGGCCAACCCTGGAGAGCACCGCGGCGGAGCTGGGCGTGGTGACCCGCCACCTCGACGAGCTCGCGGACGCGCTGGCCAAGGACGTTGGTCTCGACATGCTCGGCGTCCGAGTGGTCCGCGACGCCGACCCCGACGTGGCGGCCCTGGTCGACGCCGCGCGTGCCCAGGCCGGCCAGCAGCCACCCCACGGGGCCGTCACGCAGGAGGATGCGGAGGAGCAGGACGCCGAGCTCGCCCGCCACCTGTCCACCCTGCGACTGGTCAAGGACGCCTGGGAGATCGAGCAGATGCGCCGGGCGGTGCAGTCCACGGCGCAGGCCTTCGACGCGGTCGTCGAGCAGCTGCCCGAGGCGGTGCGAGCAGACCGCGGCGAGCGCTGGATCGAGGGCGTCTTCGCCTTGCACGCCCGGCACCGGGGCAACGGCGTGGGCTACGACTCCATCTGCGCGGCCGGAGAGCACGCGACGACGTTGCACTGGATCCGCAACACCGGCGACGTCGGACCGGACGACCTGGTGCTCCTGGATGCCGGCGTGGAGACCGACACCCTCTACACCGCCGACGTGACCCGCACGCTGCCCGCGAGCGGCACGTTCACACCGGCCCAGCGCCGGGTCTATGACGTCGTGCTCGAGGCCCAGGAGGCCGGTCTGGCCGCCGCCCGCCCCGGCAACCGGTTCAGTGACATCCACGCGGCGGCCATCGGGGTCATCGCGCAGCGGATGCACGACTGGGGCATGCTCCCCGAGGGTGTCGACGTGGAGACCACCTTGGACCCCGAGCACGGGCAGTTCCACCGGCGCTGGATGGTGCACGGCACCAGTCACCATCTCGGCATCGACGTGCACGACTGCGCGCGCGCCCGCAAGGAGGACTACCTGGACGCCCAGCTGGCTGAGGGCATGGTGCTCACGGTCGAGCCGGGGCTGTACTTCAAGACCGACGACGAGCTGGTGCCTGAGGAGCTGCGGGGCATCGGGGTGCGCATCGAGGACGACGTGGTGATCACCGCGGATGGCTGCGACAACCTGTCCGCGATGCTGCCGCGCAGCGCCGACGACGTGCAGGCCTGGGTCCGCTCGGGGGGGCGGCGCTGAGCGGCGGCTTCTCAGGCCTGCGCGCCACACCGGTCGTCAGCGGGACGTCGTGCCTGCGGGCATCGAAGCCAGCAGGTCGCGCGCCTGCTCGGCGAACTTGTGCTCGGTGAGCACCTCGTAGCGCGTCGCCACCACCTGGGAGACGGACGTGAAGTCGCGTCGTCCCCGGGTCAGCGCGTAGCCGATCAGTGCCCAGACCAGACCGAAGACGGCGCCGTAGCCCACACAGGCCACGACCGTGGTCAGGGCGTCGTCCGACGTGGCGAAGAGCGCAAAGATCAGCCCCACGAACAATCCCAGCCAGATCCCCGACAGCAACCCCCCAGCGGCGGCCCGCCCGGCGCTCAGCCGACCGGTGACCCGCTCCACCTGACGCAGGTCGGTGCCGACGATCATGCAGTTCTCCACCGGGAAGTCCTCGTCCGAGAGGTAGTCCACGGCGCGCTGCGCCTCCTCATACCGCTCGAACACCCCCAGCGACTTCGGGTAGTTCAGCGTCAACCCGACCCGGTGGCCCGGCTTGCCCGTTGGCATGGATGCGCTCACGACCCCAGTTTGCCACCTGGGACCGGCCCCTACCTCCCCGGTGGTCGCCGATGATCAGGTCCCCGGGCCACCACACCGACAGAGCCTCCGCGCGGCAGGACCGGCGGAGGCTCGCGGTATGCGGTCAGTCGCGACGCGCTCGTCGACGCGGCTTCACCGGACGACGCGCGACGTCGCCTGCGGGGTCGTGGCGGAAAGCGCGACCTGCGCTGGGGATGTAGACGATCCCGGACGGGATGGCCATCGGTATCAAGACCTTTCGAGTTCTGTGCAGATGACGGACAGTCATATCAGCGATGAGATGAACCCCGTCATTCCCGGTGGTCTCGGTGATCTGCCTCACTCGACGGTCGCTGCGCGTCCACCGGCGAGGCCCATCCGGTCGGTATCCTGCAGCGGTGAGCACCTCCCGCGTCTTCGTCGCCCGCCTCAACGGGCTGAGTGTGTTCGACCCGTTGGGGGACGAGGTCGGCCGGGTGCGTGACATCGTCATCGGGACCGCCAGGCGGGCCACCCAGCCCTCTCCCCCGGTGTTCGGACTCGTCGTGGAGATCCCCGGCCGTCGGCGGGTGTTCGTGCCGATGACCAGAGTGACCAGTGTGGACACCGGGCAGATCATCACCACGGGCCTGGTCAACATGCGTCGCTTCGAGCAGCGCCGAGGCGAGACCCTCGCGCTGGCCGAGCTGCTGGATCGGCGCATCACCGTGGGCAACGACAAGGACGACGACAACCCGTCGGTCCCGGCCACGGTCGTGGACCTGGCGCTGGACCTGCAGCGCAACGGAGAGTGGTGGGTCACCAAGGCCTTCTGCCGCAAGGGCGGGGCACCGGAGCGACGCCGTGGCCTGCGGCTGGGCCGTCGCAGCGGAGAGACCGTCCTGGTCGACATCGACCAGGTCAGTGGTCTGTTCCTCACCGGTCCGGTGCAGGCCGCCGACGCTCTCCTGGAGGCCTACGAGGGGCTCAAGCCCGTCGACCTGGCCGAGGCGATGCACGACCTGTCGGCCAAGCGACGCAAGGAGGTCGCCGATGCCCTCGGCGACGACCGGCTGGCCGACGTCCTGGAGGAGCTGCCAGAAGACGACCGGGTGGAGGTCGTGAGCACCCTGGACATCGAGCGCGCCGCCGACGTCCTGGAGGTCATGCAGCCCGACGACGCCACCGATCTGATCTCCGAGCTGCCGGATGCCCTTGCCGAGCTGCTGTTGCAGCGGATGGAGCCCGACGACGCCGCGCCCATCCGCCGGCTGCTGACCTACGAGGAGGACACGGCCGGCGGCATGATGACCACCGACCCGATCATCCTGGGACCCGACGCCAGCATCGCCGAGGCCTTGGCGGTGGTCCGCCGCGAGGAGGTCTCCCCCGCGCTTGCCTCGCTGGTCTTCGTCGCCCGACCACCGCACGAGACCCCCACCGGCAAGTACCTCGGCGCCGTGCACATCCAGCGGCTGCTGCGCGAGCCCCCGCACGAGGCGATCGGCGGCATCGTGGACAGGGCCATCGACTCCGTCGGGGCGCAGACCTCGCTCGCGGTGATGACCCGTCAGCTCGCGGCATACAACCTGGTCGCCCTGCCGATCACCGACGCACAGGGTCGACTGCTCGGGGCCGTCAGCGTCGACGACGTGCTGGACCACCTGCTGCCGGAGGACTGGCGCGAGCGGGACCGCACGGGCGAAGCAGCCGATGTCTGAGCCGACCACCGGGCAGCGCCGGTCCTCCCGTTCGGTCGCCCGGCCGGGGGTCCGCCACCAGGCCGACCGGTTGGACCAGCCGATGGTGGCGCCCCGCCGTCGGCTGAGACGCCCGCAGATGGACCCGGACACCTTCGGCCGGTTCGCCGAGGGGTTCGCCCGCTTCATGGGCACGGCACGGTTCCTGGCCTACATGACCGCCTTCGTCGTGGTGTGGCTGCTGTGGAACACCCTGGCGCCCGGCGGTGTCCGGTTCGATCCCTACGCCTTCATCTTCCTGACGCTGATGCTCAGCCTCCAGGCCTCCTACGCTGCGCCGTTGATCCTGCTCGCGCAGAACCGTCAGGCGGACCGTGACAAGGTGATGATCGAGCAGGACCGCACCCGGGACGAGCGGGCGCTGGCCGAGACCGAGTTCCTCACCCGTGAGGTGGCCTCCCTGCGCATCGCGCTGCGCGACACCGCAACCCGTGACTTCGTCCGCTCCGAGCTGCGCAGCCTGCTGGAGGACATGGAGGAGCGCGGGCTGCGAGTGGTGAGCAGCGAGCAGGATCGCGACCAGGAGCCGCGGGGGGCGGACGGCCCCGGCTGAGCCGCGACCTACGATGGGGGCATGCCCACCCCTTCGCCCGATGCCCTGCACGCTGCCCTCGCGGGCGTCAACGACCCCGAGATCGGTAAGCCGATCACCGAGCTCGGCATGGTCGAGTCGGTCGACTCCGACGACACCGGGGCGGTGCGGGTGACGGTGCTGCTGACCGTGCCGGGTTGCCCGATGAAGGAGACCATCACGCGCGAGGTGACCGCTGCGGTCTCGCAGGTGGCGGGGGTGAGCGGGGTGCAGGTACAGCTGGGGGTGATGAGCGATGAGCAGCGCTCCGGACTGCGCGACCAGCTGCGCGGCGGGGCCCCGCAGAAGGAGATCCCGTTTGCTCGGCCCGACACACTGACCAGGGTGTATGCCGTGGCCTCCGGCAAGGGCGGCGTCGGCAAGTCCTCGGTCACCGTCAACCTTGCTGCCGCGATGGCCGAGCAGGGACTGGCGGTGGGCGTGGTCGATGCGGACATCTACGGCTTCTCGGTGCCGCGGATGCTGGCCGTGACCCACCCGCCGACCCAGGTGGACGACATGATCATGCCCCCGGTGGCACGTGGTGGTGTGAAGGTCATCTCCATCGGCATGTTCGTGCCGGGCAACCAGCCCGTCGTCTGGCGCGGCCCGATGCTGCACCGAGCGATGCAGCAGTTCCTCGGCGACGTCTACTGGGGCGACCTCGACGTGCTGCTGCTCGACCTTCCCCCCGGCACCGGCGACATCGCCATCACCGTGGCCCAGCTGTTGCCCAACTCCGAGCTCATCGTGGTCACCACGCCACAGCAGGCCGCCGCCGAGGTGGCCGAGCGGGCCGGGGCGATCGCCCTGCAGACCCACCAGCGCCTGGTGGGCGTGGTGGAGAACATGTCCTGGCTGGAGCTGCCTGACGGCTCGCGCCAGGAGATCTTCGGCTCCGGAGGCGGGCGCACCGTGGCCGACTCGCTGTCCCGCTCGATCGGCGCCGAGGTGCCGCTGCTGGGTCAGATCCCGCTGGACGTCGCGGTGCGCGAAGGCGGTGACCGCGGAGTGCCCGTCGTGCTGGGCCAGCCCGACTCCGCCGCGGCCACCGCGCTGCGCGCGATCGCCCGCCAGCTCGCGGGGCGGGGCCGGGGCCTGGCCGGGCGCAAGCTCGGCATCACCCCCACCGCCCGGGTCTGACCGCGACTGGTGCACGATCTGGATCACTGGTGCCCTGCGCGCGCGGTGCACCAGTGTGCGACATCGGGCACCAGTGCGAGCCGCCTGCTGGGTGAGGCCCGTGTTCTCCGCCCGGGCGCTCCTGCCGATGTGCGCGCCGACGCGTCCGAGGAAGGTGCGGTTGGCGCGCACAACGGGCGGTGGGGTAGCCGCAGACCGAACGACTCAGGTGGCTTCGGTGTCGAAAGGGGTCGGCGCGCCGGGGTCGTGCTGACGGGCCGGTCGCCCGGACCGGGTCCGGGTCGGCCGGGACACCTTGGCCTCGGAGCGCTCGACGGGCCGCATGCCGGCTGCCTCGGCCGTCGTGACGGTGCGCCGCCCGCCTGCTGTTGAGCTGCCCTGGTTCGGAGCGGCCAGGGCGTCCCGCACGATCCGCCTCGGGTCGTACTGCCGCGGGTCCAGCTGCTGCCAGTTGACGTCGTCGAAGGCCGGCCCCATCTCCTCCTTGATCTGCGACTTGGCTCCCTCGGCCAGATCACGCAAGGACCGCACCGCCTGGGCCAGCTTCGCGGCATACTCCGGCAGTCGGTGGGGACCAAGGATCACGACCGCCAGCACCAGGAGCAGGAAGATCTCGGTCGCCTGCAGGTTAAACACCGGTGCTCACTCGCTGGATCCCTGCAGCGTGATCGAGACCGTGCGCTCAGTGCCGTCCGAGGAGCGCAGGAGCACCTGCACCGTGTCGCCCACCCGGTGCGAGCGCAGCTGCACGATCAGCTTGCTGCTGTCCTCGATGGGCTCGTCGTCGATCTTCAGGATGACGTCGCCGGGCTGCACCCCCGCTGCCTCGGCGGGGCCGCCCGGGATGACCGGCTCCACGTCGCCGGTCGCCTCGGGCAGCACCCGGGCACCCTCCCCGCTGTACTCCACGTCGACGTGGATGCCCATGACCGGGTGCTCACTGGTGCCGGTCTCGATCAGCTGGTCGGTCGTGCGCTGTGCCTGGGCGGCGGGAATCGCGAACCCCAGGCCGATGCTGCCGGCCGGACCGAGACTCCCCCCGCCGGGCAGCTGCGCGATGGCGGAGTTGACCCCGACGACCCGGCCGGACAGGTCCAGCAGCGGGCCACCGGAGTTGCCCGGGTTGATCGCGGCGTCGGTCTGGATGGCATTGATGTAGGTCGTCGTCGCGACGTCGCCGGCCACGACGGGACGGTCAAGAGCCGACACGATGCCCGAGGTGACGGTGTTGTCCAACCCCAGCGGCGCGCCCACCGCCACTACAGGCACGCCGACCTGCAGGGTCTCGGAGTCGCCGAACTGCAGCACCGGCAGTCCCGCACGGTCGACCTTGAGGACCGCCAGGTCGTAGGAGGGGTCGGTGCCGACCACCTCTGCCGGCGCCGAGTCCCCGTCCGTGAACTCCACGGTGATGTCACCGCCGTCGGCACCGGCAGCTATGACGTGGTTGTTGGTCACGAGATAGCCGTCGGGACGGATCACGAACCCCGAGCCGACGCCGTCGCCGTCGCCGCCCTCCACAGAGATGAAGACCACGCTGGGCAGGGTCATCCGGGCGATCCGGGCCACCGGGGCGCCGTCGGAGCCGGAGGCCGCCACCGGGAACGCCTCGGTGACGACCGGCTGACCCGACGACCGACTCAGCTGCTCCACGGCATACCCTCCGGCCAGTCCACCACCCAGCCCGGCCAGCAGGGCCACGAGCACCACCGCCGGCGCCCGGGACACCCGGGGCCGGTGCGTCTGCGGGGGTGCGTAGGGCCCCGTCGGCGGCGGATTCCAGGCAGCGGAGTCCCGCACGGTGGCCTCGGGGGTGGCGGGGTCCCACGTCGAGGAGTCCCAGCCGGACGGCTCCCGGGTCAGCGGTGCCGTGCGCTCGACCGGTATCCCTCGGGTCGGCTCCTCGTGGGGCATAGCCCGATTGTGCCTGACGCGCGCCGGGACCGTGCAGCCTGGCGGCGAGCTCAGCCCAGGACCGGCAGCGCCGGACCGGTCCGAGCCGGGCGGGTCGCCCGTGCGGGCTCGCGGTGCGCCAGGGCCTGGCGCAGCTGCGCACGCCCCCGGTGGATGCGTGAGCGGACCGTGCCCAGCTTGATGCCCAGCGTCTGCGCGACCTCCTCGTAGGAGTAGCCCTCGATGTCGCACAACACCACGGCCGCCCGGAACTGAGGAGCCAGGGCGTCCAGCGCCACCTGGATGTCCGCGTCGAGGTGGGTGCGCTCGAAGATCTCCTCGGGGGTACGGCTGCGGGAGGGCAGCCGTGCGGCGAACTCATCGGTCAGCGCGTCGAAGCGGATCCGCTGCTTGCGCCGGACCCGGTCCAGGAAGAGGTTGGTGGTGATCCGGTGCAGCCAGCCCTCGAAGGTGCCGGGACGGTAGGAGTCCAAGGAGCGGAAGACCCGCACGAAGACGTCGTGCGTGAGGTCCTCGGCGTCGTGCGGGTTGCCGGTCAGCCGGTAGGCCAGGCGGTAGACCCGCGCGCTGTGCTCACGGACGATGTCATCCCACGACGGCGGCTGCCACGGCTCGCCGGTCGAGCCCGGCCTCACGTCGGGCTCGGTGGTGATGGTGGTGTCCATCGGTTCCGACCTCCACGGTTGGCATCCGCCGCGGGATCAACGACGGAACACCATGGTGGCACCGCATCCTGGGTGTTGGCTGGGCGACCTGATCACGGTGCGACCACTAGGCTGAGGCCCATGGCAGCACAACGGATGGCCTCGTGGACCTACGCCGAGCATTTCCCCTCGGTCTCCGACATCATCGACCAGGCGACCCGCACCGCCGAGGAGCTGGACGCCGACCCGGTGCCTGCCTCGGTCGGCAGTCTGCTGCGGATGCTGGCCGCGTCGGTGCAGGCGGCCCACGTGGTCGAGATCGGGACCGGAGCAGGCATATCCGGTCTGTGGCTGCTGGGCGGCATGGCCGACGACGGCGTGCTGACCTCGATCGACCTCGAGCCGGAGCACCAGCGGTCGGCCCGACGAGCCTTCGCCGCAGCCGGGGTCGCTCCACAGCGCACCAGGGTGATCAGCGGCGACGCCAACCAGGTGCTGCCCCGGCTGACCGACGCAGCCTACGACCTGGTCTGGATCGACGCCGACGTCGCCTCCTACCCCGTCTACGTCGAGCAGGCGATGAGACTGCTGCGCCCCGGCGGCCTGTTGGCAGTGCACCACATGCTGGGTGCCGACAAGGTCGCGGACCCGGCGGCCCGGGACGCCTCCACGGTCACCCTGCGCGACCTGGGCAAACAGCTGCGCGCCGACGAACGACTCGTCCCCGCGTTGGTCGCCGCCGGGGACGGCCTGCTGGTGGCAGTGCGCCGCTGAGGGTCGGCCTGCTGGTGGCAGCAGTGCGCCGCTGAGGGTCGGCCGCTGCGGCTCCACCGGCAGCGCCGGTCGGCCGCCTCAGCCCAGGCACTCCTTGATGGCGTCGCCCAGCGCACCCGCCTCGTCGGCGTTCATCTCCACGACCAGGCGGCCGCCGCCTTCCAGTGGCATGCGCAGGACGATGCCCCGACCCTCCTTGGTCACCTCCAGTGGACCGTCCCCGGTGCGCGGCTTCATAGCTGCCATTGACGAACCTTCCTCCTCGGACGCGGCCGAGCCGCAGACGCTGCATCGCCTGGGTGCGACACAGCGGACTACCAACAAGTCCCATTATCTCCTCATCCGGCGCACTCCTCATAATCTGTCGGGCACACTGGGGCGGGTGCGGGCACGGGCGGCGGTCTTCGACCTCTACGGCGATCACCTCGCCGAGTCCGGCTACTGGGCCCCCATCGCCGCGGTCGTCGCGCTCACCGACCGCTGCGGGAGCCGGCCTCCGGCAACCCGGACCGCCGTCTCGCGGATGGTGGCGCAGGACTGGCTGGGTGCGGACCGCCGGCACGGCGTGCGCGGGTATGCCGCCACGACCGCCGGGCGCGAGCGGCTCCGCCGGGCCTGGCACCGGATCTACGATCCGGGCGCGGCCTCCTGGGACGGCCAGTGGCACCTCGTGGTCGTCGAGCCACCCGATGAGCGGGTCGCCCGCGCCCGGCTGCAGTCATCGATGACCTACCTCGGCTACGGCCGACTCGCCCCCGCCAGCTGGGTCGGTCCGCACCGCAACACCGAGCTGCCCGGCGTGCTGCGCAGTCTCGGGGTGCGCTCCACCGACATCCTGGGAGGCTCTCAGCGCAACCCGGTGGAGCTCGTGCAGCAGGTGTGGGACCTGGGCGACCTGGCCACGGCATACCGCGACTTCATCCGCACCGTCCCGGATCGCGCCCTCGCGGCGCAGCTGTCCCCGCGCGACGCCTATCCGGTGCGCACCCAGCTTGTCCACCGGTGGCGCAACTTCATGTTCCGCGATCCCGGCCTGCCTGCAGAAGTGCTCCCGTCGGACTGGCCGGGTCACCAGGCCCGCGAAGGTTTCCTGGACGTGGCACAGTTGCTGCTCCCGGCTGCCCGCACCTACGTCTGCTCCGCCCTCGTCGAGGCCGGGGCACCCCCGATCAGGAGGACCTCATGACCGGACCGGTGAGCAGCACCCAGCAGGACGGCGTGCGGACCATCACGCTCCAGCGACCGGAGGCGATGAACGCCCTGGACCTGGCCACCAAGGAGGCCCTGCTGAGCGCGGTGCGCGAGGCCGCGGCCGACCGCTCTGCGCGCTGTGTGGTGCTCACCGGCTCCGGGCGCGCCTTCTGCGTCGGCCAGGACCTCAAGGAGCACGTCACCCTCATGCAGCAGGACCCGGCCCAGGTATGGAGCACCGTGCGCGAGCACTACAACCCGGTCATCGAGCTGCTCGCCACGATGGACAAGCCGGTCGTCGCTGCCGTCAATGGGGTCGCGGCCGGCGCCGGGGCGGCGCTGGCCTTCGCCGCCGACCTGCGCTACGTCGCCGACACCGCCGGCTTCAACCTGGCGTTCGCCGGGGTGGCGCTGTCCTGTGACTCCGGCTCGTCCTGGTCGCTGCCCCGGCTGGTCGGCATGGCCAAGGCCAAGGAGCTCCTGCTGCTCCCCCGCACCGTGCCCGCCGCCGAGGCCGTGGAGCTCGGTCTGGTCACCGAACTGGTGCCGGCCGCCGAGCTGGCCGACCGGGTCCGCGCGGTGGCCGCGCAGCTCGCCGCAGGGCCCACCCTGGCCTACGGGGCGATGCGCCGTGCCCTGGCCTTCTCCGCGGGATCCTCGCTCCCCGCGGCGCTGGCCCACGAGGCCGACCTGATGGACCGCACCGGCACCAGCGCGGACCACCAGCGGGCCGTCGCCGCCTTCCTGGCCAAGCAGACACCGGAGTTCCGCGGCGAGTGAGCCCGGCTCCCGGTGGCCGGTCGACCGCGTCACGGCGGGTAGTCGCTGGGCGGCTCGAAGCGGAAGAGCTCCCAGGACCACCAGACCTGCCAGCCGACGAACAACACGGCGATGGTCAGGGTGCGCACGACCAGCAGCCAGCCCGGGGAGCCTGCGGCCCGGGCACCCCATCCGGGGCGGCCCCCCCCCATGAGCAGCACCAGCAGCGGGAACAGCGGCAGCAGGTAGCGGTAGATGCTGGTCCACGGGTCGAGTGCTGCGGCAAGATAGATCGGGTAGGCCAGACACCAGGTGCGCAGCTCCACGCCCAGCCCGGCGGCCCAGGGGCCGAGCACGACCACGAGCAGCAGGAGCGCGAGCGCCAACAGCGCGGTCGGCCCGGCTACTTCGCCGAGGAGGAGCTGGCTGACCTCGAACGTCGGGACGAAGGCCGTGATCGGCTCGCCACCGCGCCAGGCGGACATGGTGACCGGGTAGCCGTCCCGGCGGCCGGTACTCCACCACACGGCGACCGGCCAGATCAGCCCGGAGACCCCGCAGGACACCAGGGTGGCCAGCATGCCGAGCACCTCGCCGCGGTGCAGCGGCCGCTGGTCGCGGGCACGCCACCGCCACAGCACCGCGACGAGGGCCACCAGACCCAGCGGCAGCGCGATCGGCCGGGCCAGGCCGGTCAGCAGGGCCACCGCGGCGGCCCACCACCAGCGACGACGCACCAGCAGCCACAGCACCGTGCCCAGCAGCAGCAGAGCCAGCGACTCGGTGTAGGCCACCTGGAGAGCGGGTGCGGCCGGGAACGCGCCCAGCAGCGTCACTGCGCCGAGTGCTGCGGGCACACCGACTCGCTCCCGCAGCAGACCCGCGATGACCAGCGCCGCGGCATACCCCAGGACCGTGGCCAGCACGGGGGCTGCCACTGCGAAGGGCCACCCGCTGAGCTCCATCAGGCCACGGGCCAGGTAGGGGAAGACCGGGTAGAAGGCCCATTCGTTCTGGCGCACCTGCCCGAGGAAGTCCACGGGCAGCTGCGCCGGGTAGCCCTGGGTGGCGATCCGCTCGTACCACCCGCCGTCCCACAGGGTGGCCACCTCGAAGTAGCGAGGGACCTCCCCGGAGAAGATCACCGGGTCCTGCTCGGTCTGCGCGATCCACACCAGGATGACCGTGGTGATCGCGCGCAGGACGGTCCAGACCAGCAGGACCGCGACGACGAAGGGCAGCGTGCGACCCGCCGCTCCTCGGATCACCCTGCGCCCCCGGTCCTCGGCGCGGGCCTCGGGTCGCCGGCTCCCTCGGCGACCGCGCGGAAGCACCCGCGCAGATGGTCCTGCACCACCCCGACCGCCTGCATGGCCGCGTAGACCGTGGTCGGCCCCAGGTGTGCGAACCCGGCCTTCTTCAGCGCTCTGGCCAGTGCTGCGGACTCCGCAGTGTGCGCCAGCACCTCCGCGAGCCGGCGCGGACGCGTCTGGCGGGCCGGGCGGGCGGACCAGACCAGGGCCTCCAGACCGCCGGACTCCCGCAGCGCCAGGGTGGCCCGCGCGCCGGCGATCGTGGCCTCGATCTTGCGCCGGTTGCGCACGATGGAGGCATCCCCCAGCAGCGCCTGCACCTGCGCCGGCCCGTAGCCGGCGACCACCTCGGGATCGAAGTCGGCGAAGGCGGAGCGAAACGCTGCCCGCTTGCGCAGGATGGTCAGCCAGGACAGGCCGGACTGGAACGCCTCCAGGCTGAGCCGCTCGTAGAGGGCGTCGTCGCCGTGCACCGGCCGGCCCCACTCGTGGTCGTGGTAGTGGCGGTAGTCCGCGTGCTCCAGCCCGGGCCAGGGGCAGCGGGCCAGGCCGTCGGCCCCCACCACGACGTCGGCAGTCGGCTCCGGGCCGCCCCCGTCCGTGGGGTCGGCGCTCATCGCTGCTCGGCGCGGGCGATCATCCGGTCCACCGCAACACCGAACACGACCTTGTTGCCGGGATCGAGCACCTGGCCCAGCAGCCGCCCCACCGGCGCGGGCCGGACCACGATGCGCTCGCGCCACACCAGCCGGGTGTCCGGTCCGTCGGCGCTGAGGTGTAGCTCGGCCCAGCCGTCGAGCACCGGGCCCCGCTTGTCGATCCGGAAACCCGCTCCGGGCTCCCAGCGGGTGACCTCCATCCGGTCGACCAGCCGCAACGGACCGACGCCGGTGCGACCGGCGAAGCGCCAGCCGATCCCGATCGGACCCGACTGCGCCTCGATCGTGGTCAGCGGAATGTAGTCGCCGTGCGCGCGGAAGTCGGCGACGACCGCGAAGACCCGGTCCCGGTCGGCACGCACCGTGCGCACCACCTCAAAGGTGCCCATCGTGCTCCTGCCCCCGCAGCCGGGCGATCTCACTGTCCCGGTCGGCGAGCTCGCCGGCCAGCCGGTCGAGGATCTGGTCGACCTGACTCATCCGGTAGCCGCGCAGCACCTGGTCGAAGCGCAGGTCGGCGACATCGGCACCGCGTAGCGGTCCCTCCGGCACGCCGGGGAAGGACTCGGTTGTCACGGCCGCTTCGACACCCGGGGTGGGGACCCGCTGTAGCACCACCGCAACCCACACGCCGACCAGCAGGACGACGAGCACGACGAGGACGATGATCACGGCTCGATGGTGCCATGCCGGGCTGCGACGATCCGCTGGACTGCGTCCTGCGGGTCATCCGTGAGCTGGATCAGCTCGAGGTCGGCGGCCGAGACGGTGCCACCGGCTGCCAGGGTGGTGCGCACCCAGTCCAGCAGCGGCCCCCAGAAGTCGGTGCCGAGCAGCACGATGGGGAACCGGGTGACCTTGCCGGTCTGCACCAGCGTCACCGCCTCGAACAGCTCGTCGAGGGTGCCGAAGCCGCCCGGCAGGACGATGAAGCCCTCGGCATACTTGACGAACATGGTCTTGCGGGCGAAGAAGTAGCGGAAGTTGATCCCCAGGTTGACATGGTCGTTGAGGCCCGTCTCGAAGGGCAGCTCGATGCCCAGGCCCACCGAGGTGCCGCCCGCCTCGCCGGCTCCCTTGTTGGCCGCCTCCATCGTGCCCGGGCCGCCGCCGGTGATCACGGCATACCCTGCGGCCACCAGCGCTGCCCCGACCTGCTCGCCCAGGGCGTATGCCGGGTGGCCCGGGCCGGTGCGGGCGGAGCCGAACACGCTCACAGCCGGCCCGAGCTCGGCCAGCGCGCCGAAACCCTCGACGAACTCGGCCTGGATCCGCATCACCCGCCACGGGTCGGTGTGCACCCAGTCGGCGGAGTCCCGCGAGTCCAGCAGGTGCTGGTCGGTGGTGCTGGCCGGCACTCTGCGCCCGCGCAGGGTCACCGGCCCCTTGTGGTAGTCCTTGGCTGCGTTCACCCACCCGACGCTAGCCGGTCGGGCAGGCCCCGAGGCTGAGCGGGGCGCTCCCGCGGCGCGGTTAGAGTGCCCCCGTGGCCTCCCCCAGACGTACCCTCACCGCGCTGGCACTGGTCTGCGTGGCAGCCGCCGGTGGGGTCGTCGGTGCCCGGTGGGCGGTCCAGGAGCTGCGCGACCCGGTCTGCGCGGTCAGCGCCGTCGACCGCACCGAGCAGTTCACCCCCGAGCAGACCGCCAACGCCTCGACGATCAGCATGGTCTCGGTGCAGCGCGGCCTGTCGCCGCGCGCCGCCAGCATCGCGCTGGCCACCGCCATCCAGGAGTCCAAGCTGCGCAACATCTCCTACGGCGACGCGGACTCCCTCGGCCTGTTCCAGCAGCGGCCCAGCCAGGGCTGGGGCACCGAGGAGGAGGTCACCGACCCGGTGCACGCCGCCGGCGAGTTCTACGACCGGCTGGTGCAGATCGAGGGCTGGCAGGACGCAGTGATCACCGAGGTGGCCCAGAAGGTGCAACGCAGCGCGTTCCCTGAGGCGTATGCCGATCACGAGTGGGAGGGCCGGGTGCTGGCCTCGGTGCTCACCGGGGAGACCCCGGCGGGTCTGACCTGTCAGCTGGACGCCCCCAGCGAGGTTGGCGACGCATCTGCCACGGCCGACAAGGCGGCCCGGCAGCTCGGCTCCTCCGCGCAGGTCGACGGCGACCGGCTCACCTTCACCGCCGCCGACCGGTCCCAGGCCTGGGCCGTGGCCTCGTGGGCGGTGGCGCACGCCGAGGCCGAGCAGATCGTCTCGGTGCGGGTGGACGGCCGCGCCTGGGACCGCGAGACCGAGCCGATGACGTGGGCCGCGGATGCCGGCGCCCCGGACGCCACGACCGTCGAGGTCCAGGTCGCCTCCTGATCCGGAGCTGCCCGTGCACACGGTGCCGAGTGTCACCATACGCACAGGGATAGCGCTTGCACTGGGTGCAGACGGTGCCGAGTGTCACCATATGCACCGACCCTCTCGCGTGGTCAGGACTCCGGGACGGACTGCAACGTCGCCGAGGTCTGCTCGGTGCCGACCGTGCACGTGAAGGTGTACGTCTGACTGGTGCTGACGAGCTCTCCAGCGCCGCCCGAGGCGATGTCGAGCGCCACCGCGCCGCCCCCGTCCGTCACCACAAGGTCTCCCGGTCCGATCAGATCGAATCGGTGCGTGCCCGGCGCCACGTCGGGACGGTTCAGGGCGCACCCGTCCAGCACGACCTCCAGCCCCGCGGTCGCGGGGTCCGGCGCAGGGTCGCCGAAGCAGCCGCTGAGAACTCCGCCCCCGATGCCGACGGCGCCTAGGGCGAGCGCCCGGCCAAGAGCTCGTCGTCGCGCTAGGCCGAGAGCTCGTGGCCTCGCCGGGCCCGCCACGTCGCGCGGTGGCTCAGCGGTCCTGCGCCGGGGTGTAGTCGCGCGCACCGTAGCCGGTGTAGAGCTGGCGCGGGCGACCGATCTTGGTCTGCGGGTCCTGCACCATCTCACGCCACTGCGCGATCCAGCCGGGGAGCCGGCCGATGGCGAACAGGACCGTGAACATGTTGCTGGGGAAGCCCATCGACTCGTAGATCAGCCCGGTGTAGAAGTCGACGTTGGGATAGAGCTTGCGCTCCACGAAGTAGTCGTCCTCCAGCGCCGTCGCCTCCAGCTCCATGGCCAGGTCGAGGGTCTCGTTGGTGCCGAGCTTGGACAGGATCTCGTGGGCGGTGTCCTTGATGATCGCGGCGCGCGGGTCGTAGTTCTTGTAGACCCGGTGCCCAAAGCCCATCAGCCGGACACCCTCCTCCTTGTCCTTGACCTTGCGCACGAACTCCTTGACGTCGCCGCCGGAGGCCTTGATGTCGTCGAGCATGCCCAGCACCGCGGAGTTGGCCCCGCCGTGCAGCGGACCCGACAGGGCGTGGATGCCGGCGGAGATCGAGGCGTAGAGGTTGGCCTCGGAGGAGCCGACCAGCCGCACCGTCGAGGTGGAGCAGTTCTGCTCGTGGTCGGCGTGCAGGATGAACAGCAGGTCCAGGGCCTTGACCAGGTCGGGGTCCAGCTCGTAGTGCTCCGTCGGCATCCCGAACGTCATCCACAGGAAGTTCTCGACCAGGTTGTAGTCGTTGTTGGGATAGAGGAGCGGCTGCCCCTGACTCTTGCGGAAGGCGTAGGCGGCGATCGTGGGCAGCTTGGCCAGCAGCCGGTAGGTGGAGAGCTCGACCTGTTCGGGATCGAACGGGTTGAGGCTGTCCTGGTAGAAGGTGCCGAGCGCGGAGACTCCCGAGGAGAGCACCGGCATCGGGTGCGCGTCACGCGGGAAGCTCTCGAAGAAGTGCTTCATGTCCTCCACGAGGAGCGTGTGCTTGCGCAGCTTGCCGTCGAAGGCGGCCAGCTGCTCGGCGCTGGGCAGCTCGCCGTGGATCAGCAGATAGCTGGTCTCCAGGAAGCTGGAATGCTTGGCCAGCTGCTCGATGGGATAGCCGCGGTAGCGCAGGATCCCCTCGCCGCCGTCGATGTAGGTGATCTCGGACTGGCACGAGGCGGTGTTGACGAACCCGACGTCGAGGGTCACGTCCCCGGTCGTCTTCAGCAGCTGGGAGATGTCGAGGCCGTTGTTGCCCTCCTTGGCCGGGACGACCGGGAGCTCGAGGTCGTGCTCACCGTGACGGAGCGAGGCGTGGTCGGTCATGCGTTCCTCCTGATCGCGCCCCTTCGTCGGGGCGGCTTCGGGGCGGTCGGAGCGCGGGTGGGATGGCCCGCGCCACTTACTCGTCGTGGACCTGAGGGGGAAGGTCGGCGATGAGCGGGTGGTCCTTGGGGATCACGCCGAGCTTGGCGGCGCCCCCTGGGCTGCCCAGGTCGTCGAAGAACTCGACGTTGGCCTTGTAGTAGTCGGCCCACTGCTCGGGGGTGTCGTCCTCGTAGTAGATGGCCTCGACCGGGCAGACCGGCTCGCAGGCTCCGCAGTCGACGCACTCGTCGGGGTGGATGTAGAGCGAGCGCTCCCCCTCGTAGATGCAGTCGACCGGGCACTCCTCGATGCAGGCCTTGTCCTTGAGGTCCACGCAGGGCTGGGCGATCACGTACGTCATGGCTCCCAGTATGCCGTGCCACCGGGCTGCTTCGGAACCGGCCCCGGAGGCTCTCCCGGAGTAGCCCTGGGGCTCAGCGGCCGCCGCCCGCCGTGCAGGTGACCCCGGGCGAGGGCTGGTATGTCGTGGTGTAGGGCTCGGTGCGCACGACGTCGCCGGACCTGGACAGCGTGCGGGTGACGGTGATGGTGAAGCCCTCCACGGCGCCCTGGTCGAGGCAGTCCTGCGAATCGTCGTCGAACTCCTTCGGCGCCTCGACGTCGCGCCGCTCGCCGGTGGTGGTCTCGACGCGGAACTTCCGGTCACCCCAGAAGCGCATCACGATCTCATCGCCCTCCAGGTAGGTCTGGATGACAACGGGGCTGTTCGTGTCGTTGGTCCACCGGTTGTCGATCTGCCCGACCGAGATCGTCGCCTCGCGGCCCACGGGATAGCGGGAGATGTAGTAGGAGTGCGGGGTGAACTCATCGAGCTCCAGCCCGGCGAACCAGGCGGTGTTGAGCACGGTGGTGGAGACCTGGGACAGCCCGCCACCGATGCCCTCGACCAGCCGGCCGTCCCGGATCACCCCCGCATCGACATACCCCCGGTCGGTGGAGATGGGGGCAAGGGCGTCGGCCAGACTGAACTGCTTGCCCGGCAGCACGACCATGCCGTTGAGGTAGCGCAGCCCCACCCGGATGTTCTCGGTGCGTGCCTCGTTGTCCGGGCCGGTCGGGAACTGGCTCGTGAACTCGGCCATCACCGAGTCCACCCGCCACTCGGCGCTCTCGGCGGCGGTGATGTCGGGCTTGGTCTCGAGCGTGCGCACGGTCACGACGCGCCCGTCCACCTGTGCCGTGCCCGGCGCCGCGCTGGTCGCGGCGGCATCGTCGGGCCCAGCGCGCGAGGAGATCCCGAGGACCTGGTGGACCCCGGCCAGGACCGACCCCTCGTCGAGGGCGATGCCGACTTGCCCCGGGATGATCTCGGGCACCCCCCCGTCGGAGAGCTGCACGGAGGCGTCCCGCGGAGGCCGCTCGACGGCGGCAAGGGAGTCCCTCGCCAGGTCGACCAGGCCCTGGTCGTCCATGGTCAACCGGAGCGTCGCCTCCCCGGGTGTGTCTCCATCCTGCTGCACCGTGAGCAGCCGGGACAGCTGGTTGGGGCTCAGCCGCGCCCGCGCGTCGTCGGCCACGAGGTCCACGGGACTGGCCAGTGCCGGCTCGGCGACGTCGTTGACGAAGGTCTGGACCTGGCCGGTGGTCAGGACCGGTCGCAGCTCGGTCAACACCGCCTCGACCGCGGGCTCCTGGGGCCACTGCTGGGCCACCTGCTCGGCCGTGGCGGGGACGTCGACCTCGTGGCCCTCCTCGGGGCGGGTTGCGCTCACCTGACCTTGGCTGAGCACCACCTGCCCCTCGACGGGCTCCAGCGACAGCCCGGGGGCGACCTCGGCCAGGGCCGCCTCGAGCCGGCCCTGCTCGACCTCGGTCTGCAGGTCCAGGGTCCGGCCCTCACCGGTGACCTGCGCCCACAGGTTGCGCGGGTCGAACGAGACTCCGGTGGTGCCGCCGAGGGTGGCGTCGTAGTCGGCGCTCAGCCCCGCCTGCGCAGGATCGAGCTGGGCCTGCTCTCCTTCGGCGGTGACGACGACGGGCTCCCCGGTCAGCCCGGACAGCTTGTCACCGAGGACCTCCTGGGCGTCCTGCCTGCTCAGCGTGCCGACGTCGATCCCCTCCACGGTGGTGCCGCTGGGGATCCGGTCGCCGAAGAAGTAGGCCAGCGCGACGTAGCCGCCGACGAGCACCACCGCCGCGACGAGCAGTCGCAGCACGATCCCCGTCCACTCGCCACGGCGTGACTCCTCGGGGACGGGGTCGCTGGGTCGCTCGTGGTCCACGGCTGGATCCTCGCAGGTGTGATGAGCTCAGGGCAGGGCGGAGTAGGTTCCTCGGAAGTGTACGAGAGCGGGCCCGGCGGTCTCGGCGCTGACAGCATGCAGGACCGCCCCCACCACCAGGCTGTGGTCACCGGCCGGGTGCATCGCCACGGTGCGGCACTCCAGGGTGGCCAGGGCACCGTCGAGCAGCGCCACGCCACTGTTCCCCCGGTGGTGGGGCACCCGGTCCAGCTGTCCGTGCAGCGGCCGCCCAGGGGTGGCGAACCAGTCGGCCAGCCCTCGCGAGGTCGCCGGCAGCACGCTGATCCCCCAGACGCCGGACTCCGCCACCGCCTCGTGCCAGCGCGCCTCCTGGGCCACGCTGAGCACCATCAGCAGCGGGTCCAGGGACACGCTGGTCAGCGAGTTGGCGGTCATCGCGTGGTCGTGCGGCCCGGCGAGGGTGCTGGCCACCACGACGCCGGTGGCGAAGCGCCCGATGGCGCGCCGGTAGGCGGTCTCGTCGGCTTCGCTCGGGGCCGGCGGGTCAGTGGTCATCGCGCCACCGGGTGTAGCCCTCCCGGTCGGGGAGTCTGGCGGCGATGTCATTGCTCAGAGCGTAGTAGCCGTCGTGGACGCTGACCTGGGTGCGGTGGTGACGCAGCGCCGCGTCGCGCAGCGCCACGGCCTCGGGTGCGACGAGCCGGTGCTCGACCCGGTCGTCGGGCACGACGGAGGGCGGGCACGGGTCGTCCGGTCCGGGCACGGTCAGCGGCGTGTCTGCGGGCACGTGCTCGGCGAGCCAGCACCGGTCCTGGGCGACCCACGACCGCGGGGTCAGCACGACATACAGGGCGGGGCGCGACGGTGCGGGCAGGGAGGCGAGCGCCGCCACAGTCACCCGGTGGGTCTGGATGTGGTCGGGGTGGCCGTAGCCGCCGTGCGGGTCGTAGGTCAGCACGACGTCCGGCGCGATCGCCCGCACCTGCTCGGCGAGCAGCCCGGCTGGCTCAGTGACGTCGACTCCGGCGAAGGCCCGCGGGTGCTCGGCGGCCGCGGAGCCGGCCATCCCGCTGTCCCGCCACCGGGGGCGCTCCCCACCGAGGTAGGCGTGCTGCACACCCAGGGTCTGCATGGCCCCCATCAGCTCGGTATGCCGGTGCGGGGCCAGCTGGTCGCTGCCCTCCAGGTGCGCCAGCTCGGGTGGGATGATCTCACCCTCCTCGCCGAGGGTGCAGGTGATGACATGCACCTCGTCGTCCAGCAGCCGATGGTGCGCCAGTGCCACCCCTGTGGCCAAGGTCTCGTCGTCTGGGTGGGCGTGCACGGCGAGCAGCCGGATGCCCGGGTCGCCGGGCGCGGGAGCCTGGTCCGCGGTCACGACCGCTTGGCGCGTGCGGCGGACCGGGCGCGCTCGGACGCGCCGAGTACCACCTTGCGGATGCGCACCGCGTCGGGTGTCACCTCGGCGCACTCGTCCTCGCGGCAGAACTCCAGCGACTGCTCCAGGCTGAGCAGCCGGGGCGGCACCAGCCGCTCCAGCACCTCGGCGCCGGCGGAGCGCACGTTGGTCAGCTTCTTCTCCCTGGTGATGTTGACGTCCATGTCGTCGGCGCGGGAGCTCTCGCCGACGACCATCCCCTCGTAGACCTCGGTGGTCGGCGCCAGGAACAGCGTGCCGCGCTCCTGCAGGTTGAACATGGCGTAGCTGGTCGCCACCCCCGTGCGGTCGGAGACCAGGGAGCCGGACTGCCGGGTGCGGATGTCGCCGAACCACGGGTGGTAGCCGTCGAAGACGTGGTGGGCGATGCCGGTGCCGCGGGTCTCGGTGAGGAACTCGGTGCGGAAGCCGATCAGCCCCCGCGAGGGCACCACGAACTCCATCCGGATCCAGCCGGTGCCGTGGTTGACCATCTGCTCCATCCGGCCCTTGCGGACCGCCAGCAGCTGGGTGATCGTGCCCAGGTGCTCCTCGGGGGTGTCGATGGTCAGCCGCTCGACCGGCTCGTGCAGCTTGCCGTCGATCTCGCGGGTGACCACCTGCGGCTTGCCGACGGTGAGCTCGTAACCCTCACGGCGCATCTGCTCGACCAGGATGGCCAGGGCCAGCTCGCCGCGGCCCTGCACCTCCCAGGTGTCCGGTCGCTCGGTGGGCAGGATCCGCAAGGACACGTTGCCGACCAGCTCCTTGTCCAGGCGGTCCTTGACCAGCCGGGCGGTGACCTTGGTCCCCTTGGCGCGTCCGGCCAGGGGCGAGCTGTTGGTGCCGATGGTCATCGAGATGGCCGGCTCGTCGACGGTGATCAGCGGCAACGGCCGGGGGTCGTCGGGGTCGGCAAGGGTCTCCCCGATGGTGATCTCGGGGATGCCGGCGATAGCGATGATGTCGCCCGGTCCGGCCTGCTGCGCCGGGTTGCGGTCGAGGGCCTCGGTCACCAGCAGCTCGGTGATCTTGACCCGCTCGATCGACCCGTCCCGACGGCACCACGCGGCCTGCTGGCCCTTGCGGATGGTCCCGTTGCGCACCCGGCACAGCGCCAGCCGGCCCAGGAACGGCGAGGAGTCCAGGTTGGTCACGTGGGCCTGCAATGGTGCGCCCTCGACATACGTTGGCGCGGTCACCGTCTCCAGAAGGGTGGCGAACAGCGGCTCCAGGTCGGGCCCGTCCGGCATCTCCCCGGCGCCGGGGGCGCTCAGCGAGGCGCGGCCGGCCTTGGCGGAGGAGTAGACGATCGGGAAGTTCAGGGCGGCCTCGGCGGCCTCGGCGGCCGCATCGCCGGGGCTGTCCTCCAGCAGGTCCATGAACAGGGCGTAGACGTCGTCGACCACCTCGGCGATCCGGCTGTCCGGCCGGTCCACCTTGTTGATGCACAGGATCACCGGCATCTGCGCAGCGAGGGCCTTGCGCAGCACGAACCGGGTCTGCGGCAACGGGCCCTCCGAGGCGTCAACCAGCAGGACGACGCCGTCGACCATCGACAGGCCGCGCTCCACCTCGCCGCCGAAGTCGGCGTGACCGGGGGTGTCGATGATGTTGATCGTCACACCGTCGGGGGCGTCGTGCTGCGCAGCGGAGGGCCCGGCATACCGGATCGCGGTGTTCTTGGCCAGGATCGTGATGCCCTTCTCCCGCTCCAGGTCACCCACGTCCATGACCCGGTCGACGTCCTCACCGCGCTGGTCGTCGAAGGCGCCGGACTGCCGCAGCATGCCGTCCACGAGGGTGGTCTTGCCGTGGTCGACGTGGGCGATGATCGCGACGTTGCGCAGATCGGTGCGGATGCTCAGCGGAGCCAGGGACGGTGCAGACATGGGGCAAGTGTCTCAGCCGCCGGTCGGTGCTCTCGCATGGTGCCGGCCAGAGCCTCGACCAGGGCCGTGTTGGTGCTCAGCCACGGGACGTCCCACAGATCGTCCAGGGTCAGCCAGCGCAACACGTCGTGGTCCTGGAGCGGATGCGGTGCGCCCTCCTCCACCTGGGGCCCACCACACCCGCATCCGTAGCCCATGGGTGAGCGGCCAGACGTCGTCGTCCGAGTCCCCCGACGGCTCGGGCACCGGCGCGCCGAGACGGACCCGGACGCCGAGCTCCTCGGCGAGCTCGCGGTGCAGCGCCTGGAGCGGCTCCTCACCGGTCTCGACCTTCCCGCCGGGCAGCTCCCACCGCCCTGCGAGGTGGGGCGGGGCGGTCCGCCGGGCCGCCAGCAGCCGGGTCGGGCGGGCCAGGTGGTCCACCAGCGCGGCGGCCACGACGAGCGTGTCGTCGAACGGTCGGGGCGGCATACCGGCAGTGCTATCACGCTCTGGCGCACCGGTCCGTCCGTCCTGGCCACGGGCGGGGATCCGCTCAGGTCACGGTTGGGTCACGTTCGTGGCCCGGCACCCCTCACCGGCGCTCTGGGATGGGTACATTGCCCCTCAACCGGCGGCGTGCTGCCG